>NZ_AP022583.1:4200000-4500000 GCF_010731635.1 Mycobacterium noviomagense
CTACGGCTTCCGCCACGCCGTGATGCCGCGCCCGCCGTCTGCCGGATAGGACTATGAGCCGCAATGGCTTTCGTAGTGGCGGCCTGCGGGTTGGCGGGTTGCTTCGGTGGTCTGGCTGGATGGCAGCGGCGACCCGCTTGAGACCCGACGCTGATCGAGCGTGACGGTTTATCTGCAACAAGATTTTTACCCTTCGCCGCCTTGTAGGCCGCAGCTCTGAGGGGATCAGTGATGTGTTGATCGGTATCGGCTAACGCTTTGTTTATGCAGGTCGTCGGTGCCGAGTTGGGCGGCCAATTAGCTGCGGCGAACGAATGGGCGCGCAGACGAACGCCAGCTTTCCGGAATACAACACGCCGTTGACTGCACGGTGTGCGGCCATGGCGAGCTACTGTCGCCAACGAGCCTAACGCCGGGCAACAATGATCGTGGCCAAACGTCCGGTTAGGCAGTGTTATCGGGAAGAAAGTGGATTTGTTGGTGAGCAGACAGCCCGGAACGCGGTCGCGCAGCTGCGAAGCGCTGGCGCTGATGAGCGCCGGAAATGCGCCGATCACCGCAACGAGCGTGTGGTTCCCGCCGGGTGAGCGCTGTCGCCGCTGACAGCAGCGTAGTTTGCCGCGTAGCCCGGCACGTATCGAGCTAGCGCCTAGTGCCTAGTGCACCAGCGATCCATGAGCCGTTTTATGACCACCCCGGACGGTCGATTCGTACGCGACATAGGAGCCCGCCAACGCGACTGTGGCTATCGAAGGTTGAAAAGTGCTGGATTTTGCGTTGCTACCGCCCGAGATTAACTCGGGCCGCATGTATTCGGGACCGGGGCCGGAGTCGATGCTGGCGGCCGCGGAGGCTTGGAATGCACTTGCCGCCGAATTGAGATCGGCGGCGGCCTCCTACGGCGCTGTGGTCACGGGACTGACGAGTGGGTCGTGGCGAGGCCCGTCGTCGGAGGCGATGGCCGCCGCCGCGACACCCTATGTGGCGTGGATGAGCGCTACCGCCGGGCAGGCCGAGGAGTCGGCCAGCCGGGCGAAGGCGGCGGTGGCTGCCTACGAGGCGGCGTTTGCGGCCACCGTTCCCCCACCCGTCATCGCTGCGAACCGCGCCAAGTTGATGGCGCTCGCGGCCACCAACGTTTTTGGTCAAAACAGCCCGGCGATCGCGGCCACCGAGGCCCACTACGCGGAGATGTGGGCCCAGGATGCCGCGGCGATGTACAGCTATGCCGGCGCGTCGTCGGCCGCCTCGGCGGTGACGCCGTTCACGCCGCTGCAAACCGCTACCCTGGTCGGGCCGGCCGGCCAAGCTGCGGCGGCCACCAAAACGGCGGGCGAGCGAACCGCCTCCGCTACAACGGAACTGGCCTTGGCCGCCGCGGTGCCCCAGGCACTCCAACAACTTTTTTCGGCATCGACGGCATCGACGAGGGACACGTCGCTGCTGGGCGGACTGAACATGGGTCAGGGAGCATGGGCTCTCGGGCTGACAACCAGCAATCTCACGACAATCCTCAAACAGACGCTGACGGGATATTTCCATGCCGGACTGGCGAGTTTCAGCATGGGCATAGCACAGCAGCTGACATCCGGCCCGGGAGGAACAATGGCCGGTGTGGGCGGAGCGTGGTACCCCACTCCGCAATTCGCCGGCCTGGGTGGCTTGCGCGGCTGGGGCGACCCGGCGTCGGTGTCTGCAAGTCTCGGCCAAGCGGGCACGATCGGGCGGTTGTCGGTGCCGCCGAGTTGGGCCACGGCGACACCGCAAACGCCGGTCAACGAGGCACCCGGCTTCGTCGGCATCCACTCGCACACTCACGGAAGTACGAGCGGTCTGCTGCGCGGTATGCCACTAGCCGGGACAAGCCTGGGCCGCGCCGCTGGCGGCTTCATTCACCGCTACGGATTCCGCCAAGCGGTGATGTCGCGCCCACCGTCGGCCGGGTAGGAGGCGAAGCAGAACGCTGGCTAACCGGGTCCTCGGGCGAACTTGAATGAAGTCACGAAGTCCTGCTGTCGGTGTCGGGCACGGTCCCTGTCAATGCACCTTGATGTCGCCGATCTTGGCCGGATAAACGCGCCACCCCTTGTGAGGCGGTTAACGGTGCGACCTCCTGCTCGTCTGAGCTGGATTGGCCAATCCGGTAGAGTCGCCGCCGCTGATGACGATCGGCGTGGTCGGAGCAGCCGGTCGAGAATGCTTACGGCTGTGGCGTTTTCGGACAGGACGGGCTGAGCCCGAAGTGACCGGGTCAGCGCCATCTCAACGGTAGCGACTTGAGCGCAAAGGTTTTCGACGGGAACGGGATCTCTGGGGTGTAACCGGCGGGGAGCTCGAAGTGGGGGATCTGCTTGAGCCATTCCGCGACGACGATGGTCAGTTCTATCCGTGCCAGGTGGGAACCTAAGCAGCGGTGGGGGCCGCCGCCGAATCCCCAGTGTCGGTGCATTTTTCCGTCCATGACCAGATCGTCGGTGGACGTCGCGTCGCTGCCGTCGCGGTTGATCGCGGCCGTGCACAACCGCACGGGTGTGCCTGGGGGAAGCGTCATGCCGCCCACGTTGACGAAGTCGGTGGCAACCCGGGCCGCCGCCGGCGCCGACGGCTCGAGTCGGACGATCTCTTCGATGAAAACCCTGATCGGCTCCGGGTTATCGCGAAGCTCTCTGCGCAGCTGCGGCCGGCGCGCCAATTCGAATAGCGAGAAACCGATCGCCGCGGCGACCGTATCAAGACCGGACACTATCAGCAGTTGGGTCATGCCGAGCAGCTCCAAGTCACTGAGATCACCCGGACCGGTCATCACCTGCGACAACAGGTCAGCGCCGGGGTGCTGCCGGCGTTGTTGGATGGCATCGGTGAAATACGCCAGCAACTCGCGCCCGTCGGACTTGCCGGCGACAGTGGCGTCTTTCCAGCCGATCACGTTATCTCGGTCTTCCAGCGGCAGCCCGTAGAGGTCCATGAACACCTGATACGGGTAGAGGCGCGCGAAATCTGCCATCGCCTCGCACTCGTTTCGGCCGGCGAGGGCAGCGATCAGTTCAGCGGCGTGGCGCTCCATCAGGGGCCGGTATTTACTCAGCGCGTGCGGACTGAAGTATGGTTGCAGGATTTTGCGGTAGTGGGTGTGCTCGGGCGGGTCGGACGCCGAAGGCAGCACTGGCACCGGGCTGCCCGGGGGCTGAAGCGCCAGTCGTGCTGAGAAGAGCTTGGCGTCGCGTAGCGCGGCCAGCACGTCCTCGCGGCGGGTCAGGTAATAGGCGCCGTTCATGAACACGACCGGTCCCGCGTCGCGCAACGTCTTCCATCCGACACCCCGATCGGTGGCCATCGGCAACGTCGAATACTCCAGCCGCGGCAGGTGGAACGTGCCTGGCTGGCTTTCGCCCAGAGTGCTCATCTGCTCGAATCTCCGCTTGCGGATTGTTCGGATCACGGTGCAACGTAACCAGACAATGCCAGAGCTCCGTCGTCACCGGCTGGTGATGGCACCAATATTGCAGCCACGGCGCAAACACACCATTTGGCGAGCACTGGAACGTGGTCTGCCAGCAACCATGATCGCCCAAGCGTTTTGAGCGCACTACCGCGTGGGTCTCTTGGTGCCACCGCCGAACCGAACCACCAAGCGAACGACAGATGAACATTTCGTTGTCGTGAATTGATCACAGATATCGAGGCCTCGGTGAAGCGGTCCAGAGCATTGACGTTGAGCCGAGTACATCCACGCCAAGCTCAAGCGTGCCGCTGCCTCTCGTGGGCAGGGCCTGCTGACGGCCGAGGACAGCGGGTCTCCTGCAGGTCGCAGCCACCGACGTGGGCAAGTGGGCCGCAAGCGCTGCACTGCGGCTGACCGCAGGTGACCGGGTCAGCTCCAGCTCAACGGTAGCGATCTGAGCGCAAACCCTTTCGACGGGAATTTGATCTCTGGGGTGTAACCGGCGGGGAGCTCGAAGTGGGGGATCTGCTTGAGCCATTCCGCGACGACGATGGTCAGTTCTATCCGTGCCAGGTGGGAACCTAAGCAGCGGTGGGGGCCGCCGCCGAATCCCCAGTGGCGGTGCATTTTTCCGTCCATGACCAGATCGTCGGTGGACGTCGCGTCGCTGCCGTCGCGGTTGATCGCGGCCGTGCACAACCGCACGGGTGTGCCTGGGGGAAGCGTCATGCCGCCCACGTTGACGAAGTCGGTGGTAACCCGGGCCACCACCGGCGCCGACGGCTCGAGTCGGACAATCTCTTCGATGAAAACCCTGATCGCCTCCGGGTTATCGCGAAGCTCTCTGCGCAGCTGCGGCCGGCGCGCCAATTCGAATAGCGAGAAACCGATCGCCGCGGCGACCACGTCTAAGTCGGCCAGAATCTGCAGGAGGGTCATGCCGAGCAGCTCCAGGTCACTGAGCTCGCCCGGACCGGTCATCACCTGCGACAACAGGTCAGCGCCGGGGCGCTGCCGGCGTTGTTGGATGGCATCGGTGAAATACGCCACCAGCGCGTTACCTTGCGAAATGTCAGATTTATCGGCCACAACGGCGTTCTTCCAGCCGATCACGTTATCTCGATCTTTCAGCGGCAGCCCGTAGAGGTCCATGAACACCTGATACGGGTAGAGGCGCGCGAAATCTGCCATCGCCTCGCACCTGTTTCGGCCGGCGAGGGCAGCGATCAGTTCAGCGGCGTGGCGCTCCATCAGGGGCCGGTATTTACTCAGCGCGTGCGGGCCGAAGTGCGGTTCGAGGATTTTGCGGTAGTGGGTGTGCTCGGGCGGGTCGAACGCCAAAGGCAGCACTGGCACCGGGCTGCCCGGGGGCTGAAGCGCCAGTCGTGCTGAGAAGAGCTTGGCGTCGCGTAGCGCGGCCAGTACGTCCTCGCGGCGGGTCAGGTAATAGGCGCCGTTCATGAACACGACCCGCCCGGCGTCGCGCAACGTCTTCCATCCGACACCCCGGTCAGCGGCCATCGGCAATGTCGAATACTCCAGCCGCGGTAGGTGGAACGTGCCAGGCTGGTTTTCGCCCAGAGTGCTCATCCGCTCGGATCTCCGCTTGCAGAATGTTCGGGTCGCGGTGCGACGTAACCAGACAATGCCAGAGCTCGGTCGGTTGACGTCCCTGGGTGTGGTGGAAATGGCGGCGTGTCGGTTCTGATGTAGAGGGGGCCATCGCGTGAGTCTCTGTGGTGAAACCGCCAAGTATCACTACCGAGAGGAACATCGCGATGGCCCTGGATCAGTCTGCCTTGCTGGAGGTGTTGGACGCACTACGCAATGCCGATGCCGCTGGCCGGATTAAGCAGGCCGCCGAAACCATTTATCAGGCGTTGATCGACGCCGAACTGACCGCGGTGATCGGCGCTGGCCCCTACGAGCGCAGCGAAGCCCGCACCAACCAGCGCAATGGCTCACGGCCGCGCACGCTTTCCACAGTGGCCGGGGATCTGGAGCTGCGGATCCCCAAGCTCCGCAGCGGATCGTTCTTCCCGGCGCTGCTGGAACGGCGCCGCCGGGTCGATCAGTGCCTGTTCGCGGTGGTCATGGAGGCCTACCTGCACGGCACCTCCACCCGCAAGGTCGACGATCTGGTCAAAGCCTTGGGCGCCGACAGCGGTATCTCCAAATCCGAGGTGTCGCGCATCTGCGCTGATCTGGACACCGAAGTCGCCGTTTCGGGATCGGCCGCTGGCCGATCAACGATTCCCGTACATCTTCTTAGACGCCACCTACTGCAAGGCCCGCGTCAACCACCGCGTGGTCTCCCAAGCGGTGGTCATCGCGACCGGGGTCGCCGCCGACGGACGCCGCGAAGTGCTGGGTTTTGATGTCGGCGATTCCGAGGACGGCGCGTTTTGGACGGCGTTTTTGCGCTCGCTGAAATCGCGGGGTCTGTCTGGGGTGCAGTTGGTGATCTCCGATGCCCACACCGGACTGCGCAACGCCATCGAGGCGATCCTGATCGGCGCGAGTTGGCAACGCTGCCGGGTGCATTTCCTGCGCAACCTGTTGGCTCAGGTTCCCAAAGGCTCGGCGGAGATGGTCGCCGCAGCGATCCGCACCATCTTCGCCCAACCCGACGCCGAGCACGTGCGCGAGCAGCTCGACACCATCGCCACCATGCTTGGCCGCCAATTTCCTAAAGTCGAAACGATGCTGCGCGATGCCGGCCCAGACATCACCGCATTCGCCGATTTCCCTGTGCCGCACTGGAAAAAGATCTGGTCGACCAATCCACTCGAGCGCCTCAACAAAGAGATCAAGCGCCGCACCGACGTCGTCGGAGTCTTTCCCAACCCCGCCGCACTGTTGCGGCTCGCCGGCTCGGTGCTCGTCGAGGCCCACGACGAATGGCAGGTCGCCGACAAACGCTACCTCTCCGAAACCACACTCGCCCTGCTCAATCCCGCCACCAAACCCGAGCAGAACGTTGCCACATCGGCAGCCCTCACGGCATAGTGAACAACCGCAGAGCCTCAGGCGAAACGCCCGCTTTACTTACACCACTCCACGGGGCACGACCCTCGGTCGTCACCGGCTGGTGATGGCACCAATATTGCAGCCACGGCCCGAACAAGCCTTTATCCGCGGCAAGATTTTTAACCGCCAATAGTTAGGTAGCGATGAGCCCTGCGGGGTCATCGAGTCGCGACCGACCACCCCATCGGCGCATTCGTAGAGGTCGCGATAGCAACAGCCCGTCAACCCCAACCGCGGATGAACAGTTGCTATCCGCGAATGAACAGTAGTCAATCGGGAATGAACACTTGGCGCCGCTCGCGTGCCGTGGACGCGTGGCCATCTAACCTCTGTAGCGAAACTGCTTGTGCGAAGGTCGTTGAGGTCCATCCAGGAGGGAATCCGATGTCATTCGTGACCACGCAGCCGGAAGCGTTGACGGCGGCGGCAGGCACTCTGTCGGGTATCGGCGGGGCAATGGCCGCCCAGAACGCGGCTGCAGCAGCCCCGACGACGGGAGTAGTGCCCGCGGCCGCCGACGAGGTGTCGGCGCTCACGGCGGCGCAGTTCGTCGCCCACGGCCAGATGTATCAGGCGGTCAGCGCCCATGCGGCGGCGATTCACGCGATGTTCGTCAACACACTGGCAACTAGTGCTGGGTCGTATGCGGTCACCGAAGCCGCCAATGCGGTCGCGGCCGGCTAAGGAGAGGACTAGTGGTCGACTTCGGGGCGTTACAGCCGGAAATAAATTCCGCACTCATGTACGCCGGTGCCGGCCCGGCGTCGCTCGAGGCTGCCGCGTCGGCATGGAATAGCCTTGCGGCTGAACTTAATTCGACTGCCATTGGCTACGACAATGTGATCAACCAGCTTGTCGGTGAGGAATGGTTCGGGCCGGCATCCACAGCGATGGCCAACGCAGCGCAGCCCTATGTCGCGTGGATGAACACCACCGCTGCACAGGCCGAGCAAACGGCTAGTCAGCTCAGGACGGCGGTCGCTGCCTACGAGCAGGCGTTTGCGGCGACGGTTCCTCCGCCGATGGTCGCCGCCAACCGTGCTCAAACGGCGCAGCTGGTGGCGACCAACGTTCTGGGGCAAAACACGCCGCTGATCGCGCAGCTCGAGGCACAGTACAGCCAAATGTGGGCCCAGGACGCCGCCGCGATGTACGCATATGCCGGCCAGTCAGCTGTCGCCACAAAGGTGATCCCGTTCGCCTCGCCCGCGCAGGTTGCCGATCCGGCAGCGTCGGCGATACAGGGCACCGCGGTCAACAATGCCGTCACCACTGCGGCGGCGACTACGAGTTCGCAGAACGTCTTGCACCAGCTGGTGTCGTCGACGCCGACCTCGCTGCAGAACCTTGCGACACCCGCCACGACCGCTACCGACCCGATCTCGACGTTCTGGTCGTCGTCCAACCCGCTGTTCAACAACCCGATTTTCCAATTCTTGTTCGGGTCGACCGCCCCCTCGTCGCTTTCCGCTTTGCTAAATGACTACGCGCCATACTCGGGTTTCTTCTACAACACCGAGGGTTTGCCGTATTTCAGCGTCGGTATGGGCAACTCCGGCATTCAGATGGCAAAGACCATGGGATTGATGGGCGGAAGTGCCCCCGCAGCTGCCGGGGGCGCTGCGAAGGCCGCAACGGGAGGCTTGGGTGCCCTTGGAGGCCTGCTGGGCGGCGGCGCAGGCGGCGGTGCCGCGGCAGGAGCACACGTGTCCGCGGGTTTGGGTAACGCGGGTGCCGTCGGCGGGCTCACGGTTCCGCCCTCGTGGGTGGGAGGCGCCCCGTTGGCGAAACCCATGTCGCCACTACCGATCAGCAGCGTCAGCGCCGCTCCGGAATCCGGCGGCGCCGGCAACTTGCTTGGCGGGATGCCGCTAGCCGGTGCCGGGGCCGGGCACGTTGGTGGTCCTGGCCCCCGATACGGGTTCAAACCCACTGTGATGGCGCGCCCACCCTTCGCCGGATAGCGACGCTTGTACTACGGCTGGTTCCCTGATCGAGCGCCTGCATTCGTCTTTTCGTAGACGAGCCAGCGCAATTCGATCGGGGACTCCTCGCGCTCGACGTCGAACACATCGAGGCCACTTGCCCAATTGGCGTACCAGCCGGTGGGCGGCCAAGCGCCTTCGGGCAGATGGGCTTTCTCGTATTCGTAGGCGGGGTCGTCGGCCACGAGCTCGAGAGGTAGCAAGGCCGCCGCACCCGTCATCTCCTCGCGGGTGAAAATCATGCTGTTACACTGTTGTCCGAGTTCTCGCGCGGCGTCGTCCGGGGTGTAGCCCTCGCGCGGCACAAACGTATTGAACACCAAGCGACCGCCGGGAACCAGGCACTGCGCGGCAAGTTCGAACATGCCGCGCAGCTGCTGCGCGGTGCGGAAGTCGGGTACCACTTCTGAGACCACGACGAGCTGATAGTCCGTGCGCAGGCCGTCCATGGTGGCAAAGACGTCGCGCTGGATCACGCGCACGTCGAGCGATTCCCGTTCGGCCTCTGTCCGAAGGATGTGCGCAAATTTCGGGGAGAGCTCCACGGCGTCGACCGGATGGCCGCGTCGCGCCAGGGCCAACGCATTGCGTCCGGTTCCCGCGCCGACGTCGAGCACCGGATAGCTTCTGGGATCGGCTGATTCGCCGGCCAGCGTCCACACGCGCGCGTCCGGTTCGGTGCCGAACAATGGCGGCTCGCGGATGGCAAGCCACTGGTCGTAAGCGGCGTCGATCGTCGACCACTCGGCCTTGACACGGTAGTTCAGGATCGTGCCGACCGGGACGTGGAACGAGATGACGATGTTGGAACGCGAGGAAGCCGTATAGGCTTCGGCCAACTGGCTTTCCAGCACCGTCTTGAGTTCGGCGAACTGCCCGGCCGAAAACCGCACACCCAGGCCGGCGAAGACGTTGTCGCACATCACGACGTACTCGTCGACCATGCTGGGCACGGCCGGAAGCGTTATCTGCCCCATAGCCACCGACCGGCGATACAACCGCCGTGCCATCGCTTCCCGCAGCACCGACGGATCGAGGGGCAGGTTTTCCATCAGACTCTTCTACACGAGTTCAACGGCCTGACACCAGCGCTCGACAGCAGCAGCGCCCGGCCGTGAGCCGGCGGTTTCGTTGCCCGATGATTTTTAACCTCAGCGCTGCGCTTCGGCCGCAACCCGCCCGGCCGTCGGCGGCGGTGCTGGAATCTCGCACCTTTCGAGACTTCTCCGCGGGAGCCGAAAAGACCTGCGCGAACGTCCAGACCGACCTCAACTTGTTAATGGATTGTTGCGCAACGTGAACACTTGTTGCCGCTCGGTGAACACTTTCGAACACCTGCTTTCTAGGGCGACATAGCCGGTCGAACACCTTTAGTCTTTCCCCGGAGCGATTGCTCTTCAGCTATCGAGGGGAAGGAAGCTACATGTCTTTCGTAACCACACAGCCGGAAGCGCTGACGGCGGCGGCTGCCAACCTGCAGGGTATCGGCGCGTCGATGAGCGCCCAGAATGCGGCCGCGGCCGCTCCGACGACGGGCGTGGTTCCCGCCGCCGCCGACGAGGTCTCGGCGCTGACGGCCGCGCAGTTCGTCGCGCACGCGCAGATGTACCAGGCGGTCAGCGCGCAAGCCGCGGCGATCCACGAGCAGTTCGTCAACACCTTGGGCACCAGCGCTGCTTCCTACGCGGTCACCGAGGCCGCCAACGCGGCAGCAGCGCAGTAGCAGGTTCTGGCGGGGGATACCTAGATGTTGGATTTCGGGCTGTTTCCGCCGGAGTTCAACTCCGCGCGGATGTACGCCGGTCCAGGAGCGGGGCCAATGCTGGCCGCTGCGGCGGCCTGGGACACCTTGGCCTCGGAGCTGTATTCGACGGCATCGTCGTACAGCTCGGCGATCGCGACACTTGCAAGTGGATGGCTGGGGCCGTCATCGGTATCGATGGCGGCTGCGGCCGCCCCCTATGTGTCGTGGATAAGTGCTACCGCCGGACAGGCCGAGGCCACGGGTATGCAGGCCAAGGCGGCGGTGGCCGCATACGAGGCGGCGTTCGCTATGACCGTGCCCCCGCCGGTCATCGCGGCCAACCGCGCGCTGCTGATGATGCTGATCGCGACCAACTTCTTCGGTCAGAACACGCCGGCCATCATGGCCACCGAGGCCCACTACATGGAGATGTGGGCCCAGGACGCCGCGGCCATGTACGGCTATGCCGGTGCGTCACAGCTCGCGTCGACGTTCACGCCGTTCGTCCCGCCGATGCCAACTACCACCGAAGGTGCAACGGCCCTGCAGGCCGCGGCGGCGGCACAAGCTGCCGGCACCGGAGCCGGCACCAGCGCGCAAACCGTGGCACCGCTGACATCGACGATGTCGATGCCGTTGGCCGCCACGACATCGGCGCCGCTAACCGCGTCATCGACGTCGTCCTCAGGTACATCGTCGGCGACGGCATTGACCGGTCTGACGACGTCGTCCACGGCCCTGACCTCCGGCGCCAGCATGGCGTCCGGTGCGGGCGGCACGTCGGCGTCGCTGGGCTCGTCGGGCGCAGGGATGCTGGGCTCGGCCAGCTCGCTGATGCGGTCGGTGACTCCCGCCATGAGCATGTTCGGCAGCTTCCCCGGGCTCAGTTCCGCGGTGGGCAGCAGCTCCGGTGTGCTCGCCACACCGAGTTTCGGGAGTGCTGCGGTGACTGCGGGCCTGGGCCGGGCCACGTCGGTCGGAGTGCTGTCAGTCCCGCAGAGTTGGGCGTCGGCCGCTCCGGCGTTCAATCCCGTTGCCGCGTCGTTGCCGGCCACCACTGCCAGCGCCGCTACGCCGGCTGTCGGCGCAGCGAACCCGGGAAGCATGATGGGCGCGCCGTGGGCGCCGTTGGCCGGCCGCGCCGGTACGGCGGCGCCTGTCGCTTCGACTCCACGCTTCGATGTCCGTCCCACCGTGGTGCAACGCCCGGTCTACGCCGGTTAGGAAAGGGGGGACCAGCCGTGTATTTCCGGGTCGGCGGTTACGCCACCGCGTGATGCGTCCGGCCACCACATCCAACACAACCAGCTGATTTCAAGCTAAGGAGATATCAGATGCCAACTCGGTTTATGACCGACCCGGACCAGATGCGGGCGATGGCGGGACGTTTCGACGTGCACGCTCAGACCGTTGAGGACGAGGCCCGCAAGATGTGGGCGTCGTCGGTCAACATCGCCGGTGCCAGCTGGAGTGGTACTGCACAGGCCACCTCCTACGACACCATGAGCCAGATGAATCAGGCCTTTCGCAACATCGTCAACATGCTCCACGGCGTGCGCGACGGTCTGATCCGCGACGCGAACAACTACGAGCAGCAAGAGCAGGCGTCCCAGAACATCCTGCGCAGCTAGCGTCCACCGCGGCAGCTGCGTAGTCTTTCCCAGGTTAGGAGAAAACCCACATGACCATTAACTATCAGTTCGGCGACGTCGACGCCCACGGTGCGACGATTCGCGCGCAGGCTGCGGCGTTGGAGGCCGAGCACCAGGCGATCATCCGTGACGTGCTGGCCGCCGGTGACTTCTGGGGTGGCGCCGGGTCGACGGCGTGCCAACAGTTCATCACCGAACTGGGCCGCAACTTCCAGGTGATCTACGAGCAGGCCAATGCCCACGGCCAAAAGGTGCAAACCGCCAGTGCCAACATGAACAGCACCGACAGCGCTGTCGGCTCCAGCTGGGCCTAACAACTAAACGCAGGCGCGGCAGCACACCTACCATTCGGTGTGCTGCCGCGTCCTTCGGTGTCCGAGTACGCCAGACATGGGGGCAACGATGGATCAGCAGAGCACACGCACCGACATCACCGTCAACGTCGAGGGTTTCTGGTTGCTGCAGGCACTGCTGGACATCCGCCACGTCGCACCCGAACTTCGCTGCCGGCCGTTCGTGTCCACCGAGTCGATGGACTGGCTCAACGAGCACCCCGGGATGGCGGTGATGCGCGAACAGGGCATCGTCGCCGACGACACGGTCAACGACCAGGTGGCCGAGCGGATGCGGGTGCTGGCCGCGCCAGACTTGGAGGTCATTGCGCTGCTGTCGAGGGGCAAACTCCGCTACGGCGTCATCGAACCGGAGGAAGGGGAGGAGCAGCCGGTCGGCTCGCGCGACATCCCCGACAACGAGTTCCGCGTGGTGCTGGCACGCCGCGGGACGCATTGGGTGTCGGCCGTGCGGGTCGCTGATGAAATCACCGTCGACGACGTGGCGATCACCGACACCCCATCGATCGCGGCCCTGGTCTTCGACGGCCTTGAGTCGATTCACCACGCGGAGCCCGCGCAGATCAACGCGGTCAACGTTCCGCTCGACGAAATGCTGGAAGCAACCAAGGCCTGGCAAAGCGCCGGGTTCAACGTGTTCTCCGGCGGTGACCTGCGGCGGCTGGGCATCAGCGCGGCCACGGTGGCCGCACTCGGCCAGGCGCTGGCCGATCCCCAAGCCGAGGCGGCGGTCTATGCGCGCCAATACCGCGACGACGCCAAAGGACCCAGTGCCTCGGTGTTGTCACTGAAAGACGGATCGGGCGGGCGCATCGCGCTCTACCAGCAGGCCCGCACGGCGGGTTCGGGAGAAACCTGGCTGGCGATCTGTCCCGCCACCCCACAGCTGGTGCAGGTAGGGGTCAAGACCGTTTTAGAGACCCTTCCCTTCGGCGAGTGGAAAACGCATCGAAGAGTTTAACAACAGGCGTCGAATATCGGCCGTAGCAACAACTTTCGGTAACGTATTCGCTCGGCGTGCGGACACAGCAAAATACTTTAGAATTGGCTCGATGGCGGCGGTAAGCAGGACAATTCAGAAATTGCGAGGCGAGGCAGATGCATTCAGTATTTATTGACCGGGCTGCGGGACAATGACCGCAGTAGTAGAAGCGCCGCAGCCCGGCGCTGACGCAATCGGCACACCTCAGGCGGCGGTGGTGGCCATCATGGCCGCCGACGTCCAGATCGGCGTGGTACTGGACGCCCATGCGCCGTTGTCGGTGATGATCGACCCGCTGCTGAAGGTGGTCAACACCCGGCTGCGCGAGCTCGGGATCGCACCGCTGCAGGCCAAGGGGCGTGGCCGCTGGACGCTGTGCCTCGTCGACGGCACACCGCTGCGGCCGAACCTGTCGTTGACCGAGCAAGAGGTCTATGACGGTGACCGGTTGTGGCTGAAGTTCCTGGAAGACACCGAACACCGCTCCGAGGTCATCGAACACATCTCGACGGCGGTGTCGGCAAACCTCAGCAAGCGCTTCGCCCCGATCGATCCCGTGGTCGCCGTCCAGGTGGGCGCCGCGATGGTGGCCGTCGGTGTCGTGCTGGCCAGCGGCCTGCTGGAGTGGTGGCGCTGGCGCCACGAGTCGTGGCTGCCGGCCCCGTTCGCGGCGGTGATCGCGGTGCTGGTGCTGACCGTGGCCGCGATGATTTTGATGCGGGCCGAAACCGTTGCGGATCGGCGGGTCGGCGACATCATGCTGCTGAGCGGCCTGGCGCCGCTGGCCGTGGCCTTATCCACCACCGCCCCCGGTCCCGTCGGCGCGCCGCACGCGGTGCTGGGCTTCGGTATCTTCGGCGTCGCGGCGATGCTGGTCATGCGGTTCACCGGTCGTCGGCTGGGAATCTATACCGCGCTGGTGACGATCTGCGCTGCGGCGACCATCGCCGGTCTCGCCCGGATGGTGCTGCTGACCAGCGCGGTGACGCTGCTGACCTGTGTGCTCCTGGCGTGCGTGCTGCTGTATCACGGTGCCCCGGCGTTGTCGCGGTGGCTGTCGGGAATCCGCCTGCCGGTCTTTCCGTCCGCCACCAGCCGCTGGGTGTTCGAGGCGCGGCCCGATCTGCCAACTACCGTCGTGGTTTCCGGTGGGGGACAGCCGACTTTGGAAGGCCCCTCCTCGGTGCGCGATGTGATGCTGCGCGCAGAGCGAGCCCGATCTTTTTTGACCGGCCTGCTGGTCGGCCTCGGCGTGCTGACCGTGGTCTGCACCGCCGGGTTGTGCGATCCGCACGCCGGGCGCAAATGGCTGCCGCTGCTGCTGGCCGCCTTCACCTTCGGCTTCCTGATGCTGCGCGGCCGCTCGTATGTAGACCGTTGGCAGTCAATAACTTTGGCGGCTACCGCGGTGCTCATTATTGCCGCTGTCGTGGTGCGCTACATACTCGTGTCAGGCTCGCCGGCGGTGCTTTCGGCCGGGGTCTCGGTCTTGGTGTTGCTTCCGGCGGCCGGTTTGACAGCCGCGGCGGTGGTGCCGAACACGATCTACAGTCCGCTGTTCCGCAAATTCGTGGAATGGATCGAATACCTCTGCCTGATGCCGATATTCCCGCTGGCGCTGTGGCTGATGAACGTCTATGAAGCGATCCGGTACCGGTAAGGCTCGGCTGTGGTGCGGCCGAGCGGCCGGAGTGACCGCAACCACGCTGATCGTTGTCTCCGGCGCGCTGGCCGGCTCACCGTCGGCGGCTGCAATCGCTCCTCCCGTGGTCGATCCGGCAGCCCTGCCGCCTGACGGTCCACCCGGACCGGCACAACCGATGAGGCAGAGCTCCTACTGCACCGAGGTAGGGGTGTTGCCCGGCACCGACTTTCGGGTGCAGCCGAAATACATGGACATGCTGAACTTGCCTGAGGCGTGGCAATTCGGCCGCGGCGGCGGGGTGAAAGTCGCCGTCATCGACACCGGGGTGACACCACACCCTAGACTGCCGCACCTGACCCCCGGCGGCGACTACGTAATGGCCGGAGGCGACGGGTTATCGGACTGCGACGCCCACGGCACGATGGTGGCGTCGGTCATCGCCGCGGAACCGGCCAACGGTGCGGCAGCCGCCGCGCCACCGCCCCGCAGGCCGCTACCGGTTCCCACCAACGAGCCGCCTCCGCCGCCTCCGCCACCCCAGACGATCACCATGTCGGTGCCGCCACCGCCGCCCCAAACGATCACGATGGTGCCGGCGCCGCCGCCGTCGCAGTCGGAGGAACCAGCGGGCCCGCCGCCTCCGCCGTGGATGCCCCAGCCGCCGAAGGCGCCGGGCGCTGCCAACCGCGGGCACGGAAGCATCACCGCCCCCAGCTATTCCGGGGGCAGACAGGTAATTGTCGCTGATCGCACACACCCGCTCGACCCACCGCCGCCGCCTCCGCCTCCTGCGGCTCCGGATGCTTTCAACGGCATCGCCCCCGACGTCGAGGTGATTTCGATTCGTCAGTCGAGCCAGGCGTTTACGGCTAAGGAGCCTTTCGGCGGAGACGAGGACCCGCAGACGCGGCAAAAGTCGGACAACATCCGGACCATGGCCCGCGCGATCGTGCACGCCGCGAATATGGGTGCATCGGTGATCAACATCTCGGACGTGACATGCATGACCGTCCGTAATGTGCTCGACCAAGCCGACCTTGGCGCTGCCGTCCGCTACGCGGCGGTCGAGAAGGACGCCGTCATCGTCTCCGCCGCCGGTGACACCAGCAAGAAAGACTGCAAGCAGAATCCGGTCTTTGATCCCTTGCAGCCCAACGATCCCCGCGATTGGAATGGTGTGAATACCGTCGTAACTCCGTCGTGGTTCAGCGACTATGTGCTGTCGGTAGGTGCGGTGGATTCCAGCGGTGCGCCGATGACCAACATGAGCGTGGCCGGGCCGTGGGTATCGATCGCTGCCCCAGGCACAGACATCGTCGGGCTCTCACCTCGTGACGACAGCGTGATCAATGCGATTGAGGGGCCGGAGAATTCGTTGTTGGTCCCATCAGGCACGAGCTTTTCCACGGCGATTGTCTCCGGCGTGGCAGCGTTGGTCCGGGCTAAATACCCGCAGTTGTCAGCGCACCAGGTGATCAACCGGTTGATCCGTACCGCGCGGCCGCCGGCTCGTGGCGTGGACAATCAGCTCGGCTACGGCGTCGTTGATCCGGTGGCCGCGCTGACCTGGGATGTGCCGGAGGGTCCGGCGAAGCCGCCGGAGAAGCTGTCCGCGCCACTGAAACCGCCACCGCCGACACCGCCCCGCAACATGACGCCGGTATGGGTGGCCGCCGGTGGGCTTGCTGCCGCCCTGCTGATCGCCGGCGCGGTGGTCGGTGGTGCAGTGTTGATGCGGCGACAAGGGAGGCAGCCATGAGAGCGCAGCGCCGATTCGGGCTCGACCTGTCATGGCCGCGCCTCACCGTGGTGTTCTTGATCGACGTCGCGGTGTTGGCACTGGTCAGTCATTTGCCGGACGCATGGCAGACGAATCACATCGCGTGGTGGTCGGGTGTCGCCGTGGCAGCGTTGGTGACGATCGTCGCGTTGATCAGCTATCGGCGGACTCCGCTCGCCACCGCGCTGGCCGCGCGGGTGCTGGACCGATTCGTCGATCCGGAAATGACGCTCACGGAGGGGTGCACGCCCGCCATCGACCACCAGCGCCGCTACGGCCGCGACGTGGTCGGTATCCGCGAGTACGACGGCCAGCTGGTCGCAGTCGTCGCGGTGGACGGGCACGACGAGGCCACATCGGGACGGCACCGAAACCAGGGAGCAGGACAGGGGTGGTTGCCGGTGGAGGCGATCGCGGCTCGCCTGCGCCAGTTCGACGTGCGTCTCGACGCGATCGACATCGTTTCCGTGGGAACGAGGCACTCGTCCGAAACCAGGGTTGTCGCGGACGACGACGATGACGATGACACCGGTCCTCTGGAGGATTGGCGTCCTTTCGATGAGCACCACACCTGGCTGGTGTTGCGGATGGATCCGCAGCGCAACGTCGCCGCGGTGGCGGCGCGCGATTCGGTGGCATCGACGTTAGCGGCGGCTGCCGAGCGGCTGGCTTATGACCTCGACGGGCGGCGTTGGAGAGCGCGGCCGCTGACCTCCGCTGAGATCGACGACATGGACGCCACTGTGCTGGCAGGGCTGCAGCCGGCTCATGTCAGCCCCCGCCGGCGCCGGCTGAAATACAAGCAGCCCGAAGGGCATAAGGAATTCGTGACCAGCTTTTGGGTTTCGCCGCGCGACATCACATCGGACACGCTGGAACGGCTGTGGCAGCCGGACACCGCGGCCACCGCGGTGACGCTTCGCCTCACGCCACGCCACGGCGGTGCCGAGGTGTCAGCGTGGGTGCGCTACCACAGCAGCCAGCGGCTCCGCCGAAGGGTATGGAGCGGACTGAACCGGCTGACCGGTCGCCAACTGGATGCGGTGTGCGCCAGCATGCCGGTGCCCACCCGGCGTTCACGGCTGGCGGTTCCTGGTCGCGAGTTGCGTGATGACGAAGACCTCGCGGTCCTGGTGGGCCAGGCGCCAGAGCAGTCGCCGACCCCGGCGGTGGCGCAACGATGAGCAGTCCGCAGACTGCCACCGACGCCCGAAACGCGATGGTGGCTGGTCTGCTGGCATCCGGCATTTCGGTGAGCGGGCTTCAGCCCAGCCGCAACCCACAGGTGGCGCTGCAGATGTTCACCACGGCCACCAAGATCGATCCGGGCATGTGCGATGCCTGGCTGGCGCGACTGCTGGCCGGCGACCAGAGCATCGAAGTGCTGGACAATGCCTGGGCGACGGTCAACACATTCGGCTGGGAGATTCGTCGACTTGGCTTGTCGGACTTAGAATTTCGTCCGCAAGTCTCGGACGGGCTGTTTCTGCGGTTGGCCGTCACCAGTGTCGATTCGCTGGCGGCTGCCTACGCTGCCACGCTCATCGACGCCAAGCGCTACGCGGAAGCGGCACGGCTACTCGATGAAACCCAGCCGCGGCAGCCCGTCGACGCCGAACTGGTCCGCTACGTGCGCGGCCTGCTGCATTTCCGCACCGGCCGCTGGCCCGACGTGCTGACCCAGTTCCCACCGGCGACGCAGTGGCGACAGCCGGAACTGAAAGCCGCTGGAGCCGCGATGGCCACGACCGCGCTGGCCTCGCTGGGTGTGTTCGAGGAAGCCTGCCGGCGCGCCGAAGAGGCGATCGAGGCGGACCGGGTGCCCGGCGCCGCCAACGTCGCGATGTACACCAAGGGAATGTGCCTGCGGCATCTGGGTCGCGAAGAGGAGGCACTCGAGTACCTGCGCCGGGTGTACGCGCGGGACGCCAAGTTCACCCCCGCCCGAGAAGCGCTGGACAACCCCAACTACCGACTGGTGCTGACCGACCCGGAGACCATCGAGGCCCGCACCGACCCGTGGGATCCCGACAGCGCGCCCACCCGGGAGCAGACCGAGGCCGCCCGCCACGCCGAGATGGCCAAGAAGTATCTGGACGAAGGCGATGCCGAGCTGGGCGCAATGCTGGGCATGGAGAAGGCTAAGCGCGAGATCAAGCTCATCAAGGCCACGACGAAGGTGAACATGGCGCGGGCCAAGATGGGGCTGCCGGTGCCGGTCACCTCGCGTCACACCCTGCTGCTGGGACCGCCGGGTACCGGAAAGACATCGGTGGCACGGGCTTTCACCAAGCAGCTGTGCGGGCTGGGCGTGTTGCGCAAGCCGATGGTGGTGGAAACCAGCCGCTCGAAGCTGCTGGGCCGCTACATGGCCGACGCCGAGAAGAACACCGAGGAGATGCTCGAAGAAGCACTCGGCGGGGCGGTCTTCTTCGACGAGATGCACACGCTGCATGAGCGCGGCTATCACCAAGGCGACCCATACGGCAACGCGATCATCAACACCGTGCTGCTCTACATGGAAAATCACCGCGACGAGCTGGTGGTGTTCGGGGCAGGCTACGCCAAGGCGATGGAGCGGATGCTCGAGGTGAATCCTGGCCTGCGGCGGCGGTTTTCGACAGTGATCGAGTTCTACAGCTACACGCCTGACGAGCTGATCGCGCTGACCAAGTTGATGGGCCGGGAAAACGAAGACCTCGTCAGCGACGACGCGGTCGAGGTGTTGCGGCCGTCGTACACCAAGTTCTATCTCGAGGAGAACATCTCCGAGGACGGCGACTTGATCCGCGGTATCGATGTGCTCGGCAACGCCGGGTTCGTCCGTAACGTGGTGGAAAAGGCGCGCGATCACCGCAGTTTCCGCCTCGACGACGAGGACCTCGATGCGGTGCTGGCCAGCGACGTCGACGAGTTCAGTGAGGACCAGCTGCGCAAGTTCAAGGAGCTGACGCGCGACGATCTCGCCGAAGGCCTCAGCGCGGCGGTAGCCGAGAAGAAAGCGGACTGAGCAACCTGCCACCAGCCCCTCGGCAGCGCTGCGACCGCTTTGCCGCCTACTCAGCGGATGCGGCAGTCCAGCTATGCCAGCTGCCGCATGGCGGCACCCGTTAAGTTAGCTAGTTCTTCGCTGGCACGCCGCTCGACCAATAGCGGGATGAAATCCCGCACGGTGCTCTGCTGGAACTGTGTGTATGCGTGCTGGACCACCGCAGCAACATCGTCAGCCGGCAGCGCCGCATACTTCTCGACGAGTCGACGCTCAACCGCATCTATTAAGGCCCGCTCTTCTTGAGGCACCCGACCATTGTGTCCATCGCATTGCGATTGGTCAACCGACAGATTGATTTTGGGCAACAAGCTCTTTCGCTCCTTCTGTGTTGATACTGACGTTGACCTGTTGGTCTTGGCGCGGGCGCTCATAGCTGGTCGTGAGCTGCTTCGGAGGTTGTCCTTTGCGTAGGGTCGCGAGCAGTTCGCGGTAGGGACCGACGAGGTAGACGGTGTCGCCCGCGTTGAGCAAGGCGTCGCGGCGTGGATGCAGCTTGACCGGGGCGTCCGGCCGGGTAATCGCGATGACGCGCGCCTCCGTGGACAGGTCGAACATCCGCAGCTCATCGAGTTCGCTGCCCGCTTCGACATGCATGGCGCCGACCACGAATGAGCTTTGGCCGACCGAGAACGTGCCCAGAACCTCTAGGCCCATGGCGGCCCCGATGAACCACGGTGCGGCCAGTTCGACCGTCGAGCGGACGTTTTCGAAATCGAACCGCTGTGCTACCGCGAAACCCAGTGCACGGTCGTACACGCGCAGCACAATCGGGACGTCGTGCCACCGGTTGACCTCCGGCCGTACCCGGGGTCCCAACATCTCGCGGAGCATGATCCCCGTCTCGATGTTGACCATGTCATCGCCGGTCAGTACCGCCACCGCGCGGCAGCGGTCGACACGGGCCGATTCGAGCGTCTGCCGCAACGTGGCGTCCCCGAAGATCACCGGCACGTCCAGTTCGGATGCCGACGACAGGAAGCGGTTGTCTTCGTCGCGCTCGATTATCGCGACGTCATACCCGGCGGCGGTGAGATCACTGACGACGCGGATACCAAGCGAGCCTAGTCCGACGACGATCACATGGTTGCGGAGATGACGCACCCGTCGCCTACCGGCCGTGTGGGTGAAGCGGCGCGACAGTAGCAGGTCGGCGATGAAGCCGATCAGGATCGCCGAGGTGGTCATGCCGACGAACATAGAAATGATGCTGAACACTCGCAGCCAGCTGGGCTGTTGGGCAAAGCTGAAATCGCCGTAACCAACCGTGGTGAGCGTCTCGGCGCCCATATACAACCCGTCGAGCCACGTCATCCCCGAAGGCAGCTGGTAGCTGAAGCGCAACAGGATCGTTGAGCCGATCAGCAGGATCAGCCCCACCGCAGACAAGGGAAAAAATGCCGGGTTGACGTCGTCGCGCAGGGTGCGTGCGGCGTCGAGTAGTCGCCGTAGCCGAGACTGGCGTGTGCGCCTTCCGATAGGCCGCGGTCCCCTGATGCCGCGGCCGGCCAACTCGTCAGCGGTGCCGATCATCGCCGTCCAGTCGCCGGCGTTCACCCGCAGATCCCGGCCGGGAGACCCGAGCACCTCTCCGGGGGTAAAGGACTGCTCGCCTCGAATCACCGCCACCGGGGCGAGGTCACCGTAGAGCTCGCGCAACGTCGCGTCACGCGGCGCCTCGCTGCCCCAAACACCGAATTTGATGCCAGCGGCCTCGAATGGGTGCGTGCTGCTCGCCAGACAAGCCTCGACAACCGACTGCGCCGCTAAGTCCGCGACGTCGAGGATCGCCCCCGGCCCATTGTCGGCGGCTACCGCTTCTCGCAGCACGTCGTTGGTCAGCCGCGCCACCACGCGCGCGTGCGGGTTGGCCCTCCTTGCCAGTAGTGCGATTTCGAGATTTGTCGCATCGTCATCTCCCGCGCACACCACGGCGACCGCTTCGGCAACCCCGGCATTGGCGAGGTCGGTGTCACCGAGCTTGACGACGCTCGCGCCGGCGTTCTTCAACTCCTCGATGATCGTCGTCGCCAGTGCGTCCTCACCACTGACAATGATGTGGCCGTACATGATCTCCGCGGCTCCCATCGCTGATCTGGAGGCACACCGGTCAGCCAACGCCGGCTTGGACAACTTTGACCACGACCAGCACACCGGCGAGGACCAAGTAGACGCGGAGCGTCAGCAGCCCTGCCCGCCGTACTGGCGACATCACCGGCCGCTCGAGGGTCGCGAACGCGGGCATGCGCCAGGTTGCACGCACCTTGTTGCGAAAAGCTTTGCGGTCGGCGCGGGTCAACGTGGGGAAATTGTCCAGTTCTTCCAACTGTTCGGGATTGAGCGCACCCAACGGCACGGTGTCCTCCGCGTCGTGTCGGTCGGCGTACCAACCGATTGCGAAGACGATCACGGCGCCGAGTAGGCCGATCGCGCCACCGCCAACCAGGGCACCCTCGAGCGTGTCGGTTGACAGGTTCGGAAACAATGTCACCGCCGTCAACATCAACGACAGCACGACGAGCGACCACACGATCATCCAAGCCAGGGCATTCTGCCGGAAACTGTTCACCCACGGCCCCAGTACCGGACGGTCGTTGCACAGGAGAACCAGAAATACCGTTGCCGACGGCAGCAGGATGCCGGCGAGAACCTGCACACCCTGCGTGATCAGTCCCAGGACATGATCGGGGCTGAATGCGACCACAGCCGAAATCCCAAGCAGCGCAGCGTAAGTACTGTAGAACAGCGGCGCTTCGGTCATCTTCCAATGCAACGAATGCGGCTTGCCGAGCGTGTCACCAAGCGCGTAGGTGGTGGACAGCCCGATCACGTTCGCGCCGATGAGCGAGCAGTCCAGTAACACGATCGCGAACAGCACGCCGACGGTGTGGCCGACGTGGTGGGACAGCTGAGCAGCGACCGCCCCGGCGTCGGTGAAGTTCCCTGCGTCGCTGGTGCGGCCCAACCCGAACGCGGTGGCTGCCATGAGCGCGATGCCCCCGCCGATGACCCCGACAATGCCGATAGCCAGATCGGCACGCCCGTACGGTATCCAGCGGGGCGTGATGCGTTTGTCGACGACATTGGACTGCTGAAAGAACAGCTGCCAGGGCGCCACTGTGGTGCCTACGATCGCGATGATCACCATCAATACGATCGAGTCGGGTTCGCCCGGCAAGGAAGGCACCAGCCCACGGGCGCTTTCCCCTAGCGTGGGATGCACCAACAGCACCACCGGGACAAGCGCCAGGTTTATTGCCAGGAGCACGAACATCAGTTGCTCCCAACGACGGAACGAACCGCCTGCGACCACTCCGAAGAGCAACACCGCGGCAGCCGGAATCGCGATAGCTCTCGGGCAGCCCAGAAATCCGAGTGCCAATGAGACACCGATGAATTCGGTGACGATCGTCAACGCGTTGAGAATCAACAAGTCACCGATGCTGAATGCGCCCCAAAACTTGCCGAACCGTTCGAAAATCAGCCGCGCATGACCAACTCCGGTGACCGCGCCCAACCGCAGCACCATCTCCTGGTTGACGTAGAGCACTGGGATCATCAACAGCAACGTCCACAACAGGCTCATCCCGTAGTTCTGCCCAACCTGGGCGTAGGTCGCCACGCCACCGGCATCGTTGTCGCCGATCATCACGATCAGTCCCGGCCCGGTGATGACCATCAGCGTTCGCAGCCGCTGCCAGCGGCTGCGGCCCGGGCCAGTGGCGTCGCGTGCGATGCGGCCGAACGCGCCAATGATGTCGCCGACATGTGCCGAATCGATCACCGCCGACCCGGATTCGCTGGCGATCACATCCGCTGCGACATGGCTACCATTATCGCCCGGGGCGCCGTCGGTGGTCGCTGAGCTACCAACGCCGACAATGTCGTCTGGCCGGGTGGAGATCTCAGTCATCGGCCTCTCACTTTCCGAACAGAATCGTGGTTGCAGGTGTGCAGTGTGTGCTGGGCCGGTGTGTCATTTGCGGTCGCTTTCAGCACGGGACCGATGACCGCCCGGGGTGGCAGTGATTACTGCCGGCGGCATTGTCGAGACATATAGGGCGGCTCGCTGCTGTGGAGCCAGATTGCAGCGAGCGCGTAACCGGCCCGCCATCTGCCGAGCGGCGTGTAACCCGATCCACCGGTGGGTCCTTGGAATCCGCTGTGCAACAAAACGAGTCATGATCTTCTCCTAGGAGTGACGCCCGGCCGGCTTGCCGTAGTCCACCTCAGTGCCCGAGCAGTCTCGGGTGCGCTTCATTAACCGCCCGTTCACCAATGGTGTACAGGCGCAGGCGAAAGACGCCCGCTGCGCTCAGACGGCAGAAGGAATGCCGCGGCCGGATTGGGACGGAACGGACTTCGAATACGGATATGGACTATCGCTCTGATTCATTTCGCCCTCACCTCCTCACGGCTAGAACACACGCTGTGTCGCAATTATCTGCAAGTCCTGACGGCCCTCGGGCAGCTTCTTGCCGATGCGGCCGCGATAGTGCGACCACGGCAGACGGTGCTCAGCCGGCGTGCCCACCATCTGGTCGAGCAGGTTCGTGGCATGTAGGGCCAGCGCGACATGATGCTGGACATGCCCTAAATCGCTGAAGGCCCGGAACATGTCGGCGCAGCTCACGTTTGGATCTGTTATCCCCGATAGGACCTCGAGTGCGTCACAAAGCGCCGCTCGGACATCCCCGCAGGCTCGGTGGATCTGGCGCTCGGGGTTAGGAGCGGGCATTTGCTTTGCCCTCGGGCCACTCGGATGTGCCTGTGTCGCAACAAAATCCATGATGTTCTCCTGGCAGCAGCCCAACCGGCTGGCACGCAGAATTCCGCCGAGGGCGAGCGAATGCCGGCGCGCTTCATCGCTCTGCGCACCGATAGCGCGCAGACGTCAGCGAAACAGCGTCCGTTAACGCTCAGGCGGCTGGAGAGATGCCGTGACCGGATCGGGACGAAACGGACTTCGAATACGAATACGGACTGTCGCTCGGACTCACTTCGCCCTCACCTCCTCACGGCCGGGGCACACGCGGGTGCCATCACGTTACACAACGGGGTGAGGCGACCTGGCGACTCGGCCAGGGGCGGCACCCCTCTCGTCTGAGCTTTGGCACTGCAAGGCGTATCCGGAAGATCCGGAAGCCACTTGGGCTCAACCCTTAAGCCGGGAGGAGCTGTCCTGACCCTGGGCGTCTCTCGACGTTCGGGGTCAGTGGCCTGTATCCCTGCAGACGCCTCACCTAGCGAGGTGCTTGCCCCTACATGCTGGCACTCACACCTGGTGCCCGTCAAACATTTGGCAAAATTCGCTCCGCCGAACTCCATGGCGCCACGGCCGAGGCGTTAATAAAACACGCAGCCGCGACATCAGACTCTGTCAACATCTTGGGTGTGGTTGCGCCGGCGCGCTTTTGGAGCGGCCCAGATGTGCTGCAGTGGCCAGACTGCCTAGCTGCGTACGTTCCTGACGAAGGCCGATCAGCCCCGATTTGTTCACGCCCGCGATGACGCGGGCCTCGGAACGCCGATGCCCGAAGCCGGCAAGCCAGCCAGTCAGCTGCGCCTGACTCGCACGAATGCCGGCACCTCGAGACCGGCGCGCGCCGTTGGTGACATATCGCACTAGGTCACGGTGTTGGGTTGACGGACGGCCTTCCGGGTGCCACGATTGCCCATGCATGCACCTCGCTAGGTGAGGCGTCTGCAGGGACACAGGCCACTGACCCCGAACGTCGAGAGACGCCCAGGGTCAGGACAGCTCCTCCCGGCTTAAGGGTTGAGCCCAAGTGGCTTCCGGATCTTCCGGATACGCCTTGCAGTGCCAAAGCTCAGACGAGAGGGGTGCCGCTCCTGGCGGAATCACCAGGCTGCCTCACCCCGATGTGCGACATGGTGGCACTCCCATGTGCCCTTGGCCCTGAGGAGGTGAGAGCGGAATGAGTCGCGGTGATAGTCCGTATCCGAGTTCGGTGACCGTTTCGTTCGGATCCGACCCCGGCATCAATCCCGTCGCCTGAATCGGCTTGCGCCGCTTCACTTAACGCGCATTCCCACCCGTTGGTGCGTATGCGTGATTTGGCGTGCTCTGACACGACTACATGCCCCTCCCGGGGTTCCCTATTGCTTGCTTGAGGAGAAGTGTCATGTCTTTTGTCACTACACAGCCGGATATGTTGGCCGCGGCAGCGAGCCAATTACAGGGACTTGGCTCGGCATTGGCCGCCCAGAACGCGGCGGTAGCAGCGCCGACGACCGGCGTGGTGCCCGCTGCTGCCGACGAGGTATCCGCCCTGACTGCAGCACAATTCGCGGCACACGGGCAGCTGTACCAGGCCGTCAGCGCCCAAGCCACGGCAATCCACGAGATGTTCGTGACGATCTTGGGGACCAGCGCCGGATCGTACGCGGCCACTGAGGCGGCGAACGCCACGGTCTTGTGAGCGCTCGGAGGTTTAACCGCAATGGATTTCGCAGCTTTGCCGCCGGAGATCAATTCGGCCAGAATGTATGCCGGTCCCGGAGCGGGCCCGATGCTGGCCGCCGCTGCTGCCTGGAACCAGCTAGCTGCCGAAATGCGCACGACAGCAGTCTCTTACGACTCGGTTATCTCTGGGCTGACTAGCGGGAGCTGGTTGGGTCCGGCATCCACGTCTATGACAGCCGCGGCCGCACCGTATGTGGCATGGATGAATACCACCGCCACGCAGGCTGAGCAGACGGCCGCCCAGGCCCAAGCGGCCGCCGCGGCCTACCAGGCCGCGTTTGCGATGACGGTGCCGCCACCGGTGATCGCAGCCAACCGTGCGCAGTTGGCGGCGCTGGTGGCAACAAACTTCCTGGGGCAGAACACCCCGGCGATTGCGGCCACCGAAGCGCACTACGCGGAGATGTGGGCTCAGGATGCGGCCGCCATGTACGGCTATGCCGCCAACTCGGCGGTCGCGACGCAGCTGGCCCCGTTCAACGTGCCGCCGCAGACGACCACCGCGAACGCGCTGGCCAGCCAGGCCGCCGCGGTCAGTCAGGCCACCGGGACCTCGGCGGCCACCAGCAGCACGTCCGCTGTCGGTAAAGCATCGACGGCTTCGGGGCTGACCTCCCTGCTGGGAGGCGCCACATCGTCGACGGACTCCACAGGCTCGTCCGGGCTGGCGGGTCTCCTGAACGGGTCGAACAACTCGGCGCTGGGAACCTTCCTGAACTCCAACTTCTTCAGCACTGCCGTAGTCAACGGATCCCTTGCGGGCGGGCCGTTCAACCCGCAGTTCCTGCTGCAGACGTTGCAGGGGTTCAGCTTCCTGAACGCCGCCAAGGATGCCGCCAACGGCGGATGGCTACCGGGGTTGGCAGACCTGTTCGATCCGGCGGCGGCCGGCCTGACGCCGGCTGGCGTGCCAGGCCTGGGTGGGGCCGGGTCGGCGGTGTCGGCCGGGCTGGGCAAGGCGGCCTCCGTGGGTGGTCTGTCGGTGCCACCGAGCTGGGCCTCGGCCGCCCCCACCAGCCCGATCGCCTCCGCGCTGGGCGGCACCCCGCTGGCTGCTCCGCCCGGCGCTCCGGTCGGTGGGCCGGGCGGCTTTGCTTCGCCGATGGGGATGACCGGCGGGCTAAGGCGCGCGATCCCGAAATACGGCTTCCGGCTTCCTCCTGTGATGGCACGTCCGCCGGCCGCCGGATAACGGACTGATGGGAAGAGTGTCATGATCGACTTTGCACTGTTGCCGCCGGAAATCAACTCGGCGAGAATGTATTCCGGTCCGGGAGCGGTCCCCATGCTGGCCGCCGCTGCTGCCTGGAATCAGCTGGCGGCTGAAATGCAATCGACTGCAGCGTCTTACAGCTCCGTGATCTCGGGGCTGACCAGCGGGAACTGGCTGGGTCCGGCGTCCACGTCGATGGCAGCCGCGGCTGCGCCCTATGTGGGGTGGATGAACACCACCGCCGTGCGGGCCGAGCAGACAGCCGCCCAGGCCCAAGCGGCCGCCGGGGCATACCAGGCCGCGTACGCGATGACGGTGCCGCCGCCGGCGATTGCGGCCAACCGTGCCCAGCTGACATCGCTGGTGGCGACCAATTACTTAGGCCAGAACACGCCGGCAATCGCAGCTACCGAGGCGGAGTACGGCGAGATGTGGGCCCAGGACGTCGCCGCGATGTACGGCTACGCCGCCAACTCGGCGGCCGCCGCCCAGCTGACCCCGTTCACCGCGCCGCAGCCGACCACCACCGCGAGCGCGGTGGTGAACCAAACCGCTGCCGTCAGCCAGGCCACGGGTACCTCGGCGGCGACGACCGCAACCGCCACCACCGCCACTTCGGCCGCCCCCAACGCATCCAGTGCGTCCGGGTTGGGCGACTTCCTTGGGATCACGGCACCGGGATCCAACCAGTCGACGACGGGACTCGCCGGACTGCTGAACACCCTCGACGGGTCCAACGGGTCGTTGATCGGTGCCTTCCTCAACAACGCGTCAGTGGTGAACCTCAGCAATGCCTTCACCACCAACGGAATTCTGAACCCGACATCGTTCATCGACTCGGTGACGGGATTCAGCTACCTGTTTCCCTCGATGGCTGCGGCCGATGCGGGCGCGGTGGAAGATTTCGCGGCCGGACTCGGTCTCGGCCCGGCGGCCGGCGCGCTCGGGTCAGCAGCGGGCCTGCCAGGACTGGGCGCGGTGTCGGCCGAAATGGGCCAGGCCGCATCGCTGGGCGCCTTGTCGGTACCGCACGGTTGGGCTTCGGCCGCTCCGGCATTCAGCCAAGCGCTGTCGCGCACCAGCGGGCTGAGTGCCGCTCTGGGCGCCACCCCGCTGGTATCGCCCAACGCGCCAGTAGGCATGCCCGGGATGCCATTGGGCGGGATCGCGGGCATGGCCAGCCATGAAGGCGACGAACTGCCCCTGTACGGTTTTCGCCCCATCGTGATGGCCCGCCCGCCGGCGGCCGGTTAGGAGGGCAGACGCTTTTGCACCACAACATGTTTCGTTCGGATGGATTACTTCGAGAAGTTAAGGAGACACACCGATGACCACCCGTTTTATGACCGACCCGGACCAGATGCGGGCGATGGCGGGCCGTTTCGACGTGCACGCGCAGACCGTTGAGGACGAGGCCCGCAAGATGTGGGCGTCGTCGGTCAACATCGCCGGTGCCAGCTGGAGTGGTACTGCACAGGCCACCTCCTACGACACCATGGGCCAGATGAACCAGGCCTTCCGCAACATCGTCAACATGCTGCACGGCGTGCGTGACGGGCTGATCCGCGACGCGAACAACTACGAACAGCAAGAGCAGGCGTCCCAGAACATCCTGCGCAGCTAGCAACGAAAACTGTTAGGAGACAACGACATGACGATCAACTATCAATTCGGTGACGTCGACGCCCACGGTGCGACGATTCAGGCGCAGGCTGCGTCGTTGGAGGCCGAGCACCAGGCGATCATCCGCGACGTGCTGGCCGCCGGTGACTTCTGGGGTGGCGCCGGGTCGACGGCGTGCCAACAGTTCATCACCGAGTTGGGCCGCAACTTCCAGGTGATCTACGAGCAGGCCAACGCCCACGGCCAAAAGGTGCGAACGGCCAGCAGCAATATGTGCAGCACCGACAGCGCCGTCGGCTCCAGTTGGGCCTGATCTGGTCACCGAGCTCAAATGCCCGGGGCGGCAACACGATGCCGCCCCGTCGCCCAACAACCATTAACGCCCCTTGGCGTCGAGAAGGGATACCCATGAGCATGTCAGTCGTCGAGCCCCGCGATGTCGGTGCCGGTCGTTTTGTGATCCATCTATCTGCGCTGTTGCGCGCCCCTGTGGTGACACCATCCGGCGAGGCGATTGGCCGGGTTGACGACATCATCGTGCGGCTGGGCGGTACGGACACCTATCCACTGGTGACCGGCATCGTCGCGGCAGTCGGCGGTCGGCGGGTGTTCGTCGGCACGGGGTCGGTTCAGCGGTTCGAGTTGGATCGGGTAACGCTGGGCCAGAACACGATCGACCTCCGACACTTCGAACGCCGGCCCGGTGAGGTGTTGTTGCGTGCCGACGTGCTCGGGTATCGGTTGATCGACGTGGCCGCGGGCGAGCTGGTGCGCGCCTACGACGTCGAGCTCGAGGACAGCGGAGAAGGGTGGGTGCTTGCGCGGCTCGACACTCGGCGTCCGCCCAGGCTGTTCGGACTGCTGAAAACCCCCGGCGGTCACGCCGCCCGGGACTGGAAGGCATTCGAGCCCTTGATCGGACATAGCCGGTCGATTGCCGTGCGCCGCGTTTCGGGGCGGATGGGGGCGCTGAAGCCGGCGCAGATCGCTGACCTGCTCGAAGAGGCGGATCGCGCTGAGGGCGGAGAAATCCTTGACCGCGTGCGCAGTGACCTCGAGCTCGCAGCAGACGTTTTCGAAGAACTCGAACCGGAGAAAGCCAGTCGGCTGCTCGATGACATGCCCGACGGGGAAGTCGCCGCCTTGCTCAGCCGGATGCGTGCCGACGACGCCGCCGACGCGATCATGGACCTGCGCCAGTCGCGGCGCCGTCGGGTTCTCGACTTGATGCCTGGACCGCACCGTACGAAGGTGATCACCCTTCTCGGGTTCAATCCTGGCAGCGCGGGTGGATTGATGAACGTCGACATCGCCTCGTGTGGAACGGGGGCAACTGCGGGGGAGGCACTCGCTGTCATCGGCACCGCACAGGCCTTGCAGCCGGAGGCGCTCTTGCAGATGCACGTTCTCAACGAGCGCGAGCAGCTGGTCGGGGTGGTATCGGTGATCGCGCTTTTGCAGGCGCATCCCGCGGACATGGTTGCCACGCTGATGGATTCGGATCCGACCAGGGTTACTCCCGACGCCGATCTGATCGACGTCGCTGTGCTGATGGCCGACTACGACCTGCACACCATCCCGGTCGTCGATGACGAGGATCGGGTGCTGGGCGTTGTCACGGTCGACGACGTGCTGAAAGCAACTATTCCCGACGACTGGCGCCGGCGAGAACCCGGCCCACGTCCGGTCCGTGAACAACCTGCTGTCACAGACGATTCCATCTCGATCGGCGGCGACGGGGGTGACTGGCGATGACCACTCTCGACCGCGCCGCCGACGAGCTGGCAGTCCAGACGCCGCCCACGGCGGTGCTGGACAGCGCCCACGTCGGCGACATCGAGGGTGCGCTGGGCCGGATCAGCCTCAGCGACACCGATCGTCCGCGGACCCTCAAGGTGCGCCTGGCTACGATGCTGGCGATCGTGGGGCCGGGCTTGATCGTCATGGTCGGCGACAACGACGCTGGCGGAGTCGCGACGTACGTGCAGGCTGGACAGAACTACGGCTACAGCCTGCTGTGGGTGCTGCTGCTGTTGATTCCTGTGCTGATTGTCAACCAGGAGATGGTGGTCCGGCTCGGTGCGGTTACCGGGGTCGGACACGCACGGTTAATCAACGAACGGTTCGGCCGCGGGTGGGGCTGGTTCTCCGTCGGCGACCTGTTCATCCTGAACTTTCTGACGCTGGTCACCGAATTCATCGGGATCACGTTGGCGGCCGACTACATCGGAATTCCCAGATATCTGGTCGTCCCGTTCGCTGCGATCGCGTTGATCGCGATCATGACCACCGGCAGCTTCCGGCGCTGGGAACGCGCGATGCTCGTGTTCATCGTGATCACATTGCTTCAGATTCCCATGCTGTTGATGTCCCATCCCCACTGGGGGCACGCGGCCAAATCGTTTGTCCTGCCGGGCGTCAACGGCGGATTCACCTCTGACTCGGTGCTGCTGATCATCGCCATTGTCGGCACCACCGTCGCGCCTTGGCAGCTGTTCTTCCAGCAGTCCAACGTCGTGGACAAGCGCATCACGCCGCGCTTCATCGGCTACGAGCGGGCCGACACCGTCCTAGGCGCCTTCGTCGTGGTGGTCGGGGCGGCCGCGTTGGTGATGACGGGCGACTGGGCCGCCCGCGCCACCCACACCCGTGGGAATTTCGTCGACGCCGGAACGGTCGCGCACCTGCTCGGCCAGCACAACAACATCCTCGGGTCGGTGTTCGCGATCGTGTTGCTCGACGCCTCGATCATCGGCGCGGCGGCGGTGACCCTGTCCACCAGCTACGCATTCGGGGACGTGTTCGGGCTCAAGCACTCGCTGCACCGCGGCTTCGCTGACGCCAAAGCGTTTTACCTGTCCTACACCGGGATAGTGGTGGCAGCGGCTGCGATCGTTTTGATCCCGGGAGCGCCGCTGGGCCTCATCACCACCGGCGTGCAGGCCTTGGCCGGATTGCTGCTGCCGAGTGCGAGCGTCTTTCTCTTGTTGTTGTGCAACGATCGGCAAGTGTTGGGGCCGTGGGTTAATCGTGCCTGGCTCAATGTGGTGGCCGGGTTCATTGTCAGTGTGCTGTTGCTGTTGTCCGGGGTGTTGATGGCCACCACAATGTTCCCCGACCTTGACGTTGTCTCTATCGCCGTCAAGCTCACGGCCGGTATGGCCATATGCGCCGCAGTCACGTTGGGTGTGCTGAGGTGGTCCGGTCGTCGGTGGCCCAAACCACCCCCGTCCGGCGAGCTATCGCTTGAGTTGGCAACAGCTGAGCGGACCACCTGGCGGATGCCGCCATTGACCTTACTGGAGCCGGTGACATGGTCGGTCGGGACTCGATTGGGCATGCTCGCTTTGCGGGGTTATCTCGTGGTCGGGGCAATCTTGTTGGTAATCAAAGCCATTCAACTCGGCAGCGCCTGACCTGGGCCGCTGCAGACGACTGGATACAACTAGGAAGGGAGAAGGATCGTGTTCATCATCAGGCTCCTCAACGGAGACGAAGTCCGCGCAACCGACGGAGCGCAACTCACGATCAACCACGACACCGGCGTGGTCAGCGTTTGCCGTGTCGAGGGATTCGAGGAAGTCACGACGCACTACTCGCCGTCAGCCTGGGAAATGGTCACGCACCGGGTCAGAGTCAGGCCGCCCGCTATCTCCGTGGCGCGGTAACGGCCGCTAACCAGTTGCCTCCTGCCAGGCGACGGTGGCGCTCGCCCGCGTTCGAGCGAGATTGCATGTGTGGCGTCACCGTACGCGATCGGCATGCGCTTCATAGTCATTCAGCGACCTGTAGAGATGGGACAAAGGAAGTTCTGTGACGACTTTGGCTGACGGGCAGAAGGTGTCGCCGTCGTTTTCTGACGTGTGTAAGCGGGCCTTCTTGGGTAGACCCATGATCACCGACCAGCTCCAGCACGAGCGGTTATCGAACCCCGTTGCGCTGGGCGCGCTCTCACCGGACGCGATCTCGTCAACTGCCTATGGTCCCGAGCAGATCATGGTCGAACTGCTGCCTGCTGCAGGGATGGCCGCGTTCATGTTGTTGCTTCCGCTCACCGGCGTCATCTTGCTGATCCTGGCGCTGGTCGCCGCATCGTATCGCCAGGTCGTCATGGCATACACGCGCGCTGGTGGCTCCTACATCGTGGCCCGGGAGAACTTCGGACCCCGAGCGGCCCAGATCGCCGCAGCCGCACTGCTGATCGACTACGTGGTCACCGTGGCGATCCAATGCGCGGCCGGCACGGTGGCGGTGGTGTCGGCGATACCGCCGCTCGGCCCGTACAGCTTGGAAATCACCATCGGCGCGGTACTGGTCTTTTGCTACGCGAATCTGCGGGGATTGCGGGAGGCAGGCCGGACGTTCGCGGTGCCGACCTACTCGTTCGTCGTCATGCTCGGCCTAATGACCGTGGTCGGCGTGGTGCGTGAGATCTTCTGGGGTTTACCCCAATACGATCCGCAGCACATTGTTGGAGCGGTACCGATTCATCAGGGCAACGGATTGGTGATGGGTGCGACCATCCTGGTGATACTGCGGGCGTTTGCCAATGGTGGTTCGTCACTGACCGGAGTAGAGGCTATCTCCAATACCGTCAACCTGTTTCGGGAGCCGCAGGGCCGCAATGCGCGTCGGGTCCTGACGATAATGGCCTGGATCCTGGGGTTGTTGCTGGCCGGTGTCGCCTGGCTTGCCTACGCGACCCATGCCACTCCGTATGTCGCCGGATATCCGTCGATGCTTTCCGAGATCGCCCGAGCGGTTTTCGGCAGCGGGCTGGTCGGCAGCGCCCTGTACTTTCTGTTGCAGGCTTCGAGCGCGGCCATCCTGTACAACGGCGCGAACACCAGCTTCAACGGCTTTCCCGCGTTGGCTAACTTCGTCGCCGAAGACCGTTTCCTGCCACGGCCGCTGATGAAGCGAGGCCACCGGCTGGTGTTCTCCAACGCGATCATCACGCTGACCGTGTTGGCGGTGGCACTGCTGCTGGTCACCCACGGCTCGGTCAACGCGTTGGTGCCGCTTTTCGCGATGGGCGTTTTCAGCGCATTCGCCATGGCCGGCTATGGAATGACCAAACACCATCTCACCCACCGTGACCCAGGCTGGCGTCGCAAACTGGCGATCAACCTGTCGGCGGGAATCTTGTCGACGATCGTGGTCGGGATCTTCGCGGTGGCCAAGTTCGACGAGGGAGCCTGGCTGATCGTCGTCGTGTTCCCGTTGCTGGTCTTGGCATTGATGCGGCTCAACCGGCAGTACCGCGACGAGGCCTCGGTGCTGGAGATGTCAGGCAGCGCGCGTCCGGAGCTGGTCAAGCATGCGCGACATCGAGTGATCGTCTTTGTCGACAGCATCGACCTGGCCGAGATGGAGGCGCTGCGCTACGGGAAGGGACTGCACGCCGACGAGTTGACCGCAGTGCATTTCGTGCTGGATCCGGCTCATGCCACGCGATTGCGAACGCGCTGGGAGCACTTCGATCACCAGACCAGGTTGCGTGTGATCGAATGCCCCGATCGTCACCTGTGCCGGGCGGCCCAAGAGCTGATCCTGCAGGAGCTGGACGATCACCCCGGTTCCCAGGTGACGGCGCTGCTGCCTCGTCGAACATTCTCGCCGCTGCTTGGCCGGCTGCTTCATGACCGCACCGCTGACAAGATGGCCAAAGTCATCAGCCGCATCCCCGGCGCCACCCCGCAAATCGTCCCCTACGACATACGGTCCCGGATCGCACAGGCGAGCCGGGCAAAGCAACAGGGTGCGATCTGGTCAAGTGCTGCCGATCGCCGCACACGCGGCGACCAACGGAAACCGGCCTACGTCGAAGGTCGAGCCCGCATACCAAGTCGTCGAGACCCAGTCACTGTCGGCTTCCGGTGAGTGGTCAAGACAACGCACGTGACTTCGATAGCGACTAGGTTGACGGACGTGAAGGACTTTGAGAGACAAAGCCTTCCTCATGCGAGGCCAACTGACGCCGACGGGTGTCTGTGGTTGGCAAGGCGGCTTACCCGCAGGTGCTGGCAGCGCCGTCCGGCCTGCGATCGCCTCGTAAGTGCCAGACCGCTCCTGGGCGGACAAATTTTGACAGCCTGCCGTACCGACCGTCGTGTGACGATGATGGCAGGCATGCGCGTTCTACTCCTGATATCCAGCGTTGCCGCCGTCATCGTTCTGGCTGTACCAGCTCATGCCGACCCCAGTGGCGACGACGCCACTTTCCTCGCTTCGCTCAACCAGGCCGGCATCACCTACACCAATCCCGACCGAGCCATCGGGGCCGGCAAAGCGGTCTGCGACCAGTTAGCCAACGGCGCGAAGGCTCCAGACCTCGTCAAACAGCTGACGGATGTCAACCCAGGTTTCACCGGGAACGGCGCCATCAAGTTCGCGGGGATTGCGGCAAGTGTCTACTGCCCCGACCAACTACAGAGCGGCAGCAGCAGTAGCGACAGCGGATAGACCACACGCATGCCGTGACCGAACGAGTCAGCATGCTGACCGGCGTGGCGTGCCGGAAATGCGGTTAGCGCGGCAAACAATTCATGCGGTAGTTACGCGCAGATAGTCGGCAGGGGTAGCGTTGGCTGCTACCTGCTGCAGATCACCGAGCACGCTGGAGACAACTTGTCCAATCTCGAGGACTTCGTCACCTGCGAAATCTGGGCGGCATCCGGCAGGCCGGTGCGGCGTCGTCTGCGGTCACCTCGATCGCCCGGCGCGGACGCGGCTGCGCGGAGGGGCGGGTCGCGATGGATTTAGGTGCGTTACCCCCGGAAACTAATTCCGGGCACCTGTACGCAGGGCCGGGATCCGATCCGATGCTGGCCGCTGCGGAGGCCTGGAACCGGCTGGCCGAGGACCTGTACGCCGCAGCCGCCGGCTACGGGTGGGTGGTTTGCGGGTTGACCAGCGAAGGATGGTTGGGGTCGGCATCACTGGGGATGGCGGCCGCGGTCGCGCCCTATGTGACGTGGATGAGGACTACGGCAGCGCTCGCGGAACAGGCTGCTGGCCAAGCCAGGGAAGCGGCGGCGGCCTATGAGGCCGCGTTCGCGCAGACGGTGCCCCCACCGGTCATCGCGGCCAACCGTGCTCGGTTCACGTTGCTTGCCGTGAGGAACGTTATCGGTCAAAATTCGCACGACATCGCGGCCATCGAAGGCCGCTATGACGAGATGTGGGCACAGGATGCCACGGTGATGTACCGCTACGCCGCCTCTTCGGCGGCCGCGGCCACATTGACGCCATACGTGCCACCGCTGCAGAACACTAATCACGCCCAATCGGCCGGATCTGCTGCCGGCGTGGTAGACACCACCGGTGACAACCGCGCGACACTCTCGCGGCTGATGTCGATAGTGCCCCATACACTGCGGAAACTCGCTCACCCTTCGGAAGCCAGGTCTGTCGGCTCGATCTTGTCGACAGTTGTGGGCATGCCCGCGGGATTGACGACCGCGACGAGTCGTCCCGTCAGTGGGGATGTACCGGTGGTGTCGGCGGCTCGGGGCCGCGCGGCGTCAGTCGGCCGGTTGTCGGTGCCGCAGGTATGGAGGACGGCGGCCACGGCCAGCCGCCCGCAGGCCGCGATAACCCCGAACCCAAGCCCTATACCAGGCGCCTTGACAGAGACACCCATAACACTGTCGACGGGTACAGCCGGCTACTTGGTTGCTTATCCTGCGCGTCGGTATCGCGCCACCGTCAAGGAAGTTCGGCCAGCCGGTGGATAGTCGCTACCGGAGCATGTTCTACGAACTCGGCGCTGCAGGATCGGCGAAACATGCTCGCCGAGCATAGATGAGGAGAGGCAGACGCATCGTTGGATGCCGAAGCCCTTGTCCTGCACCAGGTTCACTGGGCGAAGCTCGCCGCCGATGCAGCCGCGGAAGTAGTTTCGCTGCCCTTGATCTGGACCGGCCGTCGAAGCGTGGGGCTCGTGGTTCATTTCCTCACCCCTGCGATCGCCTCGGCAGCTCTTTTCGGCGCCGACACCAAGCACCTGCGCTCGAACCGGCGCGGCAGGTACGTCTTGAGCACATGCCTGCGGCAGCGCAAGCTGTTCGCCTGGTGGGCGACGCGGTGATGACTGTCGGTGCATGGCAACGCAACAGTCTTTTCATCGCTGCAGGCGTCCGCATCGTGCTCGCCGGTTGGTCGCATGGCTTGGTGGTGCGGGCGCCGGGGTAAGCCGCACGGCGGATGAGTTCTGATCTGACGTATGTGAATCTTGCCTTCGTGACCTGCCCGACGAGGCCGCACGTCGCTCTGTGCTGCGGCGCGGATTGGCCCGCGAATACGCCGCATTGGCCTGGAATGCGGTCGAGATGGCTCGGTCTAGCAGTGATGGCAACCCACGCTAAATCAGTGGCGCTGGCCGGGTTCGGTCTAGACTCGCTGATTGAGATCGGCGCCTCGCTGGTGGTCATTTGAACGCTTTACGGAGCCGGTGCGGCCCGTCAACAATTCGCACTGCGAATAACCTTCGCCCGCACTTGTGGTTCCCCCGCTTTTCCGGAGGCTTCCGAGCCGGGTTTGATCATGCAAGCCTGGAGGAAGGAAGTTTCCAGTGGCAGCGAACAGGAAGTACCCGATCGAGCTGCGTGAGCGCGCGGTGCGGCTGTAGCGGGACTCCGATCCAAGCCGGTGATTGCGCAGCTGGCGCGGCAGCTGGGCGTGCACCCGGAGGCCTTGCCGAACTGGATCCGTCAAGACGAGGCCGACCGGGGCGAGCGCCACGATCGGCCCACGACGGAGATGATTGAGGAGAACCGCCGGCTGCGCGCCGAGGTCAAGGAGCTGCGGGCGGTCAACGAGGTGCTCAAGGCGGCGAGCGCGTATTTCGCACAGGAGATCGGCCCGACCCGGAGGCGGTCATGAACTTCGTTGACGTGCATGACTTCTCGGTCGGTCTCGTACTGCGGGTCCTGGGCATTCCGGCATCGACGTACTACGACTGGCGCAAGGCGCGACGCGAGCCGTCGCGGCGGGCACGCGAGGACACCGAGCTGCTGGGGTTGATCGACGAGATCCGCGGCTCCCACGAGTTCGCCGCCACCTGCGGCTCGCCACGGCTGTGGCTGGAACTGCGCAACCGCGGCATCCGCGTCGGCCGCAAGCGCGTCGAGTGGATCATGCGCGAAAATGGCCGCAAAGGCGCCTACCTGCGCCGAGGCTGGAAGCACGGGTCGACCCGGCAAAACCTTAAGCACACCGCCGCGCCGGACCTGCTCGGCCGCGACTTCACCGCCACAGCGCCCAACCAGAAGTGGGTCGCGGATCTCACTCGGATTCTCACGCTAGAGGGTGTGGTGTGGCTGGCCAGCGTGCGCGACGCGTTCTCCAACAAAGTGGTCGGCTGGGACAGCGGCCTACGTGCCACCACCGAGCTGGTCATCTCAGCGCTCGACTACGCGATCTGGTCTCGTGACGTCCGCGACGGGGAGCTGGTCCACCACAGCGACAAGGGCTGCCAATACACCTCGATCCGGTTCACCCAACGGCTGCTCGACGCCGGCATCGCACCGTCCACCGGGGGCGTCGGGGATTCGTTCGATAACGCCCTCGCGGAGAACCTGTGGTCAGCCATCAAGGTCGAGCTGATCTACTGGCCCGCAACAACTTCGTCACCAGAGCAGAAGCGCAGGCGACGTTGTTCCGCTACATCGACGGATGGTACAACCCCGACGCATCCAAGCCGGACTCGGCGGACTCTCACCCAACGAGTACGAGGCTGCGTGGCAGGCCAGCCAGCAGCATCAACCCCAACGGGCTACCCTCCAACCCGAGGGTGCCGATCCCAGATAGCAAAGTCTCCGGGAAATCCGGGGGAACCCCTACTGCCAGCGCTAGCAGCATATCTGCTGACCCAGTCAACCGTGTTGTCAACCAGAAGCTTTCATCCCGGCACTCGGTTACCGGCATTGCGCGGACAGCGACCACCGCGGTAGCGATGTTCGCGCTTCCGGCGGGGAAGGCCCAAGCGGGTAAGCGGCTGGGCAATCCCGTGGTGATCGCAGAAGGGGTTACCCCTCTCTGTCAACCTGGGTTGAGGCACCCCCCTGACAATTAGTGACCCAGATCTTCTTCGGCTGGTACAACGATGAACATCGCCATACCGCGCTGGGGCTGCATACCGCCTCTGATGTCCACTACGGCCTGGCCGAAGCAATCCGCGACAAGCGCGCCGGCGTACTCGACGCCGCTTATGCCGCACATCCCGAACGGTTCGTCCGCAAGCCGCCCGAACCGCCGAAGATCCCCGAAATCTCGTGGATCAACCGCCCCGACCAACCAGAGGAGGATGCAGTAAATGCCGCGCAACGGTGCCTCATTCAGGTTGACAGGTTCCCTACCCGTCATAGGCGTCGGTTTCGGTTCATTCTGCTGTGTAACAGCAACGTCAGATTAGTTGTGTGCCTCGGCTGCCCACTCCAGTTCGATACCGGACGTCGAGTGGCCTACCCATGTGATTTGCGTAACAAGCACAGTTGTTTCACGGCGAACCACCCGGTGAAGTGAAGGCTGGTTTACGTTTCAATTACCTGGAGTGAACGCAACACAAACAATGTGCACGCAGCATGGTCGCGACAGTATGGGGTCGCGACTGTGAGAGGCACCACACCAGGCAGGTCGAGCATCGAAATGCTCACTGCTGCAAGATGTTCCCAAATGCGAGTGATGAACTAAGGCCGATTCGAAGACGTTTCAGATCTTTCTGGCAGGGAGTAGACAGGGCCGCTTGAGAGAGTGGCCGGTACGAGTTCTCGGGAACTCATTGGCGCAAGAGGGTTCGGCTCGTCAGCGCGGCGGCCGTGATGCGCCGGAGCCGAACGATTCACTGAGGTTGAGGGCATGGATTTTGGTTTGTTACCACCAGAGATCAACTCGGGCAGGATGTATGCGGGGCCAGGACCTGAGCCGTTGTTTGCTGCGGCTGCCGCGTGGGACGGCCTGGGAACGGACTTGGCTTTGACGGCATCCTCCTACCAATCGGTGATCTCAGGGCTTACCAGCGCGTCGTGGTCCGGCGCTTCGTCGGCGTCGATGGCGGCCGCGGCCGCACCATATGTGGCGTGGATGAATGGCACCGCCGCGCAGGCTGAGCAGGCTGCCAGCCAGGCCAGGGCGGCGGCGGCAGCTTACGAGGCCGCCTTCGCGGCGACCGTGCCGCCGCCAATGATCGCGGCCAACCGTGCCCGCCTGGCGGCGCTGATCGCAACGAACATCCTGGGGCAGAACACGCCGGCGATCGCGGCTACCGAAGCGGAGTACGCCGAGATGTGGGCCCAGGATGCGGCCGCCATGTACGGCTATGCCGGCTCGTCGGCGATTGCCGCCCAGATGGCGCCGTTCAGTTCGCCGCCGCAGACCGCCAGCGCCGCGGGCACGGCCGCTCAAGCCGGCACGGTCGCCGAAGCCGCTGGGACATCGGGCGGTAGCAGCGTGAACGCGGCGTTGTCACAGCTGGTTTCGCTGGTGCCGAACACGCTACAGACCCTGGCATTGCCGGCGTCGTCATCGACGTCGTCGACGTCGGGGCTCCAGTCCAGCCTGTCGAGCCTCGCCACCTTGGTGACCAACGTCACCGGACCGTATTCGCCGTTCGCACTGACCGACGTGGCTGGCGCGCCATACCTGTTCGGCATGCAAGGCGTGCTCCTACCGCAAAACGGACAGGGTGTCGCCGCATTGCTCGGCGGCCCAGCGTCAAAGCCGATCACCGGGGCGCTCGCGCCTCTGGCCGAGGGAACTGGGTTGCAGGCGGGTGTTCCAGGTCCGGCCGGCTTCGGTGGAGGGGCGGCATCGGGGGCGATGGGCCGCGCCGGCCTGGTGGGCGCGCTCTCGGTGCCGCAGAGCTGGGCCTCCGCGGCACCGGCAATCAGAACGGCTGCGGCGGTCATGCCAAGCACCGCACTGGGTGCCGCCCCAGCCGTCGCCGCCGATGGCCAGGCAGGCCTCTTCAGCGACATGGCTCTGGCGAGTTTGGCTGGACGGGCAGTCGGCGGTACCGCGGCTCGTTCCATCACAGGTTCGGCTACCAGTGTCCTGGGTGGCGCGGTTGCTGAAGTAGCCCCGACCACGGCGACCATCATCGTCATCCCGCCGACCCAAGAATGACCGCCGCTGAACGGCTTTGACAAGTTGGGAGAACACAGAGCTATGGCAACGGATTTCGGTGCCCTACCACCGGAGATCACCTCCGGCCGGATGTATGCCGGTCCCGGCGCGGGATCCATGCTGACCGCGGCGGCGGCCTGGGATGCTCTGGCTGCTGACATGCATTCCGCAGCTGCTTCCTACGCGTCGGTGGTCTCGGGCCTCACCAGCGGCCCGTGGTCGGGGCCGTCGTCGGCGTCCATGGCGGCTGCGGCCGCACAGTATGTCGCATGGGTGTCTGCCACGGCGGCGCAGGCCAGAGAGACCGCGCTGCAGGCCAGGGCCGCGGCCAGTGCCTATGAAACCGCATTTGCTATGACAGTGCCGCCGCAGGTGATTGCGGCCAACCGCAGTCAGCTCGCGTCGCTGGTGGCGACGAACATCTTGGGGCAGAACACCGCGGCGATCGCGGCCACCGAAGCGCAGTACGGGGATATGTGGGTCCAGGATGCCGCCGCGATGTACGGCTACGCCGGCTCGTCGGCAGCCGCCACGAAGGTGACGCCGTTCGCTGTGCCGCCGCAGACCACCAATGCGGCTGCGCTGGCCGGCCAGACGGCCGCGGTGACGCAAGCTGCCGGCACCTCAGGGGGCACCGGAGCCGAGTCAGTGCTGTCCGGCATCCCGCAGCTGTTGCAAGATCTCGCATCGGCCAGCACGCAGTACAACACCGACATGGGGAACCTGCTGGACAGCCTTACCGGCTCGTCATCGGCAGCATCGATGTATCAGTCTTTGTTCTCGATCGGTTCTGGCGCGAAGGCGATCCTGCCGGCCAACGACGCCATGATCACCGCGCTCTTGGGCATGGTGCAGTTCCAGAAGTTCTACCACCCGGTTGTTCCGTTCCGTCCCGAGTTGATCCCGAAGTCGGATCTGGGCGCCGGTCTTGGGCTGCGCTCGGCAGCCTCCACCGGCATGGCCACGACGGTGTCGGCGGGTGTCGGGGAGGCCTCGACAGTGGGAACGTTATCGGTCCCGCCGAGCTGGGCCGCCGCCACGCCGGCAATCCGACTGGCGGCCAATGCGTTCCCGGGCGCCAGCGTAGCCGCGGCCCCAGCCGCCGCTATCCCGGCAAGCCTGCTCAGCCAGATGGCGCTGGGAAGTCTGACCGGAGGCGCGCTGGGCGGCTCTGCCCCTCGGGTGATCAACGGAACCGCGGCCCGCGGCCGCAACGCGGGCAAAGACGGCAGCCAACCGGTCAACCTGGACCGCGTCATCGCGCAACTGCGGCAGCGACCAGAGGCGGTGCAGCACTGGCAAGTTGACCAGGACGGGCTCGACGATCTGCTGGCGAACCTGGCCAAGAAGCCCGGCATCCATACGGTGCACCTGTCGGCTGAGAAGGCCAAGCCCACCTCGCCGCGGTCGCAGCCAGGCTAGCGATGCGCATTAACCCTGCTGCGGCCCGGCGAGTTCCGCAGCCGCAAACAGAGTGCCAGTCAACAGCAAGGAGTGCCAATGAGATTCATGCCAGCCTTAGCTAGCGTCTGCACGCTGATCGCTCTGGCCGGGCCAGGACATGCCGATCCCGGCGCCGAGGAGGGTACTGACAATGCCGCCTTCCTTGCCTCGCTGCGAAACGCAGGAATCACCTATAACAACGCAGATCAAGCCATAACAGCCGGCCATGCTGTCTGCGGGCTGATCGACAACGGCGAATCAGGTCTGGAGGTTCTCAAGGACCTGAAAAGCACCAATCCCGGATTCACGACCGACGGCGCAGCACAATTCGCTGCGATTGCCGCGAGGTCTTACTGTCCCCAACAACTGGCACCAAGCAGCGGTGCAGGCGCGAAATAGCCTGCACCGAAAGGCCCAACCGGTGTGCGCCGCTTTACCGGCCGCCGAGCACGTCGTCAGCAGATGCTGTGAGCCTCGCAGGCCGAGGCGCGGCGGCGGGCGGCTAACGGCTCTTAGTGTGGTTAACCGAGCTCGGCGTGCGGCTCACCGAGCGCCGGTTCGGTGAGCTCGAGCGATCCTTACCCAGGTCGGCCAGTTGAAATTCACGACTAATTTACAGCTGCGGTCGCGAGCGATGAAGGATGGCCCGAGATTAGCGTGATCGTCGGCCAATGTTAATCGCGAGGGGGTTGAATGGGCCGCGCGCATCGGATTGTCAGCTGGCATGCCGTTACCTTGTTCTTGCCGGCTTTGGACACGTGCACCGCAGGCGTCGTTGCATGCCGCCGAGTTCGCATTCATCGGGCCGATGGTTGGGTCACTGGCACGGATCTACGGCGGCCGCGTGGCTGACCGCTTCGGAGGCGGCCGCGTCACCTTGACCGTCTTTGGCGGCATGATCGCCGTAACCGGAGCGCTGGCCGGCATCAGCACTCACCACGACCACACCGCCGGGGCCACCTCCACTGCCGCGACGATCGAGTGTGTCGCATGCTTCATCGCGTTGTTCGCCTTGTCCGGACTGGGCAAAGGGGCGGTTTTCAAGCTGATTCCGACTGCTGTCGACGCGCGCAGCTATACGCGGGTGTTCAGTGAACCCGAACGCCGACAATGGTCACGTAACATGTCCGGAGCACTGATCGGGTTCGCCGCCGCGGCTGGAGCGTTCGGCGGCGTCGGCATTAATCTCGCGCTGCGCGCGAGTCCTACCAAAGCATCCGCACCGACACCGCGGCGCTGTGGACCTTTTTGGCGGCCTATGTCGCCGCAGCGGTCATCACGTGGACAATGTACGCGACCCGAGGCAAAGTGGGGATAACGAGAGAAAGGATGAGTAAATGTCATTTGTGACAACACAACCCGAGCTGCTCGCAGGAGCGGCCGACGACTTGCAAGGCATTGGCGCTGATATGGCGGCCCAGAACGCGGCCATGGCAGCTCCGACTACGGGCGTGGTTCCCGCTGCCGCGGAAGAGGTATCAGCGTTGACAGCTGCACAGTTTGCCGCGCATGCCACAATGTATCAGGCGATCAGCGCCCAAGCGGCCGCGATCCACGAGATGTTTGTAAACACGATGTACACCAGCGCGGGATCGTACGCGGCCACCGAGGCCGCCAATGCGGTCGCGGCACGCTAGCAGTGCGTTAGCGACACCACCACTCAGAACGAACGATATTGTTGCGCAGGAGTTTCGGCGGTGAGCCGTTGGCCATTGTTGCAATCGATCGGCAACGGCGGCTACTGCCGCATGACCTCGAGATAGGAGATTAGGAAATGCCTACGCGTTTTATGACTGACCCGGACCAGATGCGGGCGATGGCGGGCCGTTTCGACGTGCACGCGCAGACCGTTGAGGACGAGGCCCGCAAGATGTGGGCGTCGTCGGTCAACATCGCCGGTGCGAGCTGGAGTGGTACTGCACAGGCCACCTCCTACGACACCATGGGTCAAATGAACCAGGCCTTCCGCAACATCGTCAACATGCTGCACGGCGTGCGTGACGGGCTGATCCGCGACGCGAACAACTACGAACAGCAAGAGCAGGCGTCCCAGAACATCCTGCGCAGCTAGCAACGAAAACTGTTAGGAGACAACGACATGACGATCAACTATCAGTTCGGTGACGTCGACGCCCACGGTGCGACGATTCGGGCGCAGGCTGCGGCGTTGGAGGCCGAGCACCAGGCGATCATCCGTGACGTGCTGGCCGCCGGTGACTTCTGGGGTGGCGCCGGGTCGACGGCGTGCCAACAGTTCATCACCGAGTCGGGCCGCAACTTCCAGGTGATCTACGAGCAGGCCAACGCCCACGGCCAAAAGGTGCAAACCGCCAGTGCCAACATGAACAGCACCGACACCGCCGTCGGCTCCAGTTGGGCTTAGTACCACCGGGGTTAGTCGGGGCTGCCGAAGATGGATACCACTCCTTTGGATTCGAATAGCGCCAAGCGAATGGCATCGGGCGTCTGGTAACCATGCTCGCGGAGAATCGCGTCAAGGTCGGCATGGGTGATACCGCATCGTTTCATGTTGGTTTGGTGCAATTGCCCGTCGCGGACCAGCACCCGAACCGGTGGGTCAACCAGGCGACGCATCCACGGGTTGAAACGCAACCGAGCGACAATGTCATGCGCAGCAATTAACGTCAGCAGTGCCGCTGCCCCTGTGAGCCAGGACGTGTCGGCGGCCGTGGCGGTCCGGCCCACAATGGCGCCGACTGCGACGGCGGTTACCCAGTCAAATGGTGTGAACGCGGAGATGGTGCGACGAAGCGTGAGCCGGAAAGCCCCGGCGGCAGTTACGAATAGGGCAAGCGCCTTGAGCGCTGCGTAGGCTGCGGGCTGCCATCCATCGATTAACTGCGCCAGCACCTCGTTCATCGAAAACACCGGCCGTTTCGGCTGTCGTATGTCTGGTTGGCAGCGCGCGCCATTGGGAGCCGCCCTCGTGCGTCGACCATTGTTCCCTCCTTATTTCTCATCAGCGCGGCCCCGCCAATGAATTGGCCGCTCGAGCGATCGTCCACCGAGTCGAAATCAGCTCGAGCGTAACGCGTTGCGTCGCATTCCCGTTTTGGTTCATACAGCATCGACGCAGCCCTTCGGGGCAGTACACCACACTCAGCATATAATGACTCTATGCAACAGTGTGGTTGGGTGCTGGTCTGACTGATCGCGGATAGGCGCGAAGAGCGGCCACTCACTGAAAGGATGGGGAGGGTGCAGATCACCAAGAACGTCCGCCCACCGAAAGGCTTGAGAAAGCTAGTTTTTCGCTTTCCGATCTATGTGTATCGAGCTGGCCTCAGCCCGCTTTTCGGGCAACGTCTTTTGCTGCTGCATCACATCGGGCGGGTGTCGGGCAAGCCACGTCAAGCGGTACTCGAAGTCGTCGACGATGATCCGGCCGACGACAGCTATGTCGTCGCCTCGGGATGGGGACCGACCGCCGCGTGGTACCGCAAGGTCATGCATACGCCCGACGTCACGATCCAGGTGGGCAGGCGGACTATACCGGTCAGAGCGGCGAAGCTCGACGAAGAAGACGGAGCAAAGACATTCGCGAAATACGCTGCGCGTCATCGAGCGGCAGCGAAATACCTACTCCCGCGACTACTTGGCTACTCAGTCGATGGCTCAGAGGCTGACTTTCGCGCGGTCGGGCACCAGCTGCCGTTTATCCGCTTTGTCCCTCACTAAGCCTGAATTGACGCGGGAAGCCGGTCTGGGCGGTCCGTGCCGCCGGTATCGACGACGGGTTGTGTGCGATCCATGGCCGTGGTCTACAGCTGCCCAACATGGGCGGCCGGTTTCTGCATGGCGGCTTGCTGCTGCTCAAAGCGCGTCGAGGCCGGGCGACGAACGTACCTCACCCAGGTCAGAACGCCAGCAACGATATAGAAAGCCAAGAAGATCCAGTACGCCGGCGTATCGGTGCCGGTGTTCAGGTAGGACTGCCGCAGCGCCAGGTTGATCCCCACACCGCCGAGTGCGCCGAAAGCCGCGACAAATCCGATTACTGCGCCCGAAGTGGCGGCCGACCAGTGCCGGCGTTCGAGCTCAGTGACGGCCAGTAGGTGGCTGCGCGCCTCGAAAACCGACGGGATCATCTTGTATACCGATCCATTTCCCAACCCGGACAGCAGAAACAGGACCATGAAGCCGCAGATATAGCCCACCATCGTGGCGGCAGTCGTGGGACCGGGATTGTGGTCATCCACCGTGCTGATGGCCACCAGCATCGCGGTGGCCAACCCCATGGCGGCGAAGACCGTTAGCGCGACTCGGCTGCCGCCGATGCGGTCGGCGAGCCGGCCGCCGTAGATGCGGGCCACGGAGCCCAATGCTGGTCCAATGAAAGCGAATTCGGCGGCATGCAGTGCTGCCTGGGCATGGGTTTGCCCGGTGGCTTCGAAATTCACTTGCAGCACGAGGCCGAAGGCGAACGAGAAGCCGATCCATGAACCGAAGGTGCCCAGGTAGAGCAGCGCCAACAGCCAGGTGTCCCGCTCGGAGAGAATCGAGCGCAGGTGGCTGACCTCGGTGGGGTGCTCAAGGTTGTCCATGTAATGAGCTGCGCCGATCGCGACGACCGTCAACAGCATCACGTATAGGCCACATACCCAATAGGGTTGGCGGTGGCCGGCGATTGCGATCACAAGCAGCCCCACCAATTGGATCACCGGCACGCCGAGATTGCCGGCCCCGGCGTTGAATCCCAGTGCTGAGCCCTTCAGCCGGTGAGGGTAGAACGCGTTGGTGTTGGTCATCGATGCCGCGTAATTAGCGCCCCCGCAGCCAGTAAGCGCCGCGCACACTAAATATGGCCACAGCGGCAGGCCGGGATGGGCCAGCAGCACGATAGCGCTCACGCTGGGGACGAACAGTATCAGGATCGAAAAGACTGTCCAACTCCGGCCACCGAAGCGCGCAATGCCCAACGAATATGGGATACGCAGGCACGCCGCGACCAGTGTGGCGGTAGCGCCCAGCAGGAACTTGTCGGCCGGAGAAAAGCCGTACACATTGCGGGGCATGAAGAGCACCATCACCGGCCATAGCGTCCAAATCCCGAACGCCACGTGGTCACAGGCGACGATCCAGAGCAGGTTGCGGCGCGCGATCGCCTTGTTGCCCGCCTCCCACGCGACAGTGTCTTCAGCGTCCCAGTACGAGATGCGATGCGAGCGGGCCATCTCGCTGTTATGCCCGGGCGCTGCCAGCGTTTCCAGTCGGGCACCACTTTGATGCGACGACAACCAGGTACTCCCACTGCATTACGCCCTTCGACATGTGGCGCTGCGCCAGCTCGACGAGTTGGGTGTCGAGGCTCTCGACCAGCACGGGATTGTCGGCGATGTTGCGGTAGGCGTTGATGGTCGGACCGTAGTGGTGCTTGAAGTACTCGTGCACCGACTCGGGGCTGTCGAACCGGTCGACCGTCAACATGCCCCGCCGAGCGCTGATTTCGCTGACTCGCTGGCCCAAGAGCCCCGCGACATAATCCTCCCGGCCCCACAGCGCCGCCAGCGGCACGGTCGGATCCAGCGTCGGCCGGTACGGCCTGATGGCTGCGAGCATCTGGCCGAAGAAGCCCTCCGGTGTCCAGCTGATGAGCCCGATCCTTCCGCCGGGCCGACACACCCTCACCAACTCGTCGGCCGCACGCTGATGCCGCGGCGCGAACATGACCCCGATCGCCGAAACCACCCGGTTGAACGCGCCGTCGGCGAACGGCAGCGCTTCGGCGTTGGCCTCGCGGCACTCGATGCTGAGTTCCTGTTCCACAGCTCGTGTTTGGGCGCGGTGCAGCAGCTCCGGGGTGAGGTCACTGGCAACCACCTCGGCACCCACTTTCGCGGCGGGGATCGAGACGTTGCCGGAGCCAGCGGCGACGTCGAGCACCCGATCGCCCGGGCCTATGCCCGTGGCGGCGACCAGTAATGGGCCGAGAGGGGCCATTACCTCCTCGGCCATCAAGGCGTAGTCGCCCATCGCCCACACCGCCCGGTGTGTGGTCGCCACGGCGTGTTCTGCGCCGGCAGGGGTGTCGATGCTCATACAAATCTCCTGACGAAAGCAACGGGTGGGTGCGCCAACACCGTCGTCGGCGCCATGGCGGCAAAACTTCACGCACCAAGCTCACATGCAGCTATAGTAATACTAGGAGATAGTTTACTCTAACTATAGTAGGTGCCTGCTAAACTGCTGGATGCAGCTGTGAAAATCGCATCGACGAGCGCCGCGTCCGGCGGGATGAACCAGGAGCGGAAAGCAGACAATGGCAACCGAAAGCGCGGCAGCAACAATGGAATCACTCGATGCGATCACTGACGCGTTGCTGACCGCGTCGCGGTTACTGGTCGCCATCTCGGCTCACTCGATTGCCCAAGTCGACGAAACAATCACAATTCCGCAGTTCCGGACCCTGGTGATCCTGTCGAATCGCGGGCCGATCAACCTCGCCACGCTGGCTGGGCTGCTCGGCGTCAAACCCTCGGCCGCGGGCCGGATGGTCGATCGACTCGTAAGCGCCGGACTGATCGACCGCCAACCACATCCCAACTCGCGGCGCGAACTACTTGCCGCCTTGACTCCCCGCGGACGAAAGGCGGTGCGGCAGGTCACTTCTCACCGGCGCGCTGAGATTGCGCGCATCGTCGAAAAGATGCCGCCCTCAGAGCGCCATGGGTTGGTGCGCGCTCTGACCGCGTTTACCGGCGCCGGGGGAGAGCCGGCCGCCGACTTCGAGGGTGACGTGTAGCTATCCGCTCTTCAACGGGCGGTCCCGGGCGACCGACGTTTCGCAGCGCGACCGAGGCGATTTTGGCCGCATCGAGCGCCGCCTGTGCGCTGATACCATCCCACGGTGCCGGCGGCGAAAGATACCGGTCCCGACGAGTCCAGTGGGCGGTTGGGCGCATTCATCCAGAGCTCCGGCTACGTGCGCAAGTGGCTCATCCTTGGCATTGCCATCGGCGTCATCGCCGGCGTGGGCGCGGTTGTCTTCTATCAGTTGCTGAAATACGCCGGCGAGTTTCTGCTCGGCTATCTGGCCGACTACCGCATCCCTACGCCCGTGGGGGAGGACGGCCACCATCCGGCCTCCGGTTTCCACCGTCCATGGGCTATTCCGCTGGTGACGACGGCCGGTGCGTTCTTGTCGGCGGTCATCGTCGCCTGGCTTGCCCCGGAGGCCGAAGGCCATGGCACCGACGAAGCGATCGAGGCGGTCCACAGCTATCCCACCAACATCCGCAGCAGGGTGGTGCTGGTCAAGATGGTGGCAAGCGCACTGACTATCGGGTCTGGCGGTTCGGGTGGTCGCGAGGGCCCTACCGCTCAGATCTCGGCAGGCTTCGGATCGCTGCTGACCCGTCGCCTGAACCTTCCAGTCGAGGACGGCAGGATCGCGGTTGCCGTGGGTATCGGCTCAGGGATCGGAGCGATTTTCGGCGCACCGCTGGGCGGAGCAGTACTGGCGACCTCAATCATCTATCGCGAAGACCTCGAGTACCGCTCACTGGTGCCCGGTTTCATCGCCTCCGCCACGGCGTATGCGGTGCTCGGCTCGATCATGGGCTTCGAGCCGCTGTTCGGTTTTGTCGACGCGGAATACCGCTTCGAGGAAGCCTGGCCGCTGCTGTGGTTCGCGCTAATCGGCGTGATCGCTGCGGCGATCGGCTATCTATATGCCCGCGTCTTCTACTGGACGGTGGCATTGACCGATCGACTGCCCGGGGGCGTACTCAAACCGACCTTCGGGGGACTGCTGGTAGGGCTGTTAGGGCTGCTGATCCCTCAAATCCTGAGCAGTGGATACGGCTGGATTCAGGAAGCCATCGCACGACCGACACTGACGGCGATCCCGTTGTGGATCGTTCTCGCCCTACCGATCGCCAAAATCGTCGCGACGTCATTGTCGATTGGCACGGGAGGATCTGGCGGAATTTTCGGTCCCGGCATTGTGATTGGCGCATTTGTCGGGGCGGCGATCTGGCGGGTGGGTGAACTGTGGGGCTTGCCCGGAGTACCCAGCGACCCTGGCATTTTCGTGGTAGTGGGAATGATGGCATGCTTCGGCAGCGTCGCCCATGCGCCGCTCGCCATCATGATCATGGTGGCCGAGATGACCGGATCCTTCGCCGCGATACCCGGAGCGATCATCGCGGTCGGCATCGCGTCGCTGCTGATGTCGCGCAGCGGCGTAAGCATCTACCGGTCCCAGCGGCTGAATCGCGAGACGGCCGAGGCGGAACGCGCGCGTCAGTCCGCGTGACACCGCGGCGCTATTGCCCCAAGCACCGCGCCGATCCCAACCCTGCCGATCACCCGGCTGTACATCCCGTGTTCGTCTGGCCGTCGCCAAAACCAGACACACTGTTTGCAGGTAATCGGCCGCCTCACCAGGAAGGAGCGCCGTGTCATGAACACGCTGAGCCTGGCCGACTTCGTGCTGCGCTTGGCAGTTGGCCTCGGTTGCGGCGCGCTGATCGGCCTGGAACGGCAATGGCGGGCCCGCATGGCCGGACTGCGCACCAACGCGCTGGTGGCAACCGGGGCCACCCTGTTCGTGCTCTACGCGGCGGTCACCAACGACAGTAGTCCGACACGAGTGGCCTCGTATGTGGTATCCGGGGTCGGATTCCTCGGCGGAGGGGTGATCCTGCGTGAGGGATTCAATGTTCGCGGGCTGAATACCGCTGCGACGCTGTGGTGTTCGGCCGCGGTGGGGGTGCTGGCCGCCTCCGGGCATCTGTTGTTCACTGTGATCGCCACCGGCACCGTCGTCGCCATCCACCTCCTGGGCCGCCCGCTGGGCCGGTTGATCGACCACGACAACAACGTCGTCGAAGAAAGCGAAGACCAGCAGCCCTACCAAATTCAGTTGATTTGCCGTCCCAAGAGCGAAAAATATGCGCGCGCCCAAATCGTGCAGCACACCAGCACCAACGACCTCATCCTGCGCGGAATCCACACCGGACGCGCTGGCGACGACAATGTTGCGCTGACCGCTTACCTACTCATGGATGGGCACGCGCCAGCGCGACTTGAGCGCCTCGTCGCCGAACTGTCTCTGCAGCCGGGCATTCAGGCGGTGCATTGGTACGCCGGTGAGCCGAGCGACTCACTGCCGCCGATGTCAGACGCCGGCTAAGAGACCATCTACCTGTTCACTGGGCTGGTGAACGGTCGTACACCTAACTGAGAAGCTATCACAGAATTCGTCTACTGCCAGGAATTTTCACCCTGATCGGATTCCGGTGTTGTGTGCTCGCCTATTCACTCAGTAGGATGGTAACTGTCCGGAACTGCTGCTGGTGCCGGATGGGGTGGCCAACCGTTAGGGCCGGGGGAAGTTGTCGCCGCGGCGGCTGCTGCGGGTGTCGTTCGGTTGCCGCGGTCTCATGCGACCGCAGGTTTGCCTTATCTGACACGGGGCACTCATAACCCTCTGGAGAGGAGTGGCCGATGCCTGAAGTGGAAGTGCGCCACGATGGACACCCTGCGTTTCGTCGCCAAGTTCGCTTCGACTGGTCGAATTTGCCGTTGCACTGGGTACCCGATGACCCGTTCGCGACGCACATGATGAACGTGTTGCATTTGCTGCTGCCGGAAGGGGAGCGGCATTTCATCAAGGCCGTCTTGGAAGCGTCGTCGCTCGTCGACGATCCCGAGCTGGAGGCGGCGATCAAACCGTTCATCCAACAGGAGTCCTGGCATGCCTGGGCGCACCAAGTGGTGCTCGACCACTTGGCCGAGCAAGGCATCGACACCACGCCGTACACCACCCGGCTGGGGAGATATTTGTCGTGGGCACTGGGGGATCCGCCTAAGTGGTGGCCGCCGGCGATGAAGCGGTGGTGGCTGTATCGGCGGCTGGCCGATGTAGCTGCGCTCGAGCACTTCACCGCGGTGCTAGGTCAGTGGGTGCTGCAGAACCAGGGTCTGGATTACGCGGGCACCGACCCGGTCATGCTGGACTTGCTGCGCTGGCATGGGGCCGAGGAGATCGAGCACCGCTCGCTGGTATACGACGTGTATCAGCATGTGTGCGGCAGCTACCCGCTGCGGGCACTGTCCATGTTGACGACCGCGCCGCAGTTCATGTTCTGGTGGTTTCTCGGGGTGCGCTTCCTGATGACCCACGACCCGACCATCGACGCCAAACCGCGCTGGAGCGACTGGCTGCGCGCCGCGCGCGAGTACAAGGTGCCGGGGCCGTGGAAGTTGCTGGTGACCGTCCCGGTCCGCTACCTGCGTCCCAGCCACCATCCCGGTACCGAGGCGTCCACACAGATGGCGGTGGACTACCTGAAGCACTCGCCGTCGGCCCGCGAAGCCCGGAAGCGCGCCATTACCCAACTGAATCCGCAGCGCGCCGACACAGTCGAGGCATGAGTTGCTAAGGACGGAGATTCGATGAAGGTTTTCGTGGATTTCGACACCTGCGACGGGAACGCCGTTTGCATGAGTATTTGCCCTGAAGTCTTCGAACTGGGCGACGACGGTTATCTTCACGTGCTCCGAGAAGAACCGGGCGAGGACCTGCGCGAAAAGGTCAAGGGCGCGGAAGTGTCCTGCCCCACCCAGGCCATCACCATCCAGGATTAATGCCGTGTCGTCAGATCAGCAGCTGAAACAGGTCGTGGTCGTCGGTGCTGGCGTGGCGGGCATGCGGGCGGCAGAGACTCTGCGAGTCGCGGGCTACGACGGTGCGCTGACGATTGTGAGCGCTGAACGGCATGCCCCCTATCACCGGCCGCCACTATCGAAGAAACTGCTCACCGGACAAGTGCAGCGCGCAGGCATCGATTTGGCGCCGCACATCGATCTCGATGCCAGGGTGCTGCGCGGGGCGTCTGCCGTCGGGCTTGACATGTCGTCGCGCACCGTGCTGGTCCGAGACGACGACCGCGAGCAGGAGTTGGGCTTCGACGGGCTGGTCATCGCCTCCGGCGCCGCTCCACGGGAATGGCCGGGCGGCCCCGTGCCCGACGGGGTGTTCCTGTTGCGCACCGTCGACGACTGCCTGACTATCCGCCAGCGACTGCAGGCGCGTCCGCGGGTCGTCGTCGTCGGCGGCGGGTTCATCGGCGCAGAGGTCGCCGCGAGTTGCCGGTCGCTGGGGCTGGATGTCGCGTTGATCGAATTGACCGCAGGGCCGTTGCTGGGAGCGCTTGGCGAGGAGATGGCTGATCGCTACGCCGCGCTGCACCGCCAGCACGGCGTGGACGTCCGGGTCAATGTCGGCGTCGACACGTTTATCGGCGAAGGCCACGTAAGGGCCGTGCGGCTCACCGACGGCAACGAGTTGCCGGCCGACCTCGTACTCATCGGCCTCGGCGTCGACCCGGCCACCGGCTGGTTGGACGGTTCGGGGTTGCGGATCGACGACGGTGTGGTGTGCGATGCCACCGGTGCCGTCGAGGGCGGCACCCGTGTCGTCGCCGCTGGCGATCTCGCTCGCTGGTGGCATCCGCTCTATGAGAAGCATCTGCGGGTCGAGCACTGGGAACACGCGGCGCGCCAAGGTGCGGCGGCCGCATGCACACTGCTGGCCGGCCCGGGTCACGGTGACACGTACGACGAAGTGCCCTACTTCTGGTCGGATCAGTACGACGTCAAGTTGCAGATGCTCGGTGTGCCAGACGATTACGACGCCATGCAGGTGATTGAAGGCGATCTCGACGCCTGGAAGTTCGTCGCCGCCTACGGGCGCGACGGCCGGACCATAGCGGTGGTGTCCACCATCCCCGGACGGGTGCATGCCTACCGCAGCGCGATCGCCGACCGTGCTGCGTTCCCGCCGGAAGCCGCCGCATAGTCAGCTGACGTTAGGGATCGGCGCCTACGAGATTGAGTGCATCCTAGGGTGTCGGATGTGGATGCGATCGCGGATTTCTTGTCCGTGCTGCCGGCGCAAATGCGCGACCCGGTACTCTTCGCCGTCCCGTTTTTCCTGCTGCTGCTGATCCTCGAATGGACCGCCGCGCGAAAGCTCGAACACATCGAAAACGCGGAGCGGCCGCCGTCCGGGGCGTACCTGACACGCGATTCCCTGACCAGCATCTCAATGGGCCTGGTGTCGCTGGCCACCACCGCGGGCTGGAAGTTCCTGGCGCTGCTCGGTTACGCCGCGATCTACGCGTATCTGGCACCCTGGCATCTGTCGGCGACCCGGTGGTACACGTGGCTGATCGCGATCCTCGGCGTCGACCTGCTGTATTACACCTATCACCGCATCGCTCATCGCGTTCGTCTGATCTGGGCCACGCATCAGTCCCACCACTCCAGCCAGTACTTCAACTTCGCCACCGCGCTGCGCCAGAAGTGGAACAACAGCGGCGAGATCCTGATGTGGATTCCGTTGCCGCTGTTGGGAATTCCGCCGTGGCTGGTGTTCGCCAGCTTCTCGGTGAACCTCATCTATCAGTTCTGGGTACACACCGAACGGATCGGCAAGCTACCGCGACCGGTCGAATTCGTCTTCAACACTCCGTCGCATCACCGGGTGCACCACGGCATGGACCCCGAGTACCTGGACAAGAATTACGGCGGCATCTTCATCGTCTGGGATCGGCTGTTCGGCACGTTCCAGCCCGAGCTCTTCCGACCGCACTACGGGCTGACCAAGCAGGTCGACACGTTCAACATCTGGAAGCTGCAGACCTACGAATACGTCGCGATCGCCCGGGATGTGCGCTCGGCGGCACGGCTTCGTGATCGGCTCGGTTACGTGTTCGGACCACCCGGCTGGCAGCCCCGCAGCAGTGGGCGGCTAAACGCCGATCCGGCGGGCGAATTTGTCACTCGGTCGCCGTCGCGGGTCACAAGCCGGTAACGTCTCGAGGCGCTACGCCGATGGTCTGCACAGGACCTACTCTTCGGCCGGCGTCGTGCCGGCCGCCGACGGATCGGAGTCGATGGTGCGCCGGGCTGCAATATACGCATTCGCCGCGACGCTCACCGCGGCGCTGACGGCATGGCTGGCGCCGATGGTCGCCGGGGCCGATCCCGTGCTGGTGTATCCGGGCATGGAAATCCACCAGGACACCCACCTGTGCACCCTGGGCTACGTCGACCCGGCACTGCGGGTCGCCTTCACCGCGGGACACTGCCGCGGCCACGGCCCGGTCACCGACAGGGACAACCACGTCATCGGTAACCTGGCGACGTTTCGCGACAACACTCCCAACGGCGCCACCGTCGCAACCGACCAGCAGATCAACGACTACGAGGCGATTGTGCTGGCCGACGACGTGACCGCGAACAACATCCTGCCCGGCGGGCGTGCGCTGGGATCCGATCCTGGTCTCGTGGTGCGGCCCGGAGATCCCGTCTGCCATTTCGGCGTCGTCACCGGTGAAAGCTGCGGCACCGTCGAGCGCGTCAACAACGGCTGGTTCACCATGTCCGAAGGCGTCGTCAGCCAAAGCGGCGACTCCGGTGGGCCGGTGTATGTGACCTCCAATCCAGGGTCGGCGCTGATCGTCGGAATGTTCAACAGCAGGTGGGGGCAGTTCCCGGCGGCCGTGTCCTGGGTGTCGGCGTCCCAACAGGTCCGCGAGGACGTCGGGGTGGGCAAAGTCAGCAGCGCAGCGGCCGGCCTGCCGCCGCGCACCTGACACCTCGCACGGCTCCCAGCGGCGGGTCCCAGCGCCAAATCAAGAGCACTGTTCTCGCTTTGTGCCACACTTGACGCCATGGCCACGCGGCAGGCCTCGCGGAAGCGCATTGAGGCGCAAATCGTAGAGCTGGGCCGCCGCCACCTCGTCGACCACGGGGCGGCCGGGCTCTCGCTGCGTGCGATCGCCCGCGACCTGGGCATGGTTTCCTCGGCGGTCTACCGGTACGTGGCCAGCCGCGACGAGCTGTTGACGTTGCTGCTCGTCGACGCCTACAACGAACTAGCCGATACCGTGGACGGGGCCCGCGACGCCATGGCAGAGGCGTGGAGCGACGACGTCATCGCGATCGCGCACGCGGTCCGCCGATGGGCCGTCGCACACCCGGCGAGGTGGGCGCTCCTGTACGGCAGCCCAGTGCCGGGCTATCACGCACCCGCGGAACGGACCGCTGGACCCGGCACCCGGGTGGTGGGCGCATTGTTCGACGCGGTAGCCGCCGGGATCGCCACCGGCGAGATTATGTTGACGGACGATGCTGCGCCGCAGCCAACGTCGTCGGACTTCAGGCGGGTTCGCGACGAGTTCGGGTTTCCCGGAGACGACCGCGTCGTCGCCGAGTGCTTCCTGTTATGGGCAGCCATTGTGGGTGCGATCAGCCTGGAGGTGTTCGGGCAGTACGGACCCGACATCCTGACCGACCCCGAAGCGGTCTTCGATGCCCAGAGCCGGTTGTTGGTTGATGTGTTGACGCGGCGATGACGCCTGTCACGCGTGAATTAGAACGTGTTCATCGAGCTTGACCGCGCCTGCAGCAGCCGGCCGTGCAACGCCTATCTGTCGGCCTAGCAGCTGGGCTATCCTTCGAGGCGATGAGCCTACACGCCGGATCGCCGGTCCAGATCGCGTGGGTAACCGCCGACCTGAACACCACCGAAACCGCTCTCACCGGCGTATTAGGCGTCCGCAAGTGGGTGCGGCTACCGGACGTCCATTTCCCGTCGGACACCTGCCGCTACCACGGGAAGCCCGTCGACTTCGTCGCCAGCATTTCCCTGAGCTACCTCGGCGACATGCAGCTGGAACTCATCGAACCGGTCCGCGGGCCGAACATCTATAGTGACTTTTTGCGCGACAGCGGACCGGGGCTGCACCACATCTGCATCGAGGCGGAAAGCGCCGAGCAGTTCGACGCGATGATCGCGGCGGCCGGCGAGCACGGGGCAGAGGTTGCGCAAGAGGGCCTGATGCCCGGCGGTATGCGGTTCGCCTACATATCGGCACCGCAGGCCGGGGTGCCGTTCGTCGAGATCGCGCACATCTCGCCAGAAATCCGGGCGCTCTTCGACTACGTGAAGCAGGAGCAGCAGTGAGCATCCAGGCACCGGCAACGGTCAATGCGGGCGATGTGACGTCGTGGTCGGACGACGTCGACGTGGTGGTCATCGGGTTCGGCATCGCCGGTGGCTGCGCGGCCGTCAGTGCGGCCGCCGCCGGCGCCCGGGTGCTGGTTTTGGAGCGCGCCGCCGCGGCCGGTGGTACCAGCGCAATGGCGGGCGGGCATTTCTACCTCGGCGGCGGCACCGCGGTGCAGCAAGCGACCGGCCACCCGGATTCCCCGGAGGAGATGTACAAGTATCTGGTCGCGGTGTCGCGGGATCCCGATCGCGAAAAGATCCGCGCCTATTGCGAGGGCAGCGTCGAACACTTCAATTGGCTTGAAAATCTTGGCTTTCAGTTCGAGCGCAGCTTCTACCCTGAGAAGGCGGTTATCCAGCCCAACACCGAAGGGTTGATGTACACCGGCAACGAGAAGGTGTGGCCGTTCTTTGAAAAAGCGCTGCCGGCGCCGCGGGGGCACAAGGTGCCGGTGCCTGGCGACACCGAGGGCGCAAAGCTCGTGATCGACTTGCTGCTCAAGCGCGCGGAGAACCTCGGTGTGCAGATCCGGTATGAGACCGGTGCGACGCAGCTAATCGTGGACGGGTCGGGCGCGATCACCGGGGTGATGTGGAAGCAATTCTCGGAAACCGGTGCGGTGAAAGCGAAGTCGGTGATCATTGCCGCCGGTGGATTTGTGATGAACAACGAGATGGTGGCGAAGTACACCCCGAAACTGGCGGAAAAGCCGTTCGTATTAGGCAACACCTATGACGACGGCCTGGGCATCCGGCTGGGTATGTCGGCCGGTGGTGCCACCCAGCACATGGACCAGATCTTCATTACGGCGCCGGCCTACCCGCCGTCGATCCTGCTGACCGGGGTCATCGTCAACAAACTCGGAAAGCGGTTCGTCGCCGAGGACAGCTATCATTCGCGCACTTCGGGTTTCGTGATGGACCAGCCCGACAGCGCGGCGTTCCTTATCGTCGACGAGGCGCACCTGCAACGCCCACAAGTGCCGCTGGTGCCGTTGATCGACGGCTGGGAGACCGTCGAGGAGATGGAAGCCGCGCTGGGCATCCCGACGGGCAACCTCGTTGCGACGCTGAACCGCTACAACGAGTTCGCGGCCCGCGGGGAGGACCCGGACTTTCACAAGCAGCCGGAATTCCTTGCGCCGCAAGACAAAGGGCCGTGGGGTGCGTTCGACCTGTCACTAGGTAAGGCGATGTATGCCGGGTTTACCATCGGCGGGCTGGCCACGTCGGTGGACGGTCAGGTGCTGCGTGACGACGGCACCGTCGTCCCGGGTTTGTATGCGGTCGGCGCGTGTGCATCGAATATCGCCCAGGACGGCAAGGGATACGCCAGCGGCACCCAGCTCGGTGAAGGGTCATTCTTCGGCCGCCGCGCCGGAGCCCACGCCGCTGCCATGCGCGAGCAGACGTAAAAGCCCCCGTTTTCCAGGCGATTTGGGTACTTTTGCGTCTGTTCGCGCCTAAGCGCCCTACACTGGGGCCGGCTCCTCCTCGACCCGGCTCAGCCGCCAATGCCCTTCGCCGAGCAGCTCAAGGCGATGATCGTGGTGCGGCTCCACAGTGCTGCGGTGGCTGACGCTGACCACTACGGTGTCCGGTAATTCGTTGCGCAGCAACTGATACATCGCCAACTCCAGCCCTTCGTCCATCGCCGACGTGGCCTCGTCGAGGAACACCGCTTTGGGCTTGGTCAACAGGACCCGGGCGAATGCCACCCGCTGCTGTTCGCCGGGGGAGAGCACCTTCGCCCAATCCTGCTCCTCGTCGAGGCGGTTAACCAAATGCGGCAGCACAACTTTCGTCAAAACCTGGCGCAACTCACTGTCAGGAATGTCGGCGGCGGAGGACGGATAGGACACCACGGCTCGCAGATCACCGAGCGGCACATAGGGCAGCTGCGAAAGGAACATCGTTTCGTTAGGCCCGTCAGGCCGCCGCAATGTGCCCGACGCGTACGGCCACAACTCGGCAAGGCTGCGCAGCAGCGTCGTCTTACCGCTGCCCGATGGTCCGGTGATCACCAACGCCTCACCGGACGACAGGTGCACGTCGAGGGAATCGATGAGCTGGTCGCCGTCCGGCGTGCGCACCTCTAAAGCCTCGATCTCGACCGCATCGTCGGCGCTCGGTGTGGTGAGAATCTCGGGCAGCTCGCGGGCTTTCTCGTCGGCTACAACCAGACCGTGCAGCCGGATGATCGCCGCGCGGTAGCTCGCGAACTGGTCATAGGCGTTACGGAAGAACGACAGGCCGTCGTGAATGCTTTCGAACGCGGTCGCCGACTGGGTAACGTCGCCGAACCTGATCTGGCCGGCGAATAACCGCGGCGCTTGCAGTACCCAGGGCAACGGCACGATCGCCTGGCTCATCGAGACGTTCCAGCCGAACCACCCGATCGTCCGGTTCACGAACCGCAGGTAATTGTCGATGATCGGGCGGAACCGTTCGGACAGCTGCACTCGTTCAGCCCGCTCGCCGCGGTAGAAACCGACCGCCTCGGCGGCATCACGCACCCGCACCAGCGCATAACGGAAGGCTGCGTTGGTGAGCTCGTTGCGAAAGCTCAGCCAGATCAGCGGTCGCCCGATCCAGAATCCGATGATCGTCGCGAACAATACATAGGCGATGACGCTCCAGAACAACGCTTTGGGAATGCTGAAACCCCAGATGGTAAATGTTCCGGAGAGCTTCCACAGAATGGCCGTGAACGAGAATACCGACAGCACCGAATTCACGGCGCCGAACAGCAACACGCTGTTGGAGCCGTTGGACGGCACGTTAGGTGTGGCTCCCACCCCGGCGGTGAACACGTCGATGTCTTGCTGGATTCGCTGGTCGGGGTTGTCGATGGTGGAGTCGATGAAGCGTCCGCGGTAGTAAGAGCGCCCGGTGAGCCAATCGCCCGTGAGTCGGTCGGTCAGCCAGACGCGCCAGGCAACGATAAAGCGTTGCATGAGATACATGTCGAGCATGAAGCGGGCAATGTGCAGTACCGCCATGATGCTGAAGACCCATAGCGACATCCAAAAGCCGTGAATTCCAGACTGTTTGACCTGTTGGTTGTGGGCGGCTATACCCTGCACCGCGGTCTGGACAGAGGAATTCAGATCGTTGGCCTGGTAGCTGAACAACACGTTGAGGCGCACCGCGATAACGACCGACAACAGCAGCACGGCAAGCATCAGCCAGACCCGAACGCTGCGGCGACCGACGAAATAGCCGCCGGTGATCCGCCAGAACTGGCGCCCCCACGGCGTGAGTAGTCGCAGCAGCGCCAACACTGCGACCACGCACACCGCGCTTATCACCCATGCCAGCGCAATCCAACGCAACGAATCGACCAGGGCGTGACTCCAGTCGATGGATGGCTTGAACAGCTCCACGGTGTGCCCACTCCTTTGATCTGTGCGGCCGGCGGCGCCGACGAGCGCCAACTCATGACTTTCCCGATGACTTTCCCGCGAAGCTACCTGAGCGCAGCCGTCCAGAGCGCCACGGCGATCGTTACGCTCGGCCAATGAGCACCGATGCCCCCAGCAACCAGACCACCCACGCCGGCCGTCTGATCGCGCGGCGGCTGAATGCCAGCGGCATCGACACCATATTCACCCTGTCGGGCGGCCACCTGTTCTCCATCTACGACGGCTGCCGCAGCGAGGACATCCGGCTGGTCGACACCCGCCACGAGCAGACCGCCACCTTCGCCGCCGAGGGCTGGTCGAAGGTGACACGACAACCCGGTGTGGCCGCGCTGACCGCCGGTCCGGGTGTCACCAACGGGATCAGCGCGATGGCGGCCGCGCAGCAAAACCAGTCACCGCTGCTGGTGCTGGGCGGCCGCGCGCCCGCAGCTCGGTGGGGCATGGGCTCGCTGCAGGAAATCGACCACGTGCCGTTTGTGGCGCCGCTGGCCCGCTTCGCGGCCACGGCGAAATCCGCCGACGATGCTGGGCGACTGGTCGACGACGCGCTGCGGGCAACGGTGGCCGCGCCATCGGGCGTCGCGTTCGTCGACTTCCCGATGGACCACGTCTTTTCGCCGTGCGAGGACGACAACCGCCCGGGCGCGCTGACCGACCCGCCGCCGGCGCCCGCACCCGACGGCAAGGCCCTCGACCGCGCCGCAGAATTGCTGGCCGCGGCCCAGCGGCCGGTGATCATGGCGGGCACCAATGTGTGGTGGGGCCATGCGGAAGCGGCGTTGCTGCGGCTGGTCGAGCAGCGACGGATACCGGTGCTGATGAACGGGATGGCACGCGGCACGGTACCCGCCGACCATCCGCTGGCGTTTTCGCGTGCGCGTTCAAAAGCGTTGCGGGAGGCCGATGTTGCCGTAGTGCTCGGGGTGCCGATGGACTTCAGGCTGGGCTTCGGCGGGGTGTTCGGAGCCGAGACTCAGCTCATCGTCGCCGACCGCGCCGCACCCCAGCGCGAGCATCCGCGTCCGATCGCGGCCGGGCTCTACGGCGATCTGTCGGCGATCTTGTCGGCGCTTGCCGACACCAGCGGACCCGACCATGAAGAGTGGATCGGGCTGCTGTGCGAGACCGAAACCGCCGCGCGCGATCTCGAACGCGCCGAGCTGGCCGACGATCGCGCCCCCCTACATCCGATGCGGGTGTATGCCGAGCTGGCGCCGCTGCTGGACCGTGACGCGATCGTCGTCGTCGACGCCGGAGATTTCGGCTCCTACGCGGGCCGCGTGATCGACAGCTACGTTCCGGGCGCCTGGCTCGACAGCGGCCCGTTCGGCTGCCTGGGCTCGGGGCCGGGTTATGCGCTGGCAGCTAAGCTGGCCCGGCCGGACCGCCAGGTAGTACTGCTGCAGGGCGACGGCGCATTCGGGTTTTCCGGCATGGAGTGGGACACGTTGGTCCGCCACGGCGTGCCGGTCGTCTCGGTGGTCGGCAACAACGGCATCTGGGCCCTGGAGAAACACCCCATGGAGGCCCTCTACGGCTACTCGGTGGTTGCCGAGCTGCGGCCGGGGACGCGGTATGACGAGGTGGCGCGCGTGCTCGGCGGCCACGGTGAGCTGGTATCAACACCCAACGAGCTGCGCCCGGCCCTGGAGCGCGCTTTCGGTAGCGGTATGCCCGCCGTCGTCAACGTGCTCACCGACCCCGCGATCGCGTATCCGCGCCGTTCGAACCTCGCCTGATGGCGCTGAACGTGCGCAGTTGCACACCGGCGACCGGCGTGTCGCGGACAGACACGCACGCTCGTGCCGGTGACGGCCCTCCGTCGAGTCCGCGTACCGTTGACCTGTGCCGAAGACCACCAGCGCTCAGCCGGGGCGCCTGAGCAGCCGCTTCTGGCGCCTGCTCGGCGCGAGCACGGAGAAGAACCAGAGCCGTTCGCTGTCAGAGGTCAGCGCGTCGGCGGAATACGACGAGAAGGCCGCCGGGCTCAACGACGAACAACTGCGCAAAGCGGCCGGGCTATTACGGCTCGACGACCTCGCCGAGTCCGCCGACATTCCGCAATTCCTTGCCATCGCCCGGGAAGCCGCCGAGCGGTCCACCGGGCTGCGCCCCTTCGACGTGCAGCTGCTCGGCGCGCTGCGCATGCTCGCCGGCGACGTGATCGAAATGGCCACCGGCGAGGGCAAAACCCTGAGCGGCGCGATCGCCGCCGCCGGGTATGCGCTGGCGGGCCGACACGTGCACGTCGTCACCATCAACGACTACCTGGCCCGCCGCGACGCCGAGTGGATGGGCCCGTTGATCGAGGCGCTGGGGTTGACGGTCGGCTGGATCACCGCGGAGTCCACCGCCGAGGAGCGGCGTAAGGCCTATAAATGCGACGTCACCTATGCCTCGGTCAACGAGATCGGCTTCGACGTGCTGCGCGACCAGTTGGTCACCGACGTCGCCGACCTGGTGTCGCCCGATCCCGACGTCGCGCTGATCGACGAGGCCGACTCGGTGCTGGTCGACGAGGCGCTGGTGCCGTTGGTGTTGGCCGGGACCACCCATCGCGAGACTCCGCGGCTCGAGATCATCCGGCTGGTCGGCGAACTGGAGCCCGGCGACGACTACGACACCGACTCCGACAACCGCAACGTCCACCTCACCGAAGCCGGTGCCCGCAAGATCGAGAAGGCGCTCGGCGGCATCGACTTGTACTCGGAGGAGCACGTCGGCACGACACTGACGGAAGTCAACGTCGCACTGCACGCGCATGTGCTGTTACAGCGCGACGTGCACTACATCGTGCGCGACGACGCCGTGCACCTGATCAACGCCTCCCGGGGCCGCATCGCGCAGCTGCAGCGCTGGCCGGATGGGCTGCAGGCCGCCGTCGAGGCCAAGGAAGGCATCGAGACCACCGAGACCGGCGAGGTGCTCGACACCATCACGGTGCAAGCCTTGATCAACCGCTACGAAACCGTGTGCGGGATGACCGGCACCGCGCTGGCCGCCGGGGAACAGCTGCGCCAGTTCTACAAACTCGGCGTCTCACCGATTCCGCCGAACAAGCCGAACATTCGTGAAGACGAGGCCGACCGGGTGTACATCACCGCGGCCGCCAAGAACGACGCGATCGTCGAGCACATCATCGAGGTGCATGAGACCGGACAGCCCGTGCTGATCGGCACCCGAGACGTCGCCGAGTCCGAGGAGCTGCACGAGCGGCTGCTGCGCCGCGGCGTTCCGGCGGTGGTGCTCAACGCCAAGAACGACGCCGAGGAGGCGCGGGTGATCGCCGAGGCCGGCAAGTTCGGGGTGGTCACGGTGTCCACCCAGATGGCCGGGCGCGGCACCGACATCCGGCTCGGGGGCTCCGACGAGGCCGACCACGACCGGGTCGCGGACTTGGGTGGCCTGCACGTGGTCGGCACCGGGCGACACCAGACCCAACGGCTGGACAACCAGCTGCGCGGGCGGGCCGGGCGCCAGGGCGACCCGGGTTCGTCGGTTTTCTTCGCCAGCTGGGAAGACGACGTCGTCACCGCCAACTTGGAGCGGCACAAGCTGCCGATGGCCACCGACGACAACGGTCGCATCACCAGCCCCAAAGCGGCCGGCCTGCTCGACCACGCGCAGCGGGTCGCCGAGGGCAAGATGCTCGACGTGCACGCCAACACCTGGCGCTACAACCAGTTGACCGCCCAGCAGCGGACCATCATCGTCGAGCGGCGCAACGCGCTGCTGTCCACTGACACCGCCCGCAAGGAGCTGGCCGAGCTGTCACCGAAGCGGTACAAGGAGCTGGCCGAGGAGCTCTCCGAAGACCGTCTGGAAAAGATCTGCCGGCTGATCATGCTCTATCACCTCGACCGCGGCTGGGCCGATCACCTGGCCTATCTGGCCGACATCCGGGAGAGCATCCACCTGCGCGCACTGGGCCGGCAGAATCCGCTCGACGAGTTCCACCGGATGGCGGTCGACGCGTTCGCGTCGTTGGCCGCCGACGCGATCGAGGCGGCCCAGCAGACGTTCGAAACGTCACCGGCCATCGAGGACGAGCCGGGCGTGGACCTGTCCAAGCTGGCCCGGCCGACGTCGACGTGGACGTACATGGTGCGGGACAACCCGTTGGCCGACGACACGCTTTCGGCACTGAGCCTGCCGGGGGTGTTTCGGTAGGGTCACGGCTCATGAGCGGCCCAGCTGCGCGCGACCGGGTGCTGACCGTACCCAACGCGCTGAGCGTTGTCCGGCTTCTGCTCATCCCGGTCTTCATCTACCTGCTATTGGTGGCGCACAGCGACGCTTGGGCGCTTGCGATCTTGATCTTCAGTGGCGCGTCGGATTGGGCCGACGGCAAGATCGCGCGGTTGTTGAACCAGGCGTCGCGGCTGGGGGAACTGCTCGACCCGGCGGTTGACCGGCTCTACATGGTGACGGTTCCGATCGTGTTCGGATTACGCGGCATCGTGCCGTGGTGGATCATCGCTGTGTTGCTGGCGCGCGATGCGCTACTAGCCCTGGAGCTGCCGGTGCTGCGCAGCCGCGGGTTCACCGCGCTGCCCGTGCTCTACATCGGCAAGGCAGCGACTTTCGCTCTGATGTCGGCGTTCCCGCTCATCCTGCTGGGGCAGTGGAACGCACAGTGGAGTCGGGTGGTGCTGGCCTGCGGCTGGGCGTTTCTGATCTGGGGCCTGTACATGTACCTGTGGTCGTTCGTTTTGTACGTGGCTCAGATGATCCTCGTGGTCCGCCGACTGCCCAGGATGGGAGGCGAAGCGGCTCATGGCTAACCCGACGCTGGGCGGCTATGACCCCGTCGCGGGCCGCAGCGCGCACGAGGCTGAGCGACCGCAACTGATCCCCGTGCCATCGCTGCTGCGGGCACTGCTATCGGAGCACCTGGATCCTGGCTACGCCGCGGCAGCCGCCGAACGTGCCCGCGCCACCACACCGCCAACGCGGCGCGCGCGCATGCTTGGCCGGATCTGGCAAGCGGCGGCGGCGTTACTGGTCGCCGTGGTTTTCGCGGCGGCGGTCGCGCAGGCCCGTTCGGTTGCGCCAGGCGTCAGCGCTGCTCAGCAGGTGCTGGCAGCGAGCGTCCGATCAGCCGAGGCGTCCACCAACGAGCTGACCGAGCGCCGTAACGCGCTGGCAGCGCAGGTCGACGACGTGCAGCGGCGCACGCTGGTCGCCGACGCGCAGGGGCAGCGACTGTTGGGCAACCTCGACAAGCTGGCCTTGGCCTCGGCCAGCACGCCGGTCATCGGTCCAGGTCTGACCGTGACGGTGACCGACCCGGGTGTCAGCCCGAATCTGTCTGACGTCTCCAAACAACGGGTGGCCGGCGGCCAGCAAATCATTTTGGACCGGGATCTGCAGCTGGTGGTCAATTCGTTGTGGGCCAGTGGCGCCGAAGCTATCGCAGTGGGAGGCGTCCGGATCGGACCCAACGTCACCATCCGGCAGGCGGGCGGCGCGATCTTGGTCGACAATAATCCGGTTAGCAAGCCGTACACGATCCAGGCCATCGGACCGCCGCACGCCATGCGCGATCAGTTCGACAACAGCCCCGGCCTGCATCGGCTCCGGCTGCTGGAGGTTTCCTACGGTGTCGGTGTCAATGTCAGCGTCGGCGACGGGCTCACTTTGCCGGCGGGGGCTGTTCGGGATGTTAAGTTCGCCAAGCCGTTTGGCCCCTGATTCGGACCGACAGGAATCGTGATGACACCAGCATCTACCACCGCCGCGGCGAAAGCCCGAGCCAGATGATCGGTCTCGCGGCTCTGGTCGTCGGCATCGTGCTGGGTTTGGTCTTCCATCCCAGCGTGCCCGAGGTCATTCAGCCCTACCTGCCGATCGCCGTCGTCGCCGCGCTCGACGCGGTGTTCGGCGGATTGCGGGCCTATCTCGAGCGGATCTTCGACCCGAAGGTCTTCGTGGTGTCGTTCGTATTCAACGTGTTCGTGGCCGCGCTAATCGTCTACGTCGGCGATCAACTCGGTGTCGGAACGCAATTGTCGACCGCGATCATCGTGGTGCTGGGCATCCGCATCTTCGGCAATACCGCCGCACTTCGACGCCGGCTGTTCGGGGCTTGACGGCGATGACCGATCAACCGGCAGCACGTGGCGGCGAGCAGCAACACGACTCCCACGCTGACGGAGCCGCGCCGCACGGTCGCCACGAGCTGCCGCCCGACTATCCGCGGCGAAGGTTCGGATGGTTGCGGCGATCGGATCTGGGCGGCGTATTGCGGCGTGGCCGTTCACAGTTGGTGTTCGGTGCGCTGGCGATCGTGTTGTGCTTCGTGCTGGGTGTCGCGATCGTCACCCAGGTCCGGCAGAACGAGTCCGGTGATTCGCTGGAAACCGCTCGTCCGGCTGACCTGTTGGTGTTGCTGGACTCGTTGCGGCAGCGCGAGGCGACGCTGAACACCGAAGTCACCGAACTGCAGCGCACGCTGAGCTCGTTGCAGGCATCCGGCAGCAGCAACCAGGCGGCTATCGAAAACGCGCAGGCGAGACTGGCTGCGCTGTCCATCCTGGTCGGGACGGTCGGAGCCACTGGTCCCGGTGTCAGCGTCAAGATCGACGATCCGGGACCGGGCGTCGCGCCGGAGGCGATGCTCGATGTCATCAACGAGCTGCGGGCCGCCGGCGCCGAGGCCATCGAGATCAACGACGGGCACCAGGCGCTGCGGGTGGGCGTCGACACCTGGGTGGTCGGCGCACCTGGTGCGCTGACCATCGACGGCAAAACCCTGTCGCCGCCGTATTCGATTCTGGCCGTTGGTGATCCACCCACGCTGGCCGCGGCGATGAACATCCCCGGCGGCGCAGTAGACAGCGTCAAACGCGTGGGCGGCCGCATGTCGGTGCAACAGTCGGACCGAGTCGACGTCACCGCCTTGCGACAACCGAAACCACACCAATACGCTCAGCCAGTCAAATAAGCTATATCGACCAGAACAGGATTGCTTGTGACCGAAATCCCGCCCGACCTGCATTACACCGCCGAGCACGAGTGGGTACGTCGCACCGGCGACAACACGGTGCGGGTGGGCATCACGGACTTCGCGCAGTCGTCGCTGGGTGATGTGGTGTTCGTCCAGCTGCCCGAAGTCGGTACAAATGTGACCGCGGGCGAATCCTTCGGCGAAGTGGAATCCACCAAGTCGGTATCCGATCTGTATGCGCCGGTTTCGGCGAAAGTCGTTGCGGTCAACGGTGATCTGGAAGGCAGTCCCCAACTGGTGAACTCCGACCCGTACGGCGCGGGTTGGTTGCTCGATCTCGAAGCCGACGGGAGCGACGCCCTCGAACAGGAATTCGCCGCGCTGCTCGACGCCGACGCCTACCGCGGGACGCTGACCGAATGACGATTGTTAAGGTGCCTTTCGCCAGCACGAGCCCGCGGGCGCAGATGCGGCCGTTCGACGGCCCGCGGAGCAACCTGGCATCGGGTCGGGTGATCCTGCGGTGGTGGGCACATTGGGGACCCGTGCGCGGTACGGTCAAGACAACGACGGTAAATCGGTCGGATAGCCGGCCCAGTGGGCCCGGCCAGACAGCGCCACAGCGGCCAGTGAGGAGCAGCCGGTGACGGAAAAGGACAACGACCAGACCTCAGACGAAGTCACGGTGGAGACGACATCGGTCTTCCGGGCCGACTTCCTCAACGAACTGGATGCTCCCGCGCAAGCGGGCACGGAGAGTGCGGTTTCCGGCGTCGAAGGCCTGCCGGCCGGCTCGGCGTTGCTGGTCGTCAAGCGGGGCCCCAACGCGGGCTCTCGCTTCCTGCTCGATCAACCCGTCACCTCGGCGGGCCGGCATCCCGACAGCGACATCTTCCTCGACGACGTCACCGTGAGCCGTCGGCACGCAGAATTCCGCTTGGAAAGCGACGAATTCCACGTCGTCGACGTGGGCAGCCTCAACGGCACCTACGTCAACCGTGAACCGGTCGATTCGGCGGTGTTGGCAAACGGTGACGAAGTCCAAATCGGCAAATTCCGCTTGGTGTTTCTGACCGGCCCCAAGCCCAGCGAGGACGGGGGATCGGCCAGCTCGTGACCGCGCCCGAGACGCCCGCGCTGACCGGGATGTCGATCGGAGCGGTACTGGAGCTGCTACGACCGGAGTTCCCGGACATCACCATCTCCAAGATTCGGTTCCTGGAAGCCGAGGGGTTGGTGACCCCCCAGCGCGCAGCCTCGGGGTATCGCCGGTTCACTGCGTACGATTGCGCCCGGCTGCGCTTCATCCTCACCGCCCAGCGGGACCACTATCTACCGCTGAAGGTGATCAAGGAGCAGCTGGATGCCCAGCCCGACGGTGAGCTGCCGCCTTCTGTATCGCCTTACGGCGTACCGCGTTTGGTGCCGGTAGCAGGTGCCTCACCCGCAGCCGACACGACGTCGGTGGCCCCGACCGGAGTCCGGCTGAGCCGAGAGGATCTGTTACAGCGATCAGGCGTGGACGGCGAGCTGCTCACCGCACTGCTCAAGGCGGGCGTCATCACCACCGGACCGGGCGGTTTCTTCGACGAGCACGCCATCGTCATCCTGCAATGCGCCCGGGCGCTGGCCGACTACGGCATCGAACCGCGGCATCTGCGGGCCTTCCGTTCCGCGGCTGATCGCCAATCCGACCTCATCGCGCAGATCGCCGCGCCTCTCGTCGGGGCCGGCAAAGCCGGAAAGGCCGGCGCGCGGGACCGCGCCGACGACTTGGCGCGGGAGGTGGCCGCGCTGGCGATCACCTTGCACACGGCGTTGATCAAGTCGGCCGTACGCGACGTTCTTCACCGCTGAGGACTAGACTTCGTTCGACGGCTTGGTGTTCGGTGGTGTGAGGTTCGCCCGACCCCGTGACACCGGGTCGGGTGGACACGGCGGCACGTGCGGAGGGCAGACACAGATGGCTGAAGTTCGCGTGGTGGGCATTCGCGTCGAGCAGCCGCAGAACCAGCCGGTGCTGTTGCTGCGCGAGGCCAACGGTGACCGCTATCTGCCGATCTGGATCGGCCAGTCGGAGGCCGCTGCCATCGCTCTAGAGCAGCAGGGCGTCGAGCCGCCCCGTCCGCTGACGCACGACCTGATCCGCGATGTCATTGCCGCCCTTGGGCATTCCCTCAAGGAGGTGCGGATCGTTGACCTGCAGGAGGGCACCTTCTACGCCGACCTGATCTTCGACCGCAACATCAAGGTCTCGGCGCGGCCCTCGGACTCGGTGGCCATCGCGCTGCGGGTGGGCGTGCCGATCTACGTCGAGGAGGCGGTGCTCGCGGAAGCGGGTTTGCTGATCCCGGACGAAAGCGACGAGGAGCCCACCAGCGCTGTGCGCGAGGACGAAGTGGAGAAGTTCAAGGAGTTCCTCGACAGCGTGTCGCCCGACGATTTCAAAGCGACCTAATCGATCAAATGCTGCGCGCTGATCGCGGACGTCAAGCGCTGTCCGTGATGTTACGGATGCGTCTCATCTGTGACTTCGACCTCGACACGCCCCCCGGAAAGCCTCGGCCGCCCCCGATCGCGGCCATACTTTGATGGCGGCTTGATCGTGACGAGCAGCACGACAGCTTGTCGAAAAGCGTATGCTCTCAAGCACTCGGGCCTGACCAAGCGCGACTGCGGGGGCAGTCAGTGACAGCGGCGAGAGGAAGCACCGTGGGCGACCAACCACGTCAAGATGAGTTAGACCTTGATTCCGGATCCGCCACGGGTGACAAGTCCGCACCGAGCCCCGAACCCGCCGCCACAGCGCCGAGCGAACCCGTGCAACCGGGCCTGTTCCCCGACGACTCCGTGCCCGACGAACTTGTCGGCTACCGCGGGCCGAGCGCCTGCCAGATTGCTGGCATCACCTACCGCCAGCTGGACTACTGGGCCCGCACGTCGCTGGTAGTGCCGTCGATCCGCAGCGCGGCCGGCTCCGGCAGCCAGCGGCTGTACTCGTTCAAGGACATTCTCGTTCTCAAGATCGTCAAGCGGCTGCTCGACACCGGTATCTCGCTGCACAACATCCGGGTCGCGGTCGACCACCTGCGTCAGCGCGGCGTGCAGGATCTGGCCAACATCACCCTGTTCTCCGACGGCACGACGGTGTACGAATGCACGTCGGCCGAGGAGGTGGTCGACCTGCTGCAGGGCGGCCAGGGCGTGTTCGGCATCGCCGTGTCGGGCGCGATGCGCGAGCTGACCGGCGTGATCGCCGACTTCCCCGGCGAGCGCGCCGACGGCGGCGAGTCGATCGCCGCGCCGGAGGACGAGCTGGCGTCGCGCCGCAAGCACCGCGACCGCAAGATCGGCTAGCTGGTCCGCGCTCATAGGCCTGAATAGCAGTCGGTAAAATCGGCTGTGCATCGATCCCGCGCGGGAGAGTTCCGTGACCGCCAGCCACGGACGCCGAAGGAGCAACACCTCTCCGTCAACCTCTCAGGCACCCGGACCGCGCGGGGACACGATGCCTCTGGAAAGCGGTGACAATGTTCACCCGCCGATGGGGAAAGACATGTTGGGCTTAGCGCAGCTGTCGAATCTCTCAGGCGCCCGGCTCGGGTAGGGACAGAGGGAGAGGACCCGTAGTCCTCTGCCGATGTCAGGAGCCCGCGATGTTCGATCTCACTGAAACCTGTTTCGCCGACCGGCACATCGGCCCGGACCGCGACGCGATCGCCGCGATGCTCGCCGTCATTGGTATCGAGTCGCTCGACGAGCTGGCCGCCAAGGCTCTGCCGGCCGGGATTCTCGATGCGCTGACCGGCAGCGGCGCCGCGCCCGGTCTGGACAGCTTGCCGCCCGCAGCCAGCGAAGAGCAGGCGCTGGCCGAGCTGCGGGCGATGGCAGCCGACAACACGGTCGCGGTATCGATGATTGGCCAGGGCTACTACGACACGCTCACTCCGGCGGTGCTGCGCCGCAACATCTTGGAGAACCCGGCCTGGTACACCGCCTACACGCCGTACCAGCCGGAGATCAGCCAGGGTCGGCTGGAAGCGCTGCTGAACTTCCAGACCATGGTCGCCGACCTCACCGGCCTCGAGGTCGCCAACGCGTCGCTCCTCGACGAAGGCACTGCAGCCGCCGAGGCGATGACCTTGATGCACCGGGCGGCCCGCGGTAAGGCCGACCGGCTGGTCGTCGACGTCGACCTGTTTGCGCAGACCGCCGCCGTGCTGGCCACCCGCGCCCAGCCGTTGGGCATCGAGATCGTCACCGCCGACCTGCGTGACGGCCTGCCCGACGACCTATCTGACGGCGACTTTTTTGGTGTAATAACCCAGCTGCCCGGGGCCAGCGGCCGGATCACCGACTGGTCTGCGTTGGTGCGGCAGGCGCACGATCGCGGCGCACTGGTCGCCGTCGGGGCCGACCTGCTGGCGTTGACGTTGATCACTCCGCCCGGAGAGTTCGGCGCCGACGTGGCGTTCGGTACTACCCAACGTTTCGGTGTGCCAATGGGGTTCGGCGGCCCCCACGCCGGCTACCTGTCCGTGCACGCGCAGCACGCCCGCCAGGTGCCCGGCCGGCTGGTCGGGGTGTCCCTCGACGCCGATGGGTCGCCCGCCTACCGGCTGGCCTTGCAGACCCGCGAGCAGCACATCCGCCGCGACAAGGCGACCAGCAACATCTGCACCGCGCAGGTGCTGCTGGCGGTGATCGCCGCGATGTACGCCAGCTACCACGGCGGCGACGGGCTGACCGCGATTGCGCGCCGCGTGCATGGCTACGCCGAGAAAATCGCTGCGGCACTGGGCGATGCGCTGGTGCACGACCAGTACTTCGACACCGTGCTGGCGCGGGTGCCCGGCCGCGCCGACAACGTGATCGCTGCGGCGAAGGCTCGCGGCATCAACCTGTGGCGGGTGGACGACGACCACGTGTCAGTGTCATGTGATGAGGCCACTACCGAGGCGCACGTGGCCGCGGTACTCGAGGCCTTCGGCGTCGCGCCTGCTGAGCCGGTGCGCGCCGACATCGCCACGCGCACATCGCAATTCCTAACCCATCCTGCGTTCACGAGTTACCGCACCGAGACGTCGATGATGCGCTACCTGCGCACGCTGGCCGACCGGGACGTCGCGTTGGACCGCAGCATGATCCCGCTGGGCTCCTGCACGATGAAACTCAACGCCGCTGCCGAGATGGAGCCGATCACCTGGCCGGAATTCGCGCGTCTGCATCCATTCGCCCCGGCTGCCGACACCGCGGGATACGGGCAGCTGATCGAACAGCTGGGCACGTGGCTGGTCCAGATGACCGGCTATGACGCGGTCTCGCTGCAACCCAACGCCGGTTCGCAAGGGGAGTACTCGGGGCTGCTGGCGATCCACGACTACCACGCCAGCCGCGGTGAGCCTCAGCGCGACGTATGCCTGATCCCGTCCAGTGCGCACGGCACCAACGCCGCATCGGCGGCGCTGGCCGGGATGCGGGTAGTCGTCGTGGCCTGCCGCGACAACGGCGATGTCGACCTGGACGACCTGCGCGCCAAAGTAGCCCAGCATGGCGAGCGGCTGGCGGCGCTGATGATCACATATCCGTCCACCCACGGCGTGTACGAGCACGACATCGCCGAGATCTGCGCGGCCGTGCACGACGCCGGCGGCCAGGTCTACGTCGACGGCGCCAATCTCAACGCGCTGGTCGGCCTGGCCCGGCCGGGGAAGTTCGGCGGCGACGTCAGCCACCTGAACCTGCACAAGACGTTCTGCATCCCGCACGGCGGCGGCGGCCCGGGCGTCGGGCCGATCGTGGCGCGCTCGCATCTGGCGCCGTTCCTGCCCGGCCACCTGTACGCCCCTGAGCTGCCGGACGGGCGGCCGGTGGCGTCGGCGCCGTACGGGTCGGCGTCGATTCTGCCGATCACCTGGGCCTACATCCGGATGATGGGCGCGGCCAGCCTGCGCCGGGCGTCGATGACCGCGATCGCGTCGGCCAACTACATCGCCCGCCGCCTCGACGAGTACTACCCGGTGCTCTACACCGGCGAGAACGGCATGGTGGCCCACGAGTGCATCCTGGATCTGCGGCCGATCACCAAGGCCACCGGCGTTACCGTCGACGACGTCGCAAAACGCTTGGCGGACTACGGTTTTCACGCCCCGACGATGAGCTTCCCGGTGAACGGGACGCTGATGGTCGAGCCCACCGAGAGCGAGAGTCTCGCCGAAGTCGACGCGTTCTGCGAAGCGATGATCGCGATCTGCGGCGAAATCGACAAGGTCCGCGGCGGGCAGTGGCCGGCAGACGACAATCCGCTGCGCGGCGCCCCGCACACCGCCGAGTGCCTGCTGGTCTCCGATTGGCATCACCCCTATAGCCGCGAGGAAGCGGCCTACCCGCTGGGCAAGGCGTTCCGGCCCAAAGTGTGGCCGCCGGTACGCCGCATCGACGGCGCCTACGGCGACCGCAACCTGGTGTGTTCGTGCCCGCCGGTGGAGGCCTACGCGCACTGAGCTTTCTATCCGAAGCGCTCGATGATCGCCTGCGCGATACGTTCTGGCGCGTCTTCCTGGATGAAGTGCTTGGCTTTCGGTAGCTCGGCGACGACGTGATCGGGGAAAGCCGCGCGCATCCGTGGCAGGGATTGGCCGGGCGGAAACGCGGGATCCTTCATGCCCCATACCAGCACAGCGGGTTTCGAACCCAGCGTTGCGGGGACCTCGTTGGCGAGCTGCTCCAGCAATGGGCGGGCGGCCAGGATTTCCCTCGGCATCCGCGCCACCCCCAACCGGGCCTCCGGAGTGGGCTGCACTCGCCGGTAGTGCGCCATAACTTCTGGGCTTAGCCGCCGCGCTGTTCCCGCGGGAATCAGCCGCTCGACGAAGAAATTGCGCTGCAGGATCGCGTATTGCAGCGGACGGCTCGACATGACCTTGCTGAATATCTTGGCCCGTAGATCGTCGGCGGGCCAGAACCTGGTGTTGCCCAAGACGACGCCGCGCACCCGGTCTGCGCGGGCCACGTCGACGGCCATGCTGATCGGGCCGCCCCAGTCCTGTCCCATCGTCAGGTAGCCGTCCAGACCGAGGTGGTCCACCAAGTCGCCGACGGCGTCGGCGTGCTGTTCGACCGTGTACTCGAACCCGGACGGGCGCTCCGAGAGCCCGAAACCGAGGTAGTCGGGCGCGATGCAGCGGAAGCGGTCGCGCAGCGCCACGATGATGTCGCGGTACAGGAAGCTCCACGTCGGGTTGCCGTGGCAGAACATAATCGGCGCCCCGGAGCCCTCGTCGACGTAGTGCATGCGGCCCCGCGGCCCGTCGAACCATTGCGACGCGAACGGGTACAGCTGGGGATCGGGAGTGAACTCGACAGTCATTGCGCTCCTTTGATGCCGTACAAGATGGTAAGCCCGTACTGTGCTTCCGCAGACTGTTCAGGACTGGCGCGACGGTGGCCGTTTTGTGTCGACGCGTGTGGGCAAGGTATTCGTCCGCTCAGGTGCAGGTGAAGGGCCGACGGTATTGCTGCTGCACGGATTCCCTTCCAGCTCATACGATTTCCGCTCGGTGATCCCACATCTCGGGCAGCGGCCCTGGCTGACCCTGGATTTTTTGGGGTTTGGGTTGTCGGACAAGCCGCGGCCGCATCGCTACAGCCTGCTCGAGCAGGCCGACATCGTGCAGGAGGTGGTCGCGGCAACGGACACCGGTGCGGTGATGATCCTGGCCCACGACATGGGGACGTCGGTGACCACCGAACTGCTGGCCCGCGACCTGGACGGCTCCTTGCCGTTCAACGTGCAGCGCGCCGTGCTGTCCAACGGCAGCGTGATCCTGGAGCGGGCCAGCTTGCGCCCGATCCAGAAGCTGCTGCGCGGTCCGCTCGGCCCGGTGTTGGCCCGGCTCGCGAACCGGCGCACGTTCACCCGCGGGTTCGCCCGGCTGTTCACGCCGGCGCACCCGCTCTCACGCGAGGAAGCTGCCGCCCAGTGGGCGTTGCTGTCCTACAACGGGGGACACCATATCGCGCACTTGTTGATTTCCTACCTGGACGAACGGGTGCGTTACGCCGCCCGCTGGCATGGCGCGGTGAGCGACTGGCCCCACCCGCTCGGCTTCGTATGGGGGCTCGACGACCCGGTGGCCACCACGAATGTGCTCGACGGGTTGCGGGCACTACGCCCGGACGCTCCGGTTGTCGAGTTGGCCGGGATGGGCCACTACCCGCAGATAGAAGACCCCCCGGCTTTCACTCGGGCGGCGCTGTCCATGCTCGACAGGTAAGCGGCTCAGCTCAAGAAGGTGGTGACCGCGGTGGCCAGGTCGGGGGAGGCCGACGTGGCCAGGTTCTGGTAGCTGCCGCCGCTGAGGTGCGCGACGGCTTCCCAGGTGGACCGGTCGGGATCGGCGCCGAAGTCGATGACGTTCACCGCGATGGGCTTGGCCGGGTCCACGCTTTGGCGGATGAAGTCCTGCAACCCCGGCCCGTCGAGCGTCTGGTCGGTGTGCGGCCCCGCTGTGATGACCAGCACCGAATTCGTTTGGCCGGCATGGAAATTCGCGAGGGCGTCCTTGTAGACCAGCCGCAGCGTGGTGAACGACACCGCGCCGCCGGACGTCGAATACTGCTTGTCCAGGGTGGCGGTCAGCGCCGCGGAGCGGGGCTGACCGTTGACCGGCTCGTCGAGCGGCCCGCTGGACACCTCGCTGCGGCCTTCTTTGCCGTCGAAGGTCCACAGCCCCACCGCCGAGTTTGCGGGCAGCGCCCGGATCCGGTCCTGCAGTGCGGCAACGACGTTGGCCAGCCGGGTCTTGCCGCCCTCATCGGTGGCCATCGACTGGTCGAGCATGATGATTGCGGCCGGTCCGCTGGCCGGTGTGGTCAGCGCGCTGGCCAGCGTTGCGCGCATCGACTCATCGCCCACCGACAGGGTGGCCGACAGCGGCGCGAAGTTGGTGACGTCGCTTTTCGGCGGGTTGACACCTTGAACGCGAAAGCCCGCTTTCGCCAGCTCGTCCAGCTGGTCGGGTTTGTGCATGAAGTGAGCGAACTCGCTGGCAGCGCTGACCTGCTCTTGCGACAGCCACGACCCGCTGAGCAGCACGGTCGGATAGTCGGCGACCGCAACCGGGCCGGGCGGCAGCCACGACCTCAGCGTGCTGGCGGCATCGTTCGATTGCCCGCGCTGGAACACCTGCTGCTCGGTCGTGACCACCGCATGCACCGGCGCCGCGGCCGGATCGCCGGGTTTGAGCAACGCGTTCATCGCCTCGGTCAGCGAGTTGTCCGCCAGCTTGGGCTGCGCGTCGATCAGCGTGCGCACGGCGCCGCTGCCGGCCGTCGGTGGGGCGCCGGGCGGCGCGGATGCGGCCGCCACCGCCTCGCCTGCCAGATACGCGGCATCACTGTTGCCGGCCAGCGGCAGCGCCAGCCGCAACGATCCCCAGGCCGGCAGGTTGACCGCTGCCAGCGCGTCCGGCTTGGTCTGCAAGCCCGGCAGCGACGCCCAATTCTGGTTGCCCAGCGCGCGTTGCAGCTCGGGCCGCACCGCGAGCACCACCGGCGAGCTGACCAGCGAGCGGCTGTCGCTGATGGTTTGCTTTCCTGCTGCCGCCGACAGCCGCGCCGCCGACACCGAGCTGCCCGGTATCCACAGCGCGGGACGGTCACCGAGCTGTGACGGCCACTTGCCGATGAATCCGTCGACGACGGCGTCGGAGCTCGCGGACTTGACGCTGACGTTCATGCAGTGATCACCGACGGGGGTTGCCGACTTGTTGTAGCGCTCCGCGAACTGCTGCACCCGGTCGGCGATCGTCGAGTCCGCGATGACGGCCAGGGTCTCCGTGGCCCCCACGCAGCGCGCCGCGGCGGTGTGCGAGCGGTTGGACAACGCGTCACCGAAAAAGCGCCACAGGATCACTGCCGCCACCACGACGACGACCGCTACCAGCGCCGCGATCACGCCGATGCTGACGCCGCGCGGCCCGCCGTCACTGCGATGCCCGCCGCGCCATTGGATGCGATGACCTCCGCCGGTGGGCGGCAGTTCAGGCGGCTGGCCGCTCCGCGAGAAAGCTGGATAGTCGTCCGGCTCATCCTCGTCAAGGTCGTCGGCGAAGTCGTGGTCGACGTCGTCGTCGGCGAAGTCGTCCAGGCCCTGATCGCCCGGGTGGCCGGCATAGCCCTGGTAGGACTCCTGCCGCGGGTAGCCGACAGCGGGGCCGCCTACGTGGTGGCGGCCCGTGTCGTCGTCGTCATCCCAGCCCGGGTAGTCGTCCGGCAGGTCGTCGGACGGTTCAGCGGCGGAATCCTCGGGCTCGGGCATGCTGTGCCTACCCATGCCGGTGCCTGCACCCTTTCCGTGGACCAAGGGGTACTGCTGCCAATTCGGCGCCGAGTCTACTCATCGGTAGCGACTGCTTCCGCAGCGGAAATCACCCGCTCGCACGAGCTTTGAACTCGCGACGGCGCCGGTGCAGGATCGGCTCGGTGTAGCCGTTGGGCTGTTGGGTGCCGGACAAGATGAGGTCCTGTGCGGCGAGGAACGCGACGCTGTCGTCGAAGTTGGGCGCCATCGGCCGGTAGTTCGGATCGCCGGCGTTCTGCTGGTCAACCATGGGGGCCATCCGTTCCAGACCGGCCCGCACATCTTCGGCGGTGATCACGCCGTGGCGCAGCCAGTTGGCCAGCAACTGGCTGGAGATCCGCAGCGTCGCGCGGTCTTCCATCAAGTCGATGTTGTGGATGTCGGGCACCTTCGACGAGCCGATGCCCTGGTCGATCCAGCGCACCACGTAGCCCAGGATCGACTGGCAGTTGTTGTCGACCTCTTCGCGGATCTCGTCTTGCTCCCACGCCAGTTCCTTGGCCAGCGGGATGGTCAGCAGCTGGTCGATCGAGGCGCGTTTCTTGCCCTCCAGCTCTTTTTGCACCGCCACCACGTCCACCTGGTGGTAGTGCATCGCGTGCAGCGTCGCGGCGGTGGGTGAGGGCACCCAGGCGGTGCTGGCTCCGGCGCGGGGCTGGGCGATCTTCTGCTCGACCATGTCGGCCATCAGCTCGGTCATCGTCCACATGCCCTTGCCGATCTGGGCGCGCCCGGCGAAACCGGCGGCCAGGCCGACGTCGACGTTGTTGTCCTCGTAGGCCAAGATCCAGGGCTGGGTCTTCATGGAACCTTTGCGCACCATCGGGCCAACCTCCATCGAGGTGTGGATCTCGTCGCCGGTGCGGTCCAGGAAACCGGTGTTGATGAAGACGATCCGGTCGGCCGCGGCCAAGATGGCGGCCTTGAGGTTGACGGTGGTGCGCCGCTCCTCGTCCATGACGCCGACCTTGAGGGTGTTTTGCGGCAGTCCGAGCACGTCTTCGACGCGGCTGAACAGCTCGGTGGTGAACGCGACCTCGTCGGGGCCGTGCATCTTCGGCTTGACGATGTAGATCGAGCCGGTGCGGCTGTTGACCAGCGGGCCGTTGGCGTCGGAGGCCTTCAGCCCGTGAATGGCGCACAGACCCGTGAAGAGCGCGTCCTGGATGCCCTCGAACACCTCTTGTTCTTCGTTGCCATCGGCGCTGTAGACGATCGCGTCGTTGGTCATCAGGTGACCGACGTTGCGGACGAACAGCAGCGCGCGCCCCGGCACGGTGAACTCGCTGCCGTCGGGCGCGCTGTAGGTGCGGTCTTGGTTGAGGACCCGGGTGAATGTCTTGCCGTCCTTGTCCACCTCGGCGGACAGGTCACCCTTGTTCAGGCCGAGCCAGTTGCGGTAGGCGCGGGTCTTGTCGTCGGCGTCGACGGCGGCCACCGCGTCCTCGAAGTCCACGATCGTGGTGACCGCGGATTCGAGGACGACGTCCTTGACGCCGGCGCGGTCGGTCTTGCCGATCGGCGACTCCGGGTCGATCAGGATTTCAATGTGCAGGTCGTTGTTGACCAGCAGCACCGACCAGTCGGGAGAGCCGAGTTCGCCTGTGTAGCCGGCGAATTGGTCAGGGTCGGCCAGGCCCCGGTCGTCCTCGTCGCCCTCGACGCTGACCAGCAGGCGCCCGTCGTCGACCTTGAAGCCGGTGGCGTCGGCCCAGGAGCCCGACGACAGCGGCACCGCCTCGTCGAGGAACTTGCGCGCATACGCGATCACCTTGTCGCCGCGGACCTTGTTGTAGCCGGTGCCCTTTTCGGCGCCGTCGGTCTCGGGAATGACGTCGGTGCCGTAGAGCGCGTCATAGAGTGAGCCCCAGCGGGCGTTGGCGGCGTTGAGCGCAAACCGCGCGTTGGTGACCGGCACCACCAGCTGCGGCCCGGCCGTCGTGGTGATTTCGGGGTCGACGTTGGCGGTGGTGATGGTGAAGTCGTCGGGTTCGGGCAGCAGATAGCCGATGTCGGTGAGGAACTGACGGTAGGCCTCGGGGTCGTGGGGCTCGATGACACGATGCCGGTGCCATTTGTCGATCTGGGCTTGCAGTTCGTCGCGGCGGTTGAGCAGCTCTTGGTTCTGCGGGGTCAGGTCGGTGACGACCTTGTCGACACCCGCCCAGAAGCTGTCCGGGTCGATATCGGTGCCCGGCAGTGCCTCGGTGTTGACGAAGTCGTAGAGCACCTTGGCGACGCGCAGGTTCCCCACCGGCACGCGATCTGTCATCGTTCCTCCTCACTGGCAACTAGCCCAGCCTACCGGCCGGCAGCCTGACTACCCGCAGTCGACGGCCCGCAACAGCAGGTCACACCGGGCCAACAGCGCCGCCCGCAGCGGCACGGCGCGCTGCGCGATCGCGCTCTGGCAACGCACGTACTCGGCACGGCCGGCGCCATGCTCAACCGCGATCGGCGAGTACCCGTAGCCGCTGAGATCATACGGGCTGGCCCGCATGTCGACCTCGCGGGCGGTTGCGGCGAGTTGCAGGCAGTCAAGCAGCAGCTCGGAGTCGATCAGCGAGCCCAGCTTGTAGCACCACTTGTACAGATCCATCGCGGCGTGCAGGCACCCCGGCTGCTCGCTGGCCACCTGAGACGCGCGGCTGAGCTGGGCGGCGTTGCGGGGCCGCGCCGTGTCGGTGAAGAACCGGAACGCGTCAAAATGGGTGCAGCGCAACGGCATTGACTCAACCATCGCGTCGGTGGCCGCTGCCGACAGTCGCAGCGGGACTCGATCGTGGCGAACCGCGTCGCTGCGATACACCATGGCCCACTCGTGTAGGCCGAAGCAGTTGAGCTGGGCGGGCCGTTGCGCGGTGGCTCGCAGTAGCTCGGAGACGAAGCGCAGCATGTCCCGCCTGCTGCTCAGAAACGCCTGGCTGGCCGTGACACCGCCGTCGACGGCGGCGTATCCGCGCCGCCCGCCGTAGCGGCGCAGCGCCTCGCCTCCGGCGAGCACCACGCCGAAACCGGGATGCCAACATCGCAGTTGGCCGGGCCGCAGGTTGTAGTAGCTGAACAAGAAATCCCACACCGGATGCGCCTCGCCGACCCGGCGGCGGTTGACGTGCGGGGCCAAGAATTCCTCGACCCGGCGGCGGTAGGCGTCGGCGCGCGGCCTCCACTGATCCGGGTCCAGCCGCACAGTTCGACGGTGCGGGTCTTCAGACACGGTGCGTTCCGTCGCGCACGGTACCGACCAGGTCTTCCACCAAGTCCTCCAGCGCAACCATCGCTACCACTTCGGCATCGGAGGTTGCCAGCGCCAGATGGCTCTTACTGCGTCGCAACCGCGACAGCGCCTCGGCCAGCGGCAGCGACGCCGGCATTCGCGGCAGCGGGCGCACCGTGGCCAGATCGATCACCGCCTGCGGGTTTTCCGTAAGGCCCAGCGACAACACGTCTTTGATGTGCAGGTAGCCGATGAAAGTGCCACCGAGGTCGACCACCGGAAACCGGGAGTAGCCGGTTTCGGCCAGCGCCTGTTCGACCGCGCCGACCGTCGGACCGTGGCCCGCCGCAGCCACCCGCACCGCGCGAACATTCTGGATCGGAACCCCGACATCGGCGACCACGCGATTGCGGATCTGCAGCGCCCGCGTCAGCCGGGTGTGCTCTTCGTGATCCAACAGGCCTTCCGACACCGATTCGGCGATCATCTCGCTGAGCTCGACCGTGGAGACAGTGACGTCCAGCTCGTCTTTCGGCTGGGCCCGCAGCACCCGCAGCACCGCGTTGGCGCACCAGTTGTAGAACGCAATCAGCGGACGCACGGCCCGCACATAGACCAGGTACGGCGGAATCAGCAACATCGCCGCCTTCTCGGGCCCGGCAATCGCGATGTTCTTGGGCACCATCTCACCCAGCAGCACGTGCAGCGTCACCACAATCGCCAACGCGACCACGAAGGACACGGTGTGCAGCAGCGCGCCGGATATCCGCAGCAGCGCGAACGGTGCCTGCAGCAGATCGGCGACCGCGGGTTCGCCAATGCGGCCCAGCAGGATCGATGACACCGTGATGCCGAACTGTGCGCCGGCGAACATCAGCGGCAGCCGCTCGCCGGCCCGGATCACGGTGACCGCGCTTGCCCTGCCTTGCTCGGCGAGCGCTTCGAGCCGGTCGCGGCGCACGGAGATCAGCGAGAACTCGGCGCCCACGAAAAACGCGTTGGCGCCGACCAGAAGCAGGGTCAGCAGCACATCGAGAATGTCGCGCATCAGCGGTCTCGCTCACCCTTGCCGTTGCGGCGGCCCAACTCGGTCAGCTCCAGCAGGTCGATGCGGCGGCCATCCATCCGGACCACTTTCGCCTGCCATCGAATTGCATTGTGCGACGGGCCGTCCGGTTCGAATGCCGTCAGCTCGACCGTTTCGCCGGCTGCCGGTATGTGCCCGAGCTCATGGAGCACCAGCCCGCCGATCGTTTCGTACTGGCCCTCGGGTGCACGGTAGCCGGTCGCCGCGGCCACCTCGTCGATGCGCAACAGACCGGACACCCGCCAACCGTTACCCGCCGCGACCACATCCGGGGTGGCATCGTCGTGCTCGTCGCGGACGTCGCCGACGAGCTCCTCGATCAGATCCTCGACGGTGACTATCCCGGCCGTGCCGCCGTACTCGTCGACGACGAGCGCGGCCTGCAGCCCATTGGCCCGGATCTGGGCCATCACCCCGTCGCCGTCCAGCGTCGAGGGCACCACCGCGACCGGCTGCGCCACCGCTGCGACCCTGGTGTGCGCGCGGTCAGCAGGCGCCACCTCGAAGACCTGCTTGACATGCACGATGCCGACGGTCTGGTCGAGGTCGCCGTCGACGACCGGAAAACGCGAGAACCCGCTCTCGGTGGCGGTGGCAACCAGGTCGGCGACCGTGTTGTCGGTCTGCAAAGCCACGATCTTCGAGCGCGGCGTCATCAGCTCCTCGGCGGTCAAGGTGCCGAACTGCAGCGACCGCCCCACCAGCGCCGCGGTCACCGGGTCCAGCGACCCGCTGCGCTCCGACGTGCGAACCAGCGACACCAACTCCTGCGGCGAGCGGGCCGAGCGCAACCGCTGGGCCGGTTCGACGCCCAGCTTGCGCAAAACCCAGTTCGCCGCGCCGTTGGTCAGCCGGATCGCGGGAGTGAACACCAGAGAAAATAGCAGCTGCAGGCCGGCGACCGCGCCCGCGGTCGGCAGCGGGCGCGCCACCGCCAGATACTTGGGCACCAGCTCGCCGAACACCATCGACAGCGAGGTGACGATCACCAAAGCGACAAACGCGATGATCGCGTCGGCGACCCGATCCGGTATGCCGAACGCATCCAGTGCCGGATGCGGCAGCCGGGCTACCAGCGGCTCGGTGAGGTAACCCGTGACCAGCGTGGTGATCGAGATACCCAGCTGCGCACCGGACAGTTGGAACGACAAGGTGCGGTGCGCGCGCTGCACGTAGTGGTCGCGACGCCCTCCGCCGCGCGCGTTGGCGTCGACGGTGCTGCGTTCCAGCGTGGTCAACGAGAACTCGGCCGCCACGAAGACTGCGGTGCCGGCGGTGAGCGCCACGATCGCCAGCAGGCTCAGCACGGTGATGACGACGCTCATCGGCGGCTCGCGGGTTGCATGATGCGGTGCGGGAGACCGTCGCCGGTATGGTGTCTTTTCACCAGCCGAACGGCAGCGGGTGCCCCTCCGCGAAACCCGCCGCCGACTGGACCCCGATCACCGCCCGCTCGTGCAGTTCTGCGAGGGTCGATGCCCCGACGTAGGTGCACGTGCTGCGCACCCCGGAGGTGATGTGGTCGATGAGGTCCTCGACGCCGCCGCGGTCCGGATTCAGGCCCATCCGCGACGTCGAGATGCCTTCCTCGAACAACGCTTTGCGGGCCCGGTCGAAGGCGCTGTCGGCGGCGGTGCGGGCCACCACCGCCCGCTTGGAGGCCATGCCGTAGCTCTCCTTGTAGGGCCGGTCGTCGCGGTCGCGCATCAGATCGCCGGGCGATTCGTAGGTGCCGGCAAACCACGAGCCGATCATCACGTTGGCCGCGCCGGCGGCCAGCGCCAGCGCGACATCCCGCGGGTGGCGGACTCCGCCGTCGGCCCACACGTGGGCACCTAGTTCCCTTGCAGCACAAGCACATTCGAGGACAGCCGAGAATTGCGGGCGGCCCACACCGGTCATCATCCGGGTGGTGCACATGGCACCGGGACCCACGCCGACCTTGACGATGCTCGCGCCCGCGTCGATCAGATCGCGGGTGCCCTCGGCCGACACCACGTTGCCCGCGGCCAGCGGCACGCCGAGGTCCAGCGACGCGACCGCCTTGACCGCGTCCAGCGCCTTGACCAGATGTCCGTGTGCGGTGTCAATGACCAGCACGTCGACGCCCGCCTCGACCAACGCCTGAGCCTTGGCGCCCACATCGCCGGTGATGCCGACTGCGGCGCCGACGCGCAACCGGCCGGCCGCGTCAGTGGCCGGGGCATAGATACCGGCACGAAGGGCGCCGGTGCGGGTCAGCACGCCCACCAACGTGCCGTCGGCTGCTGTCAACACGGCCACGTCGATCGGCGCGTGCTCGAGCAGGTCGAACAACTTGCGCGGATCGGTGCCCACCGGCGCGGTGACGAAGTCGGTGGTGGCGACGTCACGCACGCGGGTGAAGCGGTCCACGCCCACGCACGCCGATTCGGTCACCAGCCCGATGGGACGGCCTTCGAAGACCACCACCGCGGCCCCGTGGGCGCGTTTGTGGATCAGCGCCATGGCATCCGACACCGAATCGTCGGGAGCCAACATCACCGGCGTGTCGACGACCCGGTCGCGACTCTTGACGAATTGCACCGTCTGCTGCACCGCGGTGATCGGAAGGTCTTGCGGCAGAATCACAATGCCGCCGCGGCGGGCCACCGTCTCGGCCATCCGGCGGCCGGCGACCGCCGTCATGTTCGCGACCACCACCGGGATCGTGGTGCCGGAGCCGTCGTAGGTGGACAGATCGACGTCGAACCGCGACGCCACGTCGGAACGGTTCGGCACGATGAACACGTCGTCGTACGTCAAGTCGTAGCCGGGCCGGTGCCCGTCGAGAAATCTCATCGGAATCGCTTGGCCCCCAAGTGTTATGCCGGTACCTCGCTGCGGTCCCCGCCCCACAACGTGTGGAACTTGCCCGGCGCGTCGATGCGGGCGTAGGTGTGCGCACCGAAGAAGTCGCGCTGCGCCTGCGTGAGCGCCGCCGGCAGCCGTTCGGTGCGCAATGCGTCGTAGTACGACAGCGCCGAGGAGAACCCGGGAATGGGGATACCCAATTGGGTAGCGGTGGACACCACGCGGCGCCAGCCGTCGATCGCTGATTCGACCGCGCTGCGGAAATACGGCGCGACGAGCAGGCTGGCCAGATTGGGGTCGGCGTCGAAGGCTTCTTTGATGCGGTTGAGGAACTTGGCCCTGATGATGCAGCCGCCGCGCCAGATCGTCGCCAGGTCGCCCGGAGTGATGTCCCAACCGTATTCGGCGCTGCCCGCCTGAATCTGGTTGAACCCTTGCGAATACGCGACGATCTTCGAGGCGTACAGGGCCTGGCGGATGTCCTCGGTGAAGGTGTCGGGGTCGCTGGGCCGCTCGCCGAGCCGGCCCGACGCCAGCCCGGTGGTGGCCTTGCGCTGGGCCACCGATCCCGACAGTGCGCGGGCGAACACCGCTTCGGCGATACCCGTGACCGGGACACCCAGGTCCAGGGCGGACTTGACGGTCCAGCGGCCGGTGCCTTTCTGCTCGGCCTCGTCGACGATGACGTCGACCAGCGGTTGGCCCGTCTTGGCGTCGATCTGCCGCAGCACTTCTGCGGTGATCTCGACCAGGTAGCTGTCCAGGTCGCCGGTGTTCCACTCGCTGAACACGTCGGCGATCTGCGGCGCGGTCAGCCCCAGTCCGTCACGCAGCAGCTGATAGGCCTCGCCGATGAGCTGCATGTCGGAGTACTCGATGCCGTTGTGCACCATCTTGACGAAATGCCCCGAGCCGTCGGGCCCGATGTGGGTGCAGCACGGCACCCCGTCGACGTGGGCGGAGATCTCTTCGAGCAGCGGGCCCAGCGATTCGTAGGACTCTGCCGGCCCGCCAGGCATGATCGACGGCCCGTTCAGCGCGCCCTCCTCGCCGCCGGAGATGCCTGCGCCGACAAAGTGCAGCCCGCGCTCGGCCATCGCCTTTTCCCGGCGGATGGTGTCGGTGTAGAGCGCGTTGCCGCCGTCGATGATGATGTCGCCTTCTTCCATCGCGTCGGCGAGCTCGTTGATGACCGCGTCCGTGGCGTCGCCGGCCTTGACCATGATCAGCACACGGCGCGGTTTTTCCAGGGCGGCAAGGAATTCCGGGATCGTCTCGGTGCGCACGAAGTTGCCCTCGGAGCCGTGCTCTTTGAGCAGTGCGTCGGTCTTGGCGACGGTCCGGTTGTGCAGTGCCACGGTGTAGCCGTGGCGGGCGAAGTTGCGGGCGATGTTCGACCCCATCACGGCTAGGCCGGTGACGCCGATCTGCGCGGTGCTCATCTGTTTGCCTTTCAGGCTCGGGGCTTTCGTCAAGCCTTTCACCGAACACTGTGGCACAGCGGGATTCGGCTCTGGCGGAGGTATTCCTCAAGCCGTCAGGCTAGACGTCCTGCTAGGCGATGAACAGTCGCTGCAGCTCGATCAGCCACGGTATGGCCAGCGCTATTGTCGGCACCACCAACACCGCTGCTGCGGCGGCATACACAGCTGCAGCCAGCATGCGGCTATTGCCGCGCCCGGATAGCCGGCGCACGCGCACCAGCGTGCTGGGACCGCCGGCGGCCAGCGCCGCCGAGGGTGTCCGCCCGGACGCGCACGCCACCAGCGCCCGAGCCAGGGGAGCGCGGCCCGCAGCGCGCACCGCCGCGTCGTCGGCAAGCAGCTCGACCAGCAACTGCACCGCATCCAGCGCGCCCGCGCTGCGAACCAACCGGGGAAAGGCGGCGTGTACCGCGGTGAAGCCCTCGAGAACCAGGTCGTGCCGCGCCCGCAGGTGCGCCCGCTCGTGGCTGAGTATTGCCGACACCTCCGCGTCGCTGAGGGCGGCCAGCGTCCCTTCGCTGAGCACCACGCGGCTACGCACCCCGGGCAGGCAGTACGCCAGCGGCTGCGCCACACCCAGAATGCGCAGGTCGCGCGTCCGTGGGCCGTCCTGTGCGGGCGCCCCGGCACGAGCGCCGAGCAGATCGACAAGCATTCGGTGGTGGGCACGGCGTCGTCGCGTGCCGATCGCGACTTTCAGCACCGCAATTGCCAGCCGTGCACCGACCAGCACAGTAAGCGCGAAGACCCCGACGTACAGCGCCCACAACGGCCAGCCCAATCGCCCGATATCGCCGACGATGCTCGCTGTCGGCCGCCCGTCGGGACCTGGCATCAGCAGCCGGCTGGCAATTGCGATGCCGGCGCTGAACGCCGAGAGCACCGCGGCGAGCGCAATGGCCTGCCACAGCACGACCGTGGCCCGCGGGGCCCGCAGCGGCCATCTGGCGCGGGCCAACAGGGCCGGTACCGGGCCGACCAGCAGCGCCGCGAGAATGGTGAAGGCCAGCGCGGACACGCTGCCAGTCTCCCTCAGCCCTCGGGGCCTGCGCTAGCAGGTGGGGTTTTGCGGTGGCCGGCCTCTAATTCGCCCAGCGCCCGCCGCAGCGCGTCGGCCTCGTCGGCGCCGACGCGTTCCACGAAGTGCACCAGCGCCGCCTGCCGGCTGCCCGAGTCCGCCGCCTGGTCGAGCGCGTCGACCATCAGTCCGGCGACCAGTTCGTCGCGGCTGTGCACCGGTGCGTAGCGGTGAGCGCGGTCGTCGCGGATTTGGGAGACCAAGTTCTTCTTGGCCAACCGTTGCAGCACTGTCATCACGGTGGTGTAGGCGAGGTCGCGCTGTGCCGATAACGCTTCGTGCACTTGGCGAACGGTTTGGGGCTCCGGCTCGGACCACAGGTGGTCCATCACCGCACGTTCGAGATCTCCCAGGCGCGTCAGCTTGGCCATTCGTTTCATCTCCCTAAAGCGACCCAATCAGCGTACTCCCGCTTACTACCGTCCGTCGTACCGAAATGGCCGCACGGTGACAACCGGTCGATCAACTGAGCAGGTTGCGGGCCCTAGCGCTCGGTGATCGGTCTGCACCTGTGACAGCGCTCACACCGCTACCTCTGCGTAGCATATTAGGTTAGCCTAACCTGATCCGATGGGCGGGAGGTGTGGTGTCTGTTCTCAGCGACGACCCGCTGATCGCGGCTATGGCTATCGAGCGACCGCTGCCGCTGCACCAATCGAGTCGACGGCTGCGCGAGCTATATCCAGCCAGCCCGCGCGTCTACGGCGTCGCAGTACTGGCCGACGTCTCGCGGCGCCGCTGGTGGCCACTGGCGTCGGCCCTGACAACCAACCGCCTTCAAGTGATGTTCGACGATGCCGCCGCCGGAATGGACCGCCGGGCGGCGGCCCGGGACGTGGCGGCCACCCTGGTACATACGGTGATCGGACGGGTGGTGGCCCTGGTGGTCCTCGAGGCGCGGGCCTGGGATCCGGGCTTGGACAACCTCTGGGTGCACGTCGACGCCGAGGGTGCTATCGACTGGCTCGCGGTGGTCGACCCGATGCTGCGGGGTTTGCCCGAAGATCCCGAACTGCATGAGCCGGTGGTGCGGCTGCCGAGCGAAGCCGCGTTGGCAACCTGGGTCGCGCACCGCTGCCACCGCAGCCTTGCGCCGTTGTTCGCCGAATTGCGCGCGGTCAGCGGCGGGGCGATGCCGGTGGCGTCCATGTGGCAGCTGGTCGGATCGGCGGTCGTCACGGCCGCGACGCAGGTGCCGCAACTGGCCGGTACCTGCGAGGTGGCCGGCATGCGGCGCGGTCAAGCCGTGCTGGAGGCGCTGGTCGACTTCGGTCTGCCGGTGCGGGGTCCGCTGTTCCGGCACCGGCATACCAGCCGAAACCTTGCGAAATTAGGGCAGCCTTGCCTATGCTGATTGCGTCGAGCGATGCAGTGACCGTGGCGGTGTCCTGAGGGCTGCAGTGACCCCCGGTCAACTCGATCGGCGAGCCCCGTGCCCGGTGCACGGGGCTCGCCCGTGTTCAGGGCATCCGGGCACCGGTATCGGCGATCTCATGGTGTAGACACAAGGGCGTGCAACCGCTGCCGGACCATGTGCTGCCGCCGGATTTCACCGCGCCGTTTGACACCGAAATCGGGCTCGTGTTCACCGAATTGAGCCCCGACGGCGCGCGAGCGCAGCTTGAAATTCAGCCGAAGCTTCTGCAACCGATGGGCATCGTGCACGGCGGGGTGTACTGCTCGATGATCGAAAGCATGGCTAGTGTCTCCGCCTGGACCTGGCTGAACGCGCACGGCGGCGGCTCCGTCGTGGGCGTCAACAACAACACCGATTTCCTGCGCGCGATCAGCGCGGGGACGGTGTACGGCACCACGACGCCGATACACCGCGGCAGACGTCAGCAACTATGGCTGGTCACCATCACCGACGGCGACGAGCGAATCGTCGCCCGCGGGCACGTACGACTGCAGAACCTGGAAGCTCAACCGGACAGCTAGCTGGCCACTTTCGTTTCACCCCGGTGCGCCTCAGCGGCCAGCACCGCCAACTGTTCGAGGCGGGTCCGGGCGAACGCCTGCTGCTCGGTGATCGTCAGCTGACCGCGCCGAGTGGAAAGGAACGTCACGGTCCACGACAGCAGCGTGGTGATTTTCGACTTGAAGCCGATCAGGTACGCCAGGTGCAGGACCAGCCAGATCAACCAGGCGATGAAGCCGCCGAACTCCAGCGGCCCGATTTTCGCCACCGCGGAAAACCGTGACACGGCGGCCATCGACCCCTTGTCGAAGTACTGGAACGGCTCGCGCGCCGTCGGATCGGCCCCGGCCAGTTCGGCTTTGATCGTGTTGGCCGCGTACTTGCCGCCCTGGATAGCGCCTTGCGCGACGCCGGGCACGCCGTCCACCGCAGCCATGTCACCGACGACGAACACGTTCGGATGTCCGGGGATCGTCAGGTCCGGCAGCACCTTCACACGGCCTGCACGGTCGAGTTCGACGCCGGACTGCTCGGCCAGATCGCGACCCAGCGGGCTGGCCGAGACCCCGGCCGACCACACCTTGCACGACGATTCGATGCGCCGGATCCGGCCGTCGGAGTCTTTGACGGTTATGCCGTTACGGTCGACGTCGGTGACCATCGCGCCGAGCTGAATTTCCACGCCCATCTTCTCCAGCCGTGCGGCGGCTTTCTTGCCCAGCTTTTCGCCCATGGGAGGCAGGACCGCCGGAGCGGCGTCGAGCAGGATGACCCGGGCAGTGGTCGGGTCGATGTGTCGGAACGCGCCTTTCAGGGTGTATTCGGCCAATTCGGCGATCTGCCCGGCCATTTCCACTCCGGTGGGTCCGGCGCCGATCACGGTGAACGTCAGCAGCTTCTTGCGTCGCTCCGGGTCGCTGGACCGTTCCGCCGCCTCGAACGCGCTCATGATCCGGCCACGCAGCTCCAGCGCATCGTCGATCGACTTCATGCCGGGCGCGAACTCGGCGAAGTGGTCGTTGCCGAAGTACGACTGCCCGGCCCCGGCGGCAACGATCAGGCTGTCATAGTGCGTTTTGTAGCTGTGGCCGAGCAGCTCCGAGACGACGTACTTACCTGCCAGGTCGATGCGCGTGACATCACCCAGCAGGACTTGCGCATTGCGCTGCCGGCGCAGCACCACCCGCGTCGGCGGCGCGATCTCGCCTTCGGAGATGATCCCGGTCGCAACCTGGTACAGCAGCGGCTGGAACAAGTGATGCGTCGTGCGGGCGATCAGCTTGATGTCGACTTGGGTTCCTTTTGGAGCCCTCTTGAGCTTCTTGGCCGCGTTGAGTCCACCGAATCCGGATCCGATGATGACAACCTGGTGGCGACGACCGGGCGCAGCAGTGGCTTCGGGTTGGGCACTCATGGTGTTGGGTTGCTCCTGACGGCGACTGCGATTCATTAACACCGTAGTCGGCGTCATGGGCCGCTGACCGGGTCGACGCCTGTGTGATCAGCCACATGACATGGCGGCCGGAGTGCTGACGGTTACGAATCCACGAGGGGGCGCAACGCTTCGGCGGCTGCCGCGACGACGCCGGGGCGGTAGAACGGTAGGTTGATGATGACCCCGTCGAGTCCGGCGTCGATAGCTTTCGCCTTCACCTGCTCGGCGATCTGTGCGGGGCTGCCGGCCACCATACGCTGGCTCATCTCGGCGGGGATGACGTCAGGCGAGGCGTTTTCGTCAACCAGCACGGTCAGCAACATGCTGGTCTCCAGCGATGACCGGTCACGGTCGACCTCGTCACAGCGCTTCGCCAGGGCCTCCAGCTTGCGCGGCACCTCGTCGAACCCGACGATGAGGTTCAGGTGATCCGCGTAGCGGGCGGCGAGCGAGAACGTCTTGTTCTCGCCGCTGCCGCCGATCAGGATCGGGATGCGGTCGCGGTAGCGCGGTTCGGCCATTGCCGATTCGGTGTGGTACCACCGGCCGGAGAACGTCGGCCGCTCGCCTTTGATCATCGGGTCGATGATCTGCAGCGCTTCCTCGAGGCGGTTGAACCGATCGGTGAAAGTGCCGAACTCGAAACCGAGTTGGGTGTGTTCGAGCTCGAACCAGCCGGTGCCGATTCCCAAGATCGCGCGGCCGGCGCTGACAACGTCGAGCGTGGTGATGACCTTGGCGAGCAGCGTCGGGTTTCGGTAGGTGTTGCCAGTTACCAACGCGCCCAATTGGATTCGATTGGTCGCGGTCGCCAGGGCGCCCAGCGCGGTGTAGGCCTCCAGCATGGGCTGGTCAGGCGAACCCAACACAGGCAGTTGGTAGAAGTGGTCCATAACGAAAAGTGCGTCAAAACCGGCTGATTCGGCTTCTTGAGCCTGCGCGATAACAGTCGGGAAGAGTTGTTCGACGCCGGTGCCGTAGGAGAAGTTGGGGATCTGCAGTCCCAGTCGGATAGCCACGCTTGTACCGTAACGGGCAAGCGCGATCCGTGCGCGTGCTAGTCGAAATGCGCCAGGGCGCCGTGGCTGACGTGCAGTGTCTGGCCGGTGATGTGACGAGCCGCAGGGGTGGTGAGAAACACCGCGAGCCGGGCGATTTCAGCGGCAACCGGGGGCGGTGTGCGGGTCAGTCCCTCGTAGCCGGGCTGCGCACCGCGGCCGGAGGCAACCGCGTTGACGGTGATTCCGCGCGTCCCGAACAGACTGGCCTGGCCGGCGACCCAGTTCGACAGCGCGGCTTTGACCGCGGCGTCGGCGCTCCCGGGCTGCGGGTTTTCCGGCACCACGCCGACGATCGAGCCACCTGAGCGCAGGTGATCTCCCACGGTTTGCACCGTCAGTACCGCAGACAGCACGGTGATGTCCCAGGCGTGACGCCATGCGCCTGCAAGGTCGGATAGCGAGTAGGCGCGGGGGTCGCCGGCGTCCCAGCGCGGTGCTGGCACGTTGACGATCGTGTCGAGGTGGTGCGGGAACAGCCCGCGAGCTTCGGCGAGGCTCGCGGGGTCGACGTTGTCGCACACGATGGCGTCTGCTTCAAGTTCCTTGGCGGCGACTTCGAGGTCGTCGCGGCGTGCGCCGGCGAGCGTCACTTTGTGGCCGGCGTCGCGAAAGCCTTCGGCAACTGTGCGACCCAGCTCGGTGTCGCCGCCGGTGACCAGCACCTCCACTGCCATGACCTCCTTGTGTTCGACGCTGAACAGCGCCCGCATGTGATGGCGTTTCGGTAAATGTTACTGGACAGTAGCTAGTGGTGAAAATCCCGGCTCGCGGGGCGCACGCACCATTTGCATAACTATTTGACCGCCCCGCCGCTCCACACCCCGCATTGGCGGCGAGTTAGGGTTCAGCCATGCGTCGCATCTGGGTGGTGACCGGTTGGCTGGTAATACTCCTGGTAGCAGGCCTGACTGGATGCAGCTCGAAGTCCCCGTCGCAGCAGGCGTCCACCTCACCGACCACCCAGTCGTCGTCGCCGGCGCCGAAACCCTTGCTGGTCTTCGCCGCCGCCTCGCTCAGACCGACGTTCGACACCATCAGTGCGCAGTTCAAGACCGACAATCCCGGCGCCAGCGTCGACATCAACTACGCCGGATCGTCTGAGCTGGCCACCCAGTTGACCCAGGGTGCCACCGCCGACGTCTTCGCCTCGGCCGACACCGCGCAGATGGACAAAGTCGCCAAGGCCGGGCTGCTGGCCGGCAAGCCGGTCAATTTCGCCTCGAACACGCTGGTCATCGTCACCGCCCCCGGCAATCCGAAGCACGTCCAGTCCTTCGCCGACCTCGGCAAGGGTGGGCTCGCCGTGGTGGTCTGCCAGCAGCCGGTGCCCTGCGGTGCGGCGACTCACCGCATCGAGGACAAGACCGGCGTGCGTATCAGCCCGGCCAGCGAGGAGCCCAGCGTGACCGATGTACTCAACAAGGTCACCAGCGGCCAGGCCGACGCCGGGCTGGTCTACGTCACGGATGCGACCAACGCCGGCCCGAAAGTGGCAACGGTCAACTTCCCCGAAGCAGCGGCCGCACGCAACGTCTATCCCATTGCGGTGCTGAAGAAATCGCCTCAGCCGCAGCTGGCTCAGAAGTTCGTCGACGCGGTGACCAGTGAGACAGGTCAGAAAACTCTGCAGCAGACCGGCTTCGCCAAGCCCTGACGGTCGGCATTGAACACGGCTGTCGGCGTGCCCCGCTGGGTCTATGTGCCCGCCGCGGCGGGGACGGTGTTCGTGGTGCTGCCGCTGGTGGCGGTCGCGGCCAAGGTCGACTGGCCTCACTTCTGGTCGCTTATCACCAGTCATGCGTCGACGACAGCGCTTGTGTTGAGTATCAAGACCGCGGCCGCCAGCACTGCACTGTGCATCGTGTTGGGCGTGCCGATGGCCCTGGTGCTGGCCCGCAGTACCGCGCGGCTGGTGCGGCTGCTGCGGCCGCTGGTGTTGTTGCCGCTGGTGTTGCCGCCGGTGGTCGGCGGCATCGCGTTGCTCTACGCGTTCGGCCGGCTCGGGCTGCTCGGGCGCTATCTGGAGACGGCCGGGGTCCATATTGCGTTCACCACCACCGCTGTGGTGTTGGCGCAAACCTTTGTGGCGCTGCCGTTTCTGGTCATTGCCCTGGAGGGCGCGGCCCGCACCGCGGGCGCCGACTACGAGGTGGTGGCGGCGACGTTAGGCGCGCGGCCGAGCGCGGTGTGGTGGCGGGTGACGCTGCCGCTCTTGGTGCCCGGTCTGGTTTCTGGAGCGGTGCTCGCGTTCGCCCGTTCATTGGGGGAGTTCGGTGCGACGTTGACCTTCGCCGGTTCGCGGCAAGGTGTCACCCGCACGCTGCCGTTGGAGATCTACTTGCAGCGGGTGACCGACGCCGACGCGGCGGTGGCGTTGTCGCTTCTCCTGGTGGTGGTGGCGGCGCTGGTGGTGCTGGGTGTCGGCACGCGCAGGCTGACGGGAGCCAGCGCGGCGGCATGAGCGAGTTGCAGTTGCGCGCAGCGGTGGCCGCTCGGGGCCTGGACGTGCAGTTTTCCGTCTCGGCCGGCGAGGTGCTGGCCGTGCTCGGCGCAAACGGCGCGGGCAAGTCCACCGCGCTGCATGTCATCGCCGGGCTGGTCCGCCCCGACGCGGGGTTGGTGCGCCTCGGGGAGCGGGTGCTCACCGACACCGCTGCCGGCATCCACGTCGCGACACACGACCGGCGGGTCGGGCTGCTGCTGCAGGATCCGCTGCTTTTCCCGCACATGAGCGTGGCCGCCAACGTGGCGTTCGGGCCGCGTAGCCGTCGCGGACTGTTGTGGGACGCGCGGGACAAGGCGTCGGCGCTGCGCTGGCTGCGCGCAGTCGACGCCGAAGAGTTGGCCGACCGCAAGCCGCGGCAACTCTCGGGAGGCCAGGCCCAGCGTGTCGCGATCGCACGTGCGCTCGCCGCCGAACCGGACGCGCTGCTTCTCGACGAGCCGCTCGCCGGGCTCGATGTCGCGGCGGCGGCTGCGGTGCGCGCGGTGCTGCGCAACGTAGTCACGCGCAATGCGCGAAGCACCGTGCTGATAACCCATGACCTCCTGGACGTGTACACGCTGGCCGACCGGGTGTTGATTCTCGAATCGGGCAGAGTGGCCGAAGTCGGCCCGGTGGCCGAAGTACTGGCCGCGCCGCGCAGCCATTTCGGCGCCCGCATCGCCGGCGTGAACCTGGTGAACGGCACGCTCGGCCCCGAGGGCGCGCTGCATGCGAGCTCCGGTGCGGTCTGGCACGGCGCCGTAAGCGATGACTTGACCACTGGCCAACAGGCAGTTGCCGTGTTCGCGCCGACGGCGGTGGCGGTGTATCGAGAAGCGCCGCATGGCAGCCCCCGCAATACGGTTGCCGTGACTGTGGCAGAGCTGGATTCGCGCGGCCCGGCGGTGCGCGTGCGCGGAGCTGAACAGCCCGACGGCGCGCCGGGGTTGGCCGCCGACATCACCGTCGACGCCGCTGCGGAGCTCTCGCTGACGCCGGGACAGCGGGTCTGGTTTTCGGTCAAGGCGCAGGAGGTGGCACTGCACCCGACGCGCCCGGCGCCGACCTGAGCAGCGGATAGCTGACACCTCATCCCTTGTCGCAATGCAACGCGAGATTACATTTCTCAGCCGAACGTACTTGCGTCACGGAGGTAACACGGTAGGTTTTTCGCCATGAAGCAGGGGGACGCTAACCAAACACGCCGCAGGGGCGTCGCGGCGACGCTGGCGATCGCCGCGATGACCGGTGCCGGCGCCATCTCACTTACCGTGCCCACAGCAACGGCGATCGCCGATCCGGCGCCCGCCCCACCGAGCACCACCGCTGCGGCACCGCCGCCGGCCGGTACGAACCCGGCAACAGATGCCGCACCGGGTCCGGCTGGTCCCAACGCTGCACCGCCGACGGCCGACCCGGTCGCAGGGCCGCCGGGAACCGATCCCAACGCCCCACCTCCCGTGGCCGACCCGAACGCACCTGAACCCGGCCGAGTCAACAACGCCGCGGGTGGATTCAGCTACGTCATTCCCGCCGGCTGGGTGGAGTCGGACGCCACCCACCTCGACTATGGGTCGGCACTGCTCAGCAAGGAGACGGGGCCACCGCCCGCGCCAGGCCAAGCGCCGGCCGTCGCCAATGACACCCGCATCGTGCTGGGCAGGTTGGATCAAAAGCTCTACGCCAGTGCCGAACCCGACAACACCAAGGCCGCGACCCGGCTCGGCTCGGACATGGGCGAGTTCTTCATGCCCTATCCCGGGACGCGAATCAACCAGGACAGCACCCCGCTTAGCGCCAACGGCATGTCGGGCAGCGCGTCGTATTACGAGGTGAAGTTCTCCGACACCAGCAAACCGAACGGCCAGATCTGGACCGGTGTCATCGGTCCCACCGCGTCGAATGCACGCCAGGGTGCGCAGGGTGCACAGAACCAGCGCTGGTTCGTGGTGTGGCTTGGGACCGCGAACGACCCCGTCGACAAGGCGGCCGCCAAGACGCTCGCCGAGTCGATCCGCTCATGGACCCCGCCGCCCGCTCCGGCAGCTCCGGCGCCGGCCGCCCCCGGGGCTCCAGCACCGGCCGCCCCGGCAGCTCCGCCACCGGCGGCCCCGGGAGCTCCGCCACCCGCCCCGGCAGCTCCGGGAGCTCCAGCACCGGCTGCTCCGGCGCCCGCGCCTAATGCGCCGGCACCGGCCGGCTCTCCCGCCGGTGCGTCGGCTCCCGGATCGACGCTCTCCACCTGAGCGCCACTGCGCCGTCATCGCGACACAATCCGACTCGGTGCCAAATCGTTACCCTGCCGGGGTGTACCGGGGCGTGCTTCGGGCTACTCTTGGCGGTCTCGTTACCCGTCACTACGAAGGAGCGGGTCGTGGTCTGGTACAACATCATCTGGATGATCATCCTTGGCCTCATCGTTGGCTTGATCGCGCGTCTCATCGTTCCTGGCAGGCAGCACATCGGTTTGATTGCAACGGTGCTGCTCGGGATCGCCGGAGCCTGGGTCGGCGGCACGCTGGGCAGCCTGGTCTTCCCGCCGCATAAATTCGATATTCATCCCCCGATTCACCACTCCTTCTTGGGTGCACTGGTCGGCGCGGTGATCCTGTTGCTGATCTATAGGGCCTTCACATCACGACGACCTACACGAACCTTGTAGCGGCGCCTGACATTTGCGCCGCCGGCTCGTCGGGTGGTCCGCGCGTCGCGGGATGATGGAGTGATGGCGTCAGCGCCCACCACAGCGACAATGAGCGCCTGGCGGGTTCGCCGACCCGGGCCAATGGAAAGCCACCCGTTGGAGCGCGTTACCACCGGGCTACCGCGTCCCGGGCCGTCGGAACTACTGGTGGCCGTGCATGCGTGCGGCGTCTGTCGCACCGACCTCCACGTCGCCGAGGGGGACCTGCCTGTGCACCGCGAGCACGTGACGCCGGGGCACGAGGTAGTGGGGGAGGTTATCGGAGTCGGTCCGGACGCCGGCGACACGTTCGCCGTGGGGGACCGGGTCGGGATCGCCTGGCTGCGTCACACCTGCGGGGTGTGCAAGTACTGTCGGCGGGCCAACGAGAACTTGTGCCCGGAGTCGCGCTACACAGGCTGGGACGCCGACGGCGGTTACGCCGAATTCGCCACTGTGCCAGCCGATTATGCCCACCCGCTGCCGAGCGGCTACAGCGACAGCGAGCTTGCGCCGCTGCTATGTGCCGGCATCATCGGCTATCGCGCTCTGCTGCGCGCCGAGCTGCCGCCCGGTGGTCGGCTCGGCCTCTACGGTTTCGGTGGCAGCGCCCACATCACGGCGCAGGTGGCGCTGGCGCAGGGCGCCGAAGTACATGTGATGACGCGCGGCGCGGCGGCCAGGGAACTGGCGCTGGCGTTGGGCGCCGCGTCGGCGCAGGACGCCGCCGACCCGCCACCCGTGCCGCTGGACGCGGCGATTCTGTTCGCCCCGGTCGGCGATCTGGTGCTGCCGGCCCTGGCGGCGTTGGATCGCGGCGGCACGCTGGCGATCGCCGGCATCCACCTCAGCGACATTCCCGCGCTCAACTACCAGCGCCATCTGTTCCAGGAGCGCCAGGTCCGTTCCGTCACGTCCAACACCCGCGCCGACGCGCGCGCCTTCCTCGATTTCGCGGGCCGCCATCACATCACGGTCACCACGCCGGAATATCCACTCGCACAAGCGGATCGAGCGTTGTCGGACCTCAGCGCCGGCCGCATCGCCGGCGCCGCGGTATTGCTCGTCTAGGTGGACAGGTGCCAGACCAGGGCGGCGGCCAAGGCGCCTAACCCGTTGCAGGACCAGTGCAGAGCGATCGGTGCGATCAAGCTGCCGCTGCGTCGGCGCAGCCAACTGAACACGAACCCCGCGACCGCGGTGACGACCACCGCCAAGCTCACCCCGGCCAGCATGCCGCCGAGTCCGCCGCCGAACAGCCGGGTGAACCCGACATTGCTGCTAGTCAGTCCCAACGACGTCGCGATATGCCACAGACCGAATAGCAAGGACCCCACCACGGCCACGCCGCGGAACCCCCAGGCTCGGTTCAGCGCCCCGTGCAGCACACCGCGAAAGGCCAACTCCTCGGGGATGACGGTCTGCAGCGGGATGATGACCATCGACGCAAGCAACGCGCCGGAGACCGTCGCGTAGTGATTGTTCATGAACATCGGCCGAGTCGCCGGTATGAGCGCGCCCACGCCGATCACCGACACCACGACGCCCACCGCGGCCAGCGCGTACCCGAGCCCGGATTTCCAGTGCTCGCGGCCCAGCCCCAGCTCGGACCAACCGAGTCCGTTTGCGCGCAACACGATCACGAGTCCGACGGCCGCGGCGGGAACGGTCGCGACACTCGCCCAGCGGGTGGTGAAATGCGCGACCAGGTTGGTCAGTGCCAACACCACTACGACGACGGCGACGTCGACGTAGGCGCGGAAGCGGTGCAGCGCCGAAAGCTGTGACAACAGCGGGTGGGTGCCGGCGGCAGCGGTTGCGTCGAGCACTAAGCAAGTTTATCCCCGCCGCACCTCCCGACTGTTCCGCGAGATTGCAGCCACGGTCGTGGTTGGCCGTCGAAGTACAGACCTCACCGCAATCTCGCGTCAGCCCGTCAGCCTCCCCAGGCCCACCCTGCAATCTGCGGGTCATCCTCGCCGTGCTCGCGGGTGTAGCGGCGGGCAGCCAGGCGCGCGTCGGCCATGCGCTGCCGCAGTACGGCGGCGCGAGTGCCCAGCCCGTCGACGCGGTCGATCACGTCCATCACCAGATGGAACCGGTCCAAGTCGTTGAGCATCACCATGTCGAACGGCGTCGTCGTGGTGCCGCGCTCCTTGTAGCCCCGCACGTGCATGTGTGCGTGATTGGTGCGGCGATAGGTGAGCCGGTGGATCAGCCACGAGTAGCCGTGGTAGGCGAAGATGACGGGTTTGTCGCGAGTGAACAACGCGTCAAACTCCTTGTCCGGCAAGCCATGCGGGTGCTCGGTCTCCGGCTGCAGCCGCATGATGTCGACTACATTGATCACCCGCACCGCCAGCTCGGGCAGTTCCCGGCGCAAGATGTCTGCAGCGGCCAGGGTCTCCAGCGTCGGGACGTCGCCGGCGCAGGCCAGCACCACGTCCGGTTCACCCGTCGCGGTGCTGGCCCACTGCCAAATGCCAAGCCCCCGAGTGCAATGCTCGATAGCGGAGTCCATGTCGAGATAGGCCAGTGCGGGCTGCTTGCCGGCGACGATGACGTTGACGTAGTCGCGACTGCGCAGGCAGTGGTCGGCGACCGACAGCAGCGTGTTGCCGTCCGGCGGCAAGTAGACCCGCACCACCTCGGGCCGCTTGTTGGCGACCAGGTCGATGAACCCGGGATCTTGGTGCGACGCGCCGTTGTGGTCCTGGCGCCACACATGCGAGGTCAGCAGATAGTTCAGCGACGCAATCGGCCGCCGCCACGGCAGCTCGCGGCTGGTCGACAGCCATTTCGCGTGCTGGTTGAACATCGAGTCGACGATGTGCACGAACGCCTCATAGCAGTTGAACAGCCCGTGTCGACCGGTCAGCAGATAGCCTTCCAGCCAGCCCTGGCACAGATGCTCGGACAGCACCTCCATGACGCGGCCCTCGGCGGCGAGGTGTTCGTCGACCGGGAGGATCTCCGACAGCCAGACCTTGTCGGTGCGCTCGTAGACGGCGGATAGCCGGTTGGACGCCGTCTCGTCGGGGCCCATCAGCCGGAACCGGTCGGGGTTACGCGCGATCACGTCACGTAGGAAAGTGCCGAGCACGCGGGTCGCTTCATGGGTTTGGGTCGCCGGCTGCGCGACGTCCACCGCGTAGCCGCGGAAGTCGGGCAAGTCCAAGTCGCGCAGCAGCGAGCCACCGTTCGCGTGCGGGTTGGCGCTCATCCGCCGCTCCCCGATGGGGGCGAGCGCCCGCAGTTCGGGCCGCAGCCCGCCGTCGGCGTCGAACAGCTCCGCCGGACGGTAGCTGCGCAGCCATTCCTCCAGCTGCGCGCGATGCTCGGGGTTGTCGTGTGTCTCGGCCAGCGGAACCTGGTGCGAACGCCAGGTGCCCTCGACCTGCTGGCCGTCGACGGTCCTCGGCCCAGTCCATCCCTTGGGGCTGCGCAGGACGATCATCGGCCACACCGGTCGCCCGGTGTCTCCGCCGCTGCGTGCCGCCCGCTGGATGGCCGCGAGGTCGTCGAACGCCTCGTCGAGCGCGGCCGCCAGCTGCTGGTGCACGTTGACCGGCTCGTCACCAGCGACGGTGATGGGCCGGTAGCCGTAGCCGCGCAGCAGCGACTCCAGCTCGGTATGCGGCAGGCGGGCCAGCACCGTCGGGTTGGCGATCTTGTAGCCGTTGAGATGCAGGATCGGCAACACCGCGCCGTCGCAGACAGGGTTGAGGAACTTGTTTGAGTGCCAGCTGGCAGCCAGCGGCCCGGTTTCGGCTTCACCGTCGCCGACCACACACGCCACCACCAAATCCGGGTTGTCGAACGCCGCGCCGTAGGCGTGGACCAACGCATAGCCGAGTTCGCCGCCTTCGTGGATGGAGCCGGGTGTCTGTGCGGCCACGTGGCTGGGGATGCCGCCTGGAAACGAGAACTGCCGGAACAGCTTTCGCAGCCCTTCAGCATCCTGCTCGATGCCGGTGTACACCTCGCTGTAGGTGCCTTCCAGGTAGGCGTTGGCGACCAGGCCAGGACCGCCGTGACCTGGGCCGGTGACGTAGATCAGGTTGGCGTCGCGGTTGCGGATGATCCGGTTCAGATGTGCGTAGATCAGGTTCAGTCCCGGCGTGGTGCCCCAGTGCCCCAGCAGCCGCGGCTTGATGTGATCGGGTGTGAGCGGTTCGGCCAGCAGCGGGTTGTCCAACAGGTAGATCTGGCCGACGGACAGGTAGTTGGCGGCGCGCCAGTAGGCGTCGATGAGCGCAACTTCGTCGTCGGACAGGCGGGCGGGTGTCTCGGTTTGGGAGGTCATCCGTCGATTGTCCGGACTGTCGGTGAACGCGCCATGCGGTAGTGGTGGGATAACCTCTCGGCGAGCGCGCACAGATGCGCGGTCGTCGCGGCGTGTCGCCGTACAGACACGCACGCTCGCGCCAAATGCGAAAGGCTGTTCAGTTGCCCGTCGACCCCCGGACACCGGTGCTGATCGGCTACGGCCAGGTCAACCACCGCGAGGACACCCCCGATATCGAACCGGCCGATTTGATGGTCGCCGCGGCGCGCGAGGCGGCCGGTCCTCGCGTTCTTCAAGCCGTCGACTCCATCCGTGTGGTGAATCTGCTGTCGGCGCGCTACCGCGATCCCGGGCTGGTGCTCGCTGCGCGCATCGGCGCCGACAACGCCGCGACCCGCTACAGCGGTGTAGGCGGCAACGTGCCCCAGTCACTGGTCAATCAGGCCTGCCTGGACATCCAGCGCGGACGTGCCGGCCTCGTGCTGATCGCCGGCGCCGAAACCTGGCGCACCAGAACCCAACTGAAGGCCGCGGGCCGCAGACTTGTCTGGACCCAACAGGACGAGTCGGTCCCGATTCCGGAGGGCGCCGACGACCACGTGCCGATGGCCGGGCAGGCGGAGGAGCGGATCCGACTGGACCGACCGGCCTATGTGTATCCGTTGTTTGAGCAGGCGCTGCGGATCAGCAACGGTGAACCGATACCCGAGCACCGCCGGCGCATCGGTGAGCTGTGGGCGCGGTTCAATGCCGTCGCGGTCGACAATTCGCATGCCTGGATCCGCAAACCGCTTGCCGCCGAAGATATCTGGCAGCCGAGCCCGGACAACCGGATGATCAGCTGGCCCTACACCAAGCTGATGAACTCCAACAATATGGTCGACCAGGGAGCCGCACTGGTCTTCGCCTCCGCCGAGACGGCGACCCGGCTGAAAATACCGGCCGAGCGCTGGGTTTACCCGTATGCCGGCACCGACGCCCACGACACCTACGCGATCTCCGAACGCGCCGAGCTGCACCGGTCACCGGCCATCCGGATCGCCGGCGCCAGGGCGCTCGAACTGGCCGGCGTGGGCATCGACGCCATCGACTATGTCGACCTGTACTCCTGCTTTCCCTCCGCGGTCCAGATCGCTGCGGCCGAACTGGGACTGCCGGCCGACGACCCCGCTCGGCCCCTGACCGTGACGGGCGGGCTGACGTTCGCCGGCGGCCCGTGGAGCAACTACGTCACCCACTCGATCGCCACCATGGCTGAGCTGCTGGTGGCCAACCCGGGGCGCCGCGGCCTGATCACCGCCAACGGCGGCTACTTGACCAAGCACAGTTTCGGTGTGTACGGAACCGAGCCGCCGACCACCGAATTCCGTTGGAAAGACGTGCAATCCGTGATCGACCAGGAACCCACCTGCCGGGCGGCGGTCGAGTGGGAAGGCGTGGGGACGATCGAATCGTGGACCACACCGTTCGACCGGGACGGGCAGCCCGAGAAGGCCTTCGTGGCGGTGCGCACACCTGAGGAGTCGCGCAGCTTGGCCCTAATCACCGACCCGGCCGAAGCGGCAGCGACAGTGCGGGAGGACATCGCCGGGGCCAAGGTGACCGTGCACGCCGACGGCACTGCGACACTGCGGTAGCGCGGCCCGCGAACTCGAGTCAGCTCACCAAGTCAGCCAACGCGGCCTGCGGATCGGTCAGTTTCGCGATGTCGATGGGCGTCCTGGACCGGACCAAGGCCTTGATGTCGTCGAGCACATCCCAGACGTTCACGTTCATCCCGGCCAGCACCCGGCCGCTGCCGTCGAGCCAGAAGGTGACGAACTCGCGGCCCTTGACGTCGCCGCGGAACACTACCCGTTGGTAGTCGGGAGCGTGGCCGACATACTCCATGCCCAAGTCGTACTGATCGGTGAAGAAGTAGGGCAGTTCACTGTATTCGGTCGGCTCGCCCAGCATGCCGGCCGCGGCGACCGCCGGCTGTTTGAGCGCATTGGCCCAGTGCTCGGTGCGGATCCGGGTGTGGAACAACGGATGTTCGGCGGCGGCGATGTCGCCGACCGCGTAGATGTCGGGATCGCTGGTCTGCAGGGACGCATCGACCAGCACACCGCCCTCACCCATCGCGAGCCCGCACTGCTCCGCCAACTCGATGTTGGGCTGTGCCCCGACAGCCACCAGCACCGCGTCGGCGCTGATCGTCGACCCGTCGCGCAGCCGCAGCCCGATGGGCGCGCCCCCGGCCGTGGAGATCTCTTCCACCTGCGCCTGCAGCCGAAGGTCGACACCGTGGTCACGATGCAAGGTGGCGAAGACCTCACCCGCCTCCGCGCCGAGCGCGCCCATCAGTGGCTGCTTGGCGGTCTCGACGACGGTGACGTTCACGCCACGCTGGCGCGCACTGGCGGCCACCTCCAGACCGATCCAGCCGGCACCGACAACGGCGAGCGAAGACCCCTCAGCCAAAACAGAATTCAATGCCGCCCCGTCGTCGAACGTGCGCAAATAGTACACACCGCCAGCATCGGAACCGGGTATCGGCAGGCGCCGCGAGCGTGATCCGGTGGCCAGCAGCAGCTTGTCGCACCCGACGGTGCTGCCGTCGGGCAGCCCGACGGAGTGGGACGCCGGATCCAGCGACGAGACGCGGGTACCCAGCCGCAGGTCGACCTCGTGGTCGCGGTACCAGGAGTCGTCGTGCACGGTGAAGTCGCTCAGCGACTTCTTGCCGGCCAGAAACTCCTTGGACAGCGGCGGGCGCTCATAGGGCAGATACTGCTCTTCGCAGAACAAGACAATTTGACCATCAAAACCTTTGTCCCGCAATGCTTCTGCTGCTTTCGCCCCGGCAAGCCCGCCTCCGACAATGGCAAAGGTGCGCGGTGCGGCCATGGGCTACAGCCTACTCGGCCCGGCTCAACTCAAAAGCCCTCGCAGGAAAAGTGCATTGCGCACGGCGTGGCCGTGCGGGTCGTTGTTGAAGTACATCCAGACGTCTCGGCCCTCACCGTCCCAGTCGGCAATCCGCTTCGCCCACTGTCGCAGCTCCTTGTCGGGATAGGAGCCGGAGTACATCGAGTCAGGGTCGGGGCCGTGCATGCGGACGTAGACGAAATCGGCGGTGGCCCTGGGGATGCACGCTAGCCGGGCGCCGCTCATCACCACATAGGCAGCACGCCGCTTTTCCAGCAGGGTGTAGACCGCGGGGTCGTTCCACGACGGGTGACGTAGCTCGAGGGCCACCCGTATCGAAGTCGGCACGCTGGCCAGGAAGGAATCGAGGCGCTCGTCATCGCGCTGCTGCCCGGGATGCAGTTGCACCAGCAGCACACCGGCCCGGTCACCGAGCGCCTTCCAGCAGCGGTCGAATCGCTCGATCCACGGCTCGGGAGCAGCCAGCCGACGGTAGTGGGTCAGTCCGCGATGCGCCTTGACCGACATCGTGAATCCGTCCGGCAACCGCTCACGCCACCCGGCGAAGGTCGAATCCTTGGGCCAGCGATAGAAACTGGCGTTGAGCTCGACGGTGTCGAATACTTCGATGTAGCGGCCAAGCCGGCGTGCGCATGGCAGACCCGGCGGGTAGAGCACGTCGGCCCAGTGGTCATAGGACCATCCGGAGGTGCCGATCCGCACGGTCACGGCCGGGTCAACCGGTCACCTGCCGGCGCAGTTCGTCGTCCAGCGATACCCGTACCAACGCGGCGGCCAGCCGCGCGTTGTCACGTGGCGCCAGAGAGCCCAATTCCGTTGGATCGCTGGGCAAACCGAGCTTCTTGGCGGCGCCGGTAGCGCGCGTGTCGAAATACGGCCGCACCCAGGTCCACACGTCCTGGATTTCGCGCAGGTAGATGTCGGCACCGGTGTCGCCGATGCCCTTGAACTTCTTCAGCAGTCGGGCGGCCGTTCGCACGTCGTGGTCGCTGGCGCGGGCCAATTCGCGGAGATCCCCCGAGTACTCGTCGCGGAGTCGTTCGGCCATGTCGGTGAGCCGGGTGGCCGAGCTTTCGTCGTAGCGCACGTAGTGGGCGCGGCCGAACGCGCGGATCATCGTCTGTCGATCCGCCGCCAGAACGGCTTTCGGTGTGCGCAACCCCTTCTTGAACAACTCCCGCCCGGCGCGCATCGCGATCGCCGCGTCGATCGGCTTGCTGGCCAGCATGCACAGCACCAGAAGCTGAAACAGCGGCATCGGCTTGTCGCTGAGCCGGACTCCCGCCTCCGCCGCATATGTGGTGCCGGCGACCTTCAGCAGCCGGCGCACCAGCTGTTTCCGCTCGTCCATAACCCACGGCGTACCCCTCGCGCCAGGTCACCAACCGTGCAGCTCACTTCGGCGGCAGGCTGCGGGCGTAATCGGTACCGCGGGTAACCCAGCTCTGCAGCTGACGTTTGGTGTTCACGGCGTCGGCGTCCACGCGCAGCCAGCCGCGGGCTTCCCGGCCCCGCATGACCATGGCGTTCACATGCTGCCGGGCGAGCAGTTTGTCGGCGTCTTCCGGCGGCACCCACACCAGCAGCCCGCCCTGACCGCTGGCGGCCACGGACATATTGCCGTTGATCAAGAAGGCCAGCCCGCCGAACATCGGCTTTTCCTCCACGCCCCGTAGCGGGTCTACCAGTTCGCGGATCCGCTCGGCAAGTTCGGTGTCGTAGGCCATGGACGCCTCAGTCCAAATCCACGCGAATCGTCAGCAGGTCGGTTCCCATCGCCCGCACGGCGGCGCTGTTGAGCCGCGGCAGGTTGCGCAACCGCTGGATCGGGTCGTCGTCGGGCAGCAAGTGCGCGATACCGGTGTGCCAGTCGCCGTTGATCCGCACCCGCACCGCGGGGTTGGCCTTGATGTTGCGGACGTACTGGGAGTGCTCCCCGTGCTCGGACACGATCCAGAACTGGTTGTTGATCAGGCGGCCGCCGACCGGGGTGCGCCTTGGCTGCCCGGTCTTGCGGCCGATGGTTTCGATCATGGTCAGCGGCAGCCGCCTGGCCACCGGATTGACGACCAGACGTTGCCCAGCGCTCACGACCCGCCGTTTCAGGTCTTGTCGATCTGTCATGCGGTGATTGTGCACAACCGACCTGGACCCATGGCCCCTTTCTCCGAGAACTTGCAAGGCCCATTCGCCGGGCCGCTCGCGCCATCGCCGATGCCGCCAGTCACCGGTTGCTCGCGGACGTCACGATGAACTTGGTCGGGCAGTCCTCGGCAGTGGCCGGTCAGCCCTGAATCCATGTGGGCTAGACGGCGAACTTTAGGTGAATTATCACTGCAGAACCGGATAGACACGGATTTCCGTTGCACGTGTATACCTGCCGGACGAGCATGGGCTACATGCTTGATCCCATGCTCGAGCGGTTGCCGCAAGACGTCAAAGAATGTTGCGAAGACAACCGCCGGGCCTTGCTCGACGAGTTGCACGCGCTGTTGCAACAAACGGAGCCAGAGGATCTGACGATGACGGAAATTCTGGCCTTGCTAGCCGTTCTCACCCCCGTCGCCGCGCGGCACAAGGGCGCCCCAGCCCCTGCCGTCACCGTCGAAACGAACGTGATCCCAGATGATACGGCGACGCAACTCGAGTAGCAGCTCCTCGGTAGGTACCGAACTCAACGGGTTAGTCGGCGTGGGCGATGCCGTGGTGAGCTCGATCGGTTCGCGGCCAGCGCGGATGGCCTCGATGCTGCCGGGTCCCCATCCCAGCTTGTTTTCCAGTACGGCGTAGGTTCCCGGGCTGGCTTCGCGGACGCCGTTTTCGATGTCGGCTAACGTTCGATCGGTTATGGGTAGGTCATTCGCCAAGTTGATGCGGTGTTTGTAACCCAGCGCGACACGTCGGTTCACCACGTAGCGGCCCACCCTGGCGAGTCCTCTGTGAGTATGCGCCACAGGTAACTATGTTGCCGCAATCACGAGGAAAGTTCTAGTCACTTTTCCGGTTTCCACCGCCACAATCAGGAAAAAACCGGCTATTGACGGAGACAGCGTACGAAATACCGGAGGCTAAGCCCGGAACTCTCCATTCTCTTCTGCTCAAATCTTGACATGACTTCCGGTTGTTTCTAGTGTCTGTGATGGGCGCCGCGCCAACGACCTCGCTTGGCTAGGCGCCGCAGTCAAACTGCCACCATGCAGACTGCCAGCTTAGGGAGCTTCACGTGATGCATCGCTCAGAATCGGTGGCGATGACCTCGCCATTCAGGGGTGTAATCGGCGGAGGGCAACGATCCGCGCCGTCACCTCGACGTAATCACTTCCCGTCATCCCCGAAGTCCTCCAACGATTTTCGGATTCGATCAGCGACGAACGCACCGGCCCGTGTGGCCTCAGCTGCCGACGCGGCCCAGGTGGCCCAGGCAAGGATTTTCGAAGCCATGCTCCGAGTCGAGATCACCGAACTGCTGAATCTGGCGAAATCCATGATGCCCCGCTGGACCGGCGGAAACACTGGTGGCTATCGGTCGTTCGAGGCGCTCAAGGAGCTCGACGCCCGCATCGAGGAAGTCGACAGTCTGCTCAAGGCGCTGTGGGCTCGATTCCCACACGAGCCCTATGTCGGGCCCTCGAAGCAAGGATCGAACTCGGGGGGCAATCACCTGCCGCCCGCGCCTGGGAGCCGGCTGGCGATCGAAGATCATCGACGGCACAACAGCCGTGATCGGCAAATGGAATTCCTGGCAAAGCTGGCCGGCATACCGTGCCCTGATCCCGTTGTGACACGGTCGTCGACCTAACGATGTAGTCGGCCATCTCGTTGGTGACTCGCACCAACTCAAGGGCCAAGCAGCGTGAGGAGGCGAACATTGCGTAGCCGAGCAGGAGCCTGCCCGCTAGCTTCGCCGCGGGCAAGCAAGGCGCCGATCGTCCGTCCGGACGTGACAGTGCTACGAGAAGGACGACGGCTACTCGGACAGTTGGCGGCCGACCCGATGCGCAGTGCGCTGCTGTTGCGAGCTTCGCCGTCCGCGGTGGGCTGGTTTGCGGGGTGGCTTTCTTCGGAGTTTGGCCCGCAGGTACTTACCGGGCAAGCGTTGTCCGGGATAACCCCGCTCTCGGTAGGTCGTGTGGCGACCGCCTGGGCGGCGCAGGGGGCGGAACAAATTCTCACCGCGGCGCTGGGTGAAGGCCTCGGGACCAACTACTGCGAGATGGTTTGCCATCCGCTCGGCGACCACCACGGCTGTCCCCGCCGGGATGGCCTGTTGCACATGGCCGGGCACCGCCGCCGCTACACCGCGCAGACAACGGATATCGCCTACGGACCGGCCGGTCACGACAATCTGCTGGACATCTGGCGGCACCCCAGCTACCCCCAGCCGGGCGAACGTCCGGCACCGGTGCTGGTGCAGGTCCCAGGCGGCGCGTGGGTGATCAACGGTAAACGCGGTCAGGCATATCCGCTCATGAGCCGGATGGTGGAGCTGGGCTGGATCTGCGTGTCGATCGATTACCGCAAGAGTCCCCGCAACGCGTGGCCGGCACACATCATCGACGTGAAGCGAGCGATCGCCTGGGTTCGCGCGAACATCGCCGACTACGGCGGTGATCCCGGCTTCATCGCGATCACCGGTGGTTCTGCCGGAGGGCACCTGGCTTCATTGGCCGCGCTCACCGCGAATCATTCCCGGTTCCAGCCGGGTTTCGAAGCGGCCGACACGACCGTGCAGGCGGCCGTGCCGTACTACGGCGTGTACGACCTCACCGATGCCACCAACATGCACGCAACGATGCTGCCGTTTCTCGAGCATTTCGTCATGCAACGCCGCTACGCCGACAACCCCGAGCTGTTTAAGTCGGCGTCGCCGATTTCGTATGCCCACAGCGGGGCTCCGCCATTCTTCGTGCTGCACGGCCAGAACGATTCGGTGATTCCCAGTAGACAGGCCCGGGCCTTTTGCGCAGCGCTGCGCGAGGCCGGGACACGCACCGTGTGCTATGGCGAGCTTCCCAACGCGCACCACGCTTTTGACATCGTCGCTACTGTCCGCTCACGCCTGGTTGCCGACGCCGTCGCGGCTTTCCTTGGTGTGATCTACCGTCGGTATGTCGCCTCGCGCGCGGATAGATTGCGCGCCCAGATAGCTCCCGCCGGCTGATTCATCCGGCCGAGGACCGGCCGAATTTCAAATGCCACTGCACTCCAGGGTCTTTCGTGAGCCAGCGCATGGCCCGCGACCCAGTTGGACATAGCCATGCCGAGGTTTCCTCGACGTTGTCGACATCCCGCCGACGACGCGGCAGAAACTAGGCGGCTGCGGCAGCTACCTCAGCCTTTTTTCGGGCCGGTTCCAGGGCTTGCGCGACGATTTCGGCGACGTCGGTCATCGGCTTGACCTCCAGCGCCTCGAGCACTTCAGCGGGTACGTCGTCGAGGTCAGGCTCGTTGCGCGCCGGGATAAACACCGTTGACAGCCCGGCCCGCTGGGCGGCCAGCAGTTTCTGCTTGACGCCGCCGATCGGCAGCACGCGCCCGTTCAGCGTCACCTCGCCGGTCATTCCGACGTCGGCGCGGACTTGCCGTCCGGTGGCCATCGACACCAACGCGGTCACCATCGTCACACCGGCCGACGGACCGTCCTTGGGCACCGCGCCCGCCGGCACGTGCACGTGGATGCGCCGGTCCAGCTTCGACGGGTCGACGCCCAATTCCTCGGCGTGCGAACGGACATAGGACAGCGCGATCTGCGCGGACTCCTTCATCACGTCACCGAGCTGACCGGTCAGCTGCAGTCCCGGTTCGCCGTCGTTGGCGCTGGCCTCGATGTAGAGCACATCGCCGCCCAGCCCGGTGACCGCCAGACCGGTCGCCACGCCAGGCACCGCCGTGCGTTCGGCCGACTCCGAGGTGAACCGTGGGCGGCCCAGGTAGCCGACCAGGTCCGACTCGTCGACCACCACCGGGGCGTCGCTACCCTCGGCCAGCTTTGTCGCCACCTTGCGCAGCGCCTTGGCCAGCAGCCGCTCGAACTGCCGCACACCCGGCTCGCGCGTGTAGTCGGCGGCGATCTTGCGCAGCGCGGCCTCGGTCACGCTGACCTCATCGGCGCTCAGACCCGCCCGCTCGCGTTGCCGCGGCAACAGGAAGTCGCGGGCGATCGCCAGCTTGTCGTCCTCGGTGTACCCGTCGATAGCCACCAGCTCCATCCGGTCCAGCAGTGCCGACGGGATGTTCTCGACGACGTTGGCGGTCGCCAGGAACACCACATCGGACAGGTCCAGATCCAGGTCCAGGTAGTGGTCGCGGAAGGTGTGGTTTTGCGCGGGGTCGAGCACCTCCAGCAGCGCCGCGGCGGGATCGCCGCGGAAGTCGGAGCCGATCTTGTCGATTTCATCAAGCAGCACAACGGGATTCATCGAGCTGGTCTCGCCGATCGCGCGCACGATCCGGCCGGGCAGCGCACCCACGTAGGTGCGCCGGTGCCCGCGGATCTCGGCCTCGTCGCGCACGCCGCCCAACGCGACCCGCACGAACTTGCGGCCCAGCGCCCGGGCGACACTCTCACCCAGCGACGTCTTGCCGACGCCGGGCGGGCCCGCCAGCGCCATCACCGCACCCGAGCCGCGACCGCCGACGACCTGCAACCCGCGCTGGGCGCGACGCGCCCGCACCGCGAGGTATTCCACGATGCGGTCCTTGACGTCGTCCAGACCGTGGTGGTCGGCGTCCAAGATCTCTCGCGCCGCCTTCAGGTCCGTGGAGTCCTCGGTGCGCACGTTCCACGGCAGATCCAAGACGGTGTCCAGCCAGGTCCGGATCCAGCCGCTCTCCGGGCTCTGCTCGCTGGCACGCTCGAGCTTGCCGACCTCGCGCAGCGCGGCCTCGCGCACCTTCTCCGGCAGATCGGCGGCTTCGATGCGAGCCCGGTAGTCGTCGGAACCGTCGGGCTCACCTTCGCCCAGTTCCTTGCGGATCGCTGCCAGCTGCTGGCGCAGCAGAAACTCCTTCTGCTGCTTCTCCACGCCGGCGCGCACGTCTTCGGCGATCTTGTCGGTGACCTCGACCTCGGCCAGGTGCTCGCCGGTCCAGTCGATCAGCACCTGCAGTCGCTCGCCGACGTCTTCGGTTTCCAGCAGCTGCCGTTTCTGCACGTCGCTCAGATACGACGCGTAGCCCGCCATGTCCGCCAGCGCCGACGGGTCGTTCAGCCGGTTGACCATGTCGACCAGTTCCCAGGCTTCGCGTCGTTGCAGCATGGCCAGCAGCAGCTTCTTGTAGTCGGCGGCCAGCTTGCGGATCTTTTCCGTGGGCTCGGGCTCGACCACCTCGTGCACCTCGACCCACAGTGCCGAACCCGGTCCGCTGCTGCCGGTGCCGATGTGGGCCCGACGCTCACCGCGCACGATCGCCGCGGCATTTCCGCCGGCGATGCGGCCGACCTGAAGGATCGCCGCCAACACCCCGTAGGAAGGGTAGCGGTCGTCGAGCCGGGGCGCCATCAGCAGCTTGCCCGACTCGCTGGCGCGGGCCGCGTCGACCGCCGCCCGCGCGGCGTCGTCAAGCGCGATCGGCACAACCATTCCCGGCAGCACGATCGGATCGCTGACAAATAAAACCGGCACTGATATGGCTTCAGCCATCAAACCTCCAAAGTTAAGCCTGATGCGCTCAACCTGGAATGAGTCCAGTTTGTTCCCGGCGACGGCCGACCTCTACGGCACGCCGGGCCCGCATACTGGAAGAGCGGGGCCAAGCAAGGAGGCGCAGGTGGCGGGTCGAACGCGTCGGCAACGGGACATCGACGTGACCTACGACGAGCACGCGCTGGCCACGACGGGCCCCGAACGTGAGGCCGCCGGCCTCAAGGCGGTGTTGGTGTCCATGCAGCGTGGCCTAGCCTCCATGGGCGCGGTGCGCACGGCGGCGTCGCTGCTGCGGCTGAACCAGCGTCAGGGGTTCGACTGCCCAGGTTGCGCCTGGCCGGAAGAACCGGGTGGCCGCAAAATCGCTGAGTTCTGCGAAAACGGCGCCAAGGCCGTCGCCGAGGAGGCCACCAAGCGCGTCGTCACCCCGGAGTTCTTCGCGCGGCACTCGATCGCCGACCTCGAAGGGCGACCGGAGTTTTGGCTGTCGCAGCAGGGTCGGCTGACCCATCCCATGGTGTTGCGTCCGGGCGACGACCACTACCGCCCGATCAGCTGGCCCCAGGCCTATCAGTTGATCGCCGACGAGCTGCGCGCGCTCGACGACCCGAACCAGGCGGTGTTCTACACCTCGGGGCGAACCAGCAACGAGGCCGCGTTTCTCTATCAGCTGATGGTGCGGTGCTTCGGCACCAACAACCTGCCGGACTGCTCGAACATGTGCCACGAGTCCTCCGGCGCGGCGCTGAGCGAATCGATCGGCATCGGCAAGGGCTCCGTGACCGTCGAGGACGTCGCCAACGCCGACCTGATCGTGATCGCGGGGCAGAATCCGGGCACCAACCATCCCCGGATGCTGTCGGTCCTGGAGAAGGCCAAGGCCAACGGTGCCCGCATCGTCGCGGTCAACCCGCTGCCGGAGGCCGGGCTGATCCGGTTCAAAGACCCGCAGAAAGTACACGGGCTGCTCGGACATGGCGTTCCGATCGCCGACGAATTCGTGCAGATCCGCATCGGCGGCGACATGGCGCTGTTCGCCGGGCTGGGTCGGCTGCTGCTGGAGGCCGACGACCGGGCGCCGGGCAGCGTGGTGGACCGGGACTTCATCGCCGCGCACTGCGCGAATTTCGAAGCGTACGAGGCGAATACCCGCGCAGTCGATCTCGACACCGTGGTGGAGGCGACTGGCGTCGACCGTCAGCAGCTGGAGCGGGTTGCCGCGATGATGGCCGCATCGCAGCGCACGGTGGTGTGCTGGGCGATGGGGCTCACCCAGCACCGCCACGCGGTGCCGATGATTGCTGAGATCACCAACGTGCTGCTGCTGCGGGGCATGATCGGCAAGCCGGGGGCCGGGGTGTGCCCGGTGCGCGGACATTCCAACGTCCAGGGCGACCGCACCATGGGCATCTGGGAGCAGATGCCCGAGGCATTCCTGGCGGCGCTGGACCGCCGCTTCGGGATCGTCAGCCCGCGCGACCATGGCCTCGATACAGTCAATGCAATTAGGGCCATGCGCGACGGCAGGGCCAAGGTGTTCATGGGGATGGGCGGCAATTTCGCGCTGGCCACACCGGACACGGCTGTCACCGAGGCTGCGTTGCGTAATTGCTCACTGACGGTCCAGGTTTCGACGAAGCTGAACCGCAGCCACGTCGTCCACGGTGCGACGGCCCTGATCCTGCCGTCACTGGGCCGCACCGACCGTGACATTCAGAACGGCGTGAAACAGCAGGTGTCCGTTGAAGATTCGATGTCAATGGTGCATCTGTCGCGGGGCAGCCTGCAGCCGCCGAGCGACCAGGTGCGCAGCGAGGTGGCCATCGTCTGTCAGCTGGCCCGCACGCTGCTCGGGCCGGACCACCCAGTGCCGTGGGAGACGTTCAACGCCGACTACGACACCATCCGCGACGCGATCGCGGACGTGGTGCCGGGCTGCGAGGACTACAACACGAAGGTGCGCCGGCCCGACGGCTTCCAGCTGCCACATCCGCCCCGGGATGCACGCGAATTCCCCACCAGCACAGGCAAGGCCAACTTCATCGTCAATCCGCTGCAATGGGTGCCGGTGCCCCCGGGGCGGTTGGTGTTGCAGACGCTGCGCAGCCACGACCAGTACAACACCACGATCTACGGGCTCGATGACCGCTACCGCGGGGTCAAAGGCGGCCGCAGGGTGGTGTTCGTCAATCCGGTCGACTTGGAGGCGTTCGGCCTGACCGAGGGCGACCGCGTCGACCTGGTTTCCGAGTTCATGGGCGTGGACGGACAGCTGCAGGAGCGGCGGGCGAAGGACTTCATGGTGGTGGGCTACCAGACGCCCGTGGGCAACGCGGCCGCCTACTATCCCGAGACCAATCCACTGGTAGCGCTGGATCATGTTGCGGTGAAGTCGAATACACCGGTATCCAAGGCGATCGTCATCCGGTTGGAGCCGGCCCAATGGGCCGGGTGACGGCGCGGCGACGCGCCCAGCACGTCACTGCCGACAACGCGGTCGACCGCCCCGAGACGCTGGTCGTGGAGGAGCCGCTGGAGATTCGCGTCAACGGCACCCCGCTCGCGGTCACGATGCGCACGCCGGGTTCTGATGTCGAACTGGCGCAAGGCTTTTTGCTGACCGAGGGAATCATCGCCCACCGCGACGACGTCGTGAGCGCGCGGTATTGCCGCGGCGACGGCCCAGACGGAACCACCACCTACAACGTGCTGGATGTGTCGCTCGCACCCGGTGTCGCGACGCCAGACGTCACCCGCAACTTCTACACCACGTCGTCGTGCGGGGTGTGCGGCAAGGCATCGCTGGACGCGGTGCAGTTGATCAGCCGCTACTGTCCGGGCGACGACCCCTCCACCATCACCCCAGAAGTGTTGTCGGCCTTGCCTATCCGGCTGCGCGACGAGCAGGCGCTGTTTGCCAGCACCGGTGGCCTGCATGGGGCTGCCCTGTTCACCGTGGACGGCACGCTGCTGGCGGTGCGAGAGGACGTGGGACGTCACAACGCCGTGGACAAGGTGATCGGCTGGGCCGTGGAAAACGACCGGATTCCCTTGACAGCCACGGTGCTGCTGGTTAGCGGCCGGGCGTCGTTCGAGATCAGCCAGAAGACGGTGATGGCCGGCGTGCCCGTGCTAGCAGCTGTTTCGGCGCCGTCGTCGTTGGCAGTCGATCTGGCCACTCAATCGGGGCTGACACTGGTGGCATTCTTACGGGGCACGTCGATGAACGTGTACAGCCGCGCGGACCGGGTGCGCTGCTCCTCGCGGGTGACGCGGGCCTGATCCCGATCAGCGGGCGGCGGCGCGTTGGCGAGCCCGGAAGGCTTCGACCTTGGCGCGATTGCCGCACGTGGCCATCCCGCACCAATGCCGGTTCTTCGCTCGAGACGCGTCCACGTAGAGGCGTGAGCAGCGGGGGTGCGAGCAGCGTTTGACGCTCTCGATGTCGGGGCTGGCGAGCAGGTCGAGTAGGTCTGCGGCCAGGGTCGCCAGCAGTTGCGACGTGGTGCCCTCACGGCGAACAGACCCGCTCCGGTGCAATCGCGGTGTCAGCCTGGGTTGCCTTGCGTGCCCGTTGAGCAAGTCGACGTCGGCGGCTTTGGGCCGGTGGAGTTCGAGCCGGGCAGTAGCGGTCCGATAAATGGCCTCGCGCAGTGCGATCGCGTCAGCGAGCTCGGCGGCAGTGACGTGGATGGCCGTATGGATCAATCCCGCCTGAAGGGCCCATTCCGAGAGCAGTTCAGGCTGCGTCAACACCTCTTCGGGCGCTGAAGTCTCTCGAAACTTCAGCGTGCCTGCGAAGTCAAGGCAGGCGCGTCCGCTCACAAAGCTGAACTTCACGTAACCACCTTGACAGGTTTCAACCGCGGGTGCAACCTGTAACTGTCTAAGACGGTTACTACCAAGACCGCAAGCGGTGTGAACGAAAAGCGCCTGTCGGCCGTCTTAGCAAGTAACCAGCCGGTCTATCTGGCAGTGGAAGGCGAAAGGAGCCAACCGCAATGGATCTCGACCGCATCACTCATCCGCTGAGGTTGGCCAAAGGATCGCATCTGCCCGGATCGGGCAAGGGGTGCGCAATGAACGTGATTTCCTACATCAACGGCGATGCACAGATCACCGACTTTCCGTCCTGCTCGGCCCGTCCACTGGCGGTCCTGGTCCAGTCCTGCAACGACCTGCTGGCGGGCCCGGACGGATATCTGTCACCGGAAAACAGCGTGCTCGCCCTTGATCTTGCTTGGGAGACAGTAGGAACCGCTGATGCTCCCGGCAGCGTCGTACACGCGTGGCTGGCCGAACTGTTGGTCAACCCGAGCTGGGGAGTCGTTCGGTACGCCAAACTCAGTGCGATCAAAGCGATCGTGGACATCGCCGAACTGCACCGAGCTGCTGCGTCGGGCCATATGCCGCCGTTCGCGGAGTGGGTCGCCGCCGAACGCGCCGCCTGCGCGGCCGACTCGTCGCTGCAAGGCCCCGGACTGTATGCCGTGCGGTCCGCATGCGAGTCGACCGCGCTCGTCGACAGCCACCTACGGGTCACCATCGAGGAAGTGACCGCTCACGCCGTGCGCGCCCACGCACTGGCACGCGGAGGGACGATGGCAGGCCGCGTCGTCGAGCTCACCCGCCAGGCGATCCGCTCCTGGCGTGATCTGGCCGGGCTGGACAAGACCGGCACCATCGCTCCAGCCGTCGACAGCACGGCGAGGCTTATCGCGGTACCGGCCTAGGAAATGACCAGCTCCGTAAGCGGGGGCTCAGTCGTCGATGTGCATTCGTGGGTCGGCGAAGGCGAGATCGCCAGGGTACTGGTCAGTGCCCATTTGATCGCAGTGCTTGTCGGGCACCAGATAAGTACTCATGCCACTGGGAACCCAGCGGGTCCTTGCCGATTGCCTCCTGTCATTGCTGGAGCGGCAAATACCGACGACAGCCCAGCCGAGTAACCAATGCCGCTACCGCGTATGTAACTGGTTTCGCTGCCTTTGAAATGGCGGTCGACGGAACGGTTACGGCCGTCAACCTGTGGATAGCGGCCCTAGACGCCGCAATTGCGTGACATGGGCGGGCGACAGTTCCTCGAGGCAGGTGACACCCAGCAGCCGCATGGTGCGGGTCAACTGAGCGGACAGAATGTCGATGGCGCGCTGTACCCCGGCCTCGCCGCCGGCCATCAACCCGTACAAATACGCCCGTCCGATCAGCGTGCACCGGGCGCCCAGCGCGATCGCGGCGACGATGTCGGCGCCGGACATGATGCCCGTATCCAGCAGGATCTCGGTGTCGCCGCCGAACTCGCGAGCCACCGAGGGCAACAGATGGAACGGAACAGGGGCCCGATCGAGTTGGCGGCCACCGTGATTCGACAACACAATGCCGTCGACACCGATCTTTACCGCGGCGCGGGCGTCCTCGAGACTTTGGATTCCCTTGACGACGAGCTTGCCAGGCCACTGGGTCTTGACCCACGCCAGATCGTCGAACGTGACGCTGGGGTCGAACATGGTGTCGAGGTATTCGGCCACGGTGCCCGGCCAGCGGTCCAGCGACGCGAACGCCAATGGCTGCGTGGTCAAAAGGTCGAACCACCAGCGCGGGCGGACAACAGTATCGAGCACGGTGCGCAGCGTCAACGACGGTGGGATCGTCATCCCGTTACGGGTGTCGCGCAGCCGCGCACCGGCGACCGGCACGTCGACGGTGACCAGCAACGTGTCGAACGCCGCCTCGGCGGCCCGCCGCACCAACGCCATCGACCGATCCCGGTCGCGCCACATATACAGCTGAAACCATTTGCGGCCCTGCGGGATAACTCCTGCAATGTCTTCGATTGACGCGGTGCCCAGTGTCGAGAGCGAAAATGGGATTCCGGCCCTCGCCGCTGCCCGCGCCCCGGCGATCTCGCCTTCGGTGTGCATCAACCGGGTAAACCCGGTCGGCGCGATCGCGAACGGCAACGCGACCGGCCGGCCGAGGACATCCCAGCCGGCCCGAACGCTGCTGACGTCGCGCAGCACGGCGGGGTGAAACTCGATGTCCCGAAAGGCTTGTCGCGCACGATTCAACGAGATTTCGTCCTCGGCGGCCCCGTCGGTGTAATCGAACGCCGCCCGCGGGGTGCGTCGCTTGGCGATGCGCCGCAAGTCGTCGATGGTCAGCGCGCCCTCGAGCCGACGTCGGGCCAGGTCCAGTTGGGGTTTACGGAAACGGATCAGCGGCGCGAGGTCACGCGCATTGGGCACCCGTCGTTTGACCGCCATCGCCCATAGCGTAGGGACTGTGCCACCGTGGATGCATGAAATCCGGACGCGATCCCTTCGATCTGCAGCGTTTCGTCGACGCGCAGGATCGGGTTTACCCCACCGTCGTCGAGGAGCTGCGCGCTGGCCGCAAACGCAGCCACTGGATCTGGTTCATCTTCCCGCAAGTCTCCGGGCTGGGCAGCAGCCCCATGGCCGCGCGGTATGCGATCTCTTCGCTGGACGAGGCCCGAGCCTACCTTGCGCACGACGTGCTCGGCCCGCGGCTTCACGAGTGCGCACGGCTGGTCAACGCCATCGAAGACCGCTCGATCCACGAGATCTTCGGCTCACCCGACGATCTCAAGGTGCGCTCGTCGATGACGCTGTTCGCCTATGCCACCGACGACAACCGGGATTTCGTCGAGCTGCTCGACAAGTACTACGACGGCGAACAAGACCCGTCGACGCTCAAGCGGCTCCGCTAGGCCCCTTCGAGAGGGCGCAAAATTCGCCAGCCGTGTGGTTCGACCACCACCGCGTCGACGACTTCTTGCGCAGGTGCTCCACTTCCGGCGATCACCTCGGCACGCGAAATATCTACCTGCAGCGGCATGTCGTCGATGTTGAGAGCCACGATCAGTGCGTCGTCGCCGCAGCGCGTCTGGTAGACGTAGTGCCGGTTCTCGAGCCGCAACGCGGTCGTCGACGCGGCACGCAGCCACGGGTGGCGGCGGCGCAGTCCGATGAGGTATTGGTGCAGCGACCACAGCCGTGCCCCGCGCTCATCGACCGGCACCGGGGGAGAGCCGAACTTGGGACGCACCGCGTCGTCGCCGCCGAACCGCTCCTCCTTGACCCCCTGATAGCCGAACTCGTCACCGGCGTAGACGCTGGGAATGCCCCCGACCGTCATCTGAATCGCGAGGGCAAGCGCCACGTGCTCGGGATTCTCAAGCTGGCTGGCGATGCGGGTGACATCGTGATTGCCGATGAAGGTCAGCGGCGCGAAGCTAGCCAGAAAAGTGTTGTGCCGCTGCAGCGCCCAGTCCAGCTCGTAGAAATTCCCGTCGTTGAGGCTGCTCCAAATCGCCTTCCACAACTCGTATTGCGTCGCCGAGTCGAAGCGTGCCTCAGCGACCATGGCAGCGTAGTCCCCGTGAATGAGCTCGCCCAGAAACCAGGCATCCGGATGTGTCTCACGTACCCGCGGCAGCACGCCAGCCCAAAACCGCGGCGACACAGCATAAGCCGCGTCCAAGCGCCAGCCGTCCGCGCCGCGGCGCAGCCAATACCGCATCACGTCGACGGTGTAGTCGGCGACTTCAGGATTGTCGTGGTTCAAGGTGATCAGGTCGCCATGGCCTTCGAAGACGTGAAAATGGCCCGGGCGGCCATGAAACCAGCCCGCCGAGGCACCGTCCTGCAGCACCTCGCGATAGCGGGGAAAGTCAACGCCGACGTGGTTGAACACGCCGTCGAGCAGCACCCGCAGGCCGCGCCGGTGCGCCTCGCTGAGCAGGTAGTCGAAGTCGTCGTCGTCACCGAGGCGCGGATCGATGCGGTAGTGGTCGGTGGTGTCGTAGCCGTGCGTGCGGGAGGCGAAGATCGGCCCTAGCGCGATGCCGGATGCCCCCAACGCAATCGCGTGGTCGAACCACTCGGTGATGCGCCGCAGCCGGTGTTCGCCCGGGCCTGGCGGCTGCTCCGCGGGAAAGGCGCCCGCGAAACCGAGCGGATAGACCTGCCACCAGATCGCGTGATCAACCCACGAAGGCACAGCCGGAAGTCTACGGGCCGTTACGAAGGTCAGCTGACAGCCGCCAGCGCCTCGGCGCTGGTGATCGCTTGCGCTACCCCGGCGACAATCGCTGCTGCCTTCAACGCCTCCAGGATGGCTTCCCGATCCACCCCAGCTTCGCGCAAGGTGCGCTCGTGCGCGGTAAGACAGTCCGGGCAGCCGTTGATCGACGACACCGCCAACGACCACAGCTCGAAATTGGCCTTCTCCACACCGGGATTGGCGATTATGTTCATCCGCAGCCCGGCGCGCAGGTCGTCATACTGGCCCTCGAGGAAGCCGCGGGCGCGGTAGAACACGTTGTTCATCCCCATGATGGCCGCAGCACCGAGCGCCGCCTGGTAAGCCTCAGCCGACAGGTGATCGGCTGCCTCCGCGCCAATCTCGGCCAGCACCTGCGTGGTTCGGGTCGCGGCCGCGCTCGCCAGCAGCGTGCCCCACAGCTGCTCTTCACCCAGCGCTGTGGTGCGCGTGATCGAGCCCAGGTTGAGCTTGAGGTCCTTGGCGTACTCGGGCAGCGCGGACTTGAGGTTCTCGATACTCATGCGCCGCTCCTTACGCCGACTTCTTGAGCTCTTCGCCGGCGTCGATCGTCGGGTCGCCCTTGCGCCAGTTGCAGGCGCACAGCTCGTCGGACTGCAAGGCGTCGAGCACGCGCAGCACCTCGTCGACGTTGCGGCCCACCGACCCGGCCGTGACCGAAACGAACTGGATCTCGTTGTTGGGGTCGACGATGAAGGTGACCCGGTCGGCGACGCCGTCGTCGTTCAGCGCTCCGGTAGCCGTGACGAGCTCGCGCTTGATGTCCGACAGCATCGGGAACGGCAGCTTCTTCAGGTCCTCGTGCTGCACACGCCAGTTGAAGTGGACGAACTCGCTGTCCACCGAGACACCCAAGACCTTGGCGTCGCGGTCTTCGAACTCGTCGTTCAGCTTGCCGAAGGCGGCGATCTCGGTCGGGCACACGAATGTGAAGTCCTTCGGCCAGAAGAAGATCACTCGCCACTTGCCGGGGTAGTCGTCGCTGGAGATGGTGGTGAAGTAGTCGCCGGGCTGCTTGGCGTCGACTTTCGACAGATCACCACCGATCAGTGCGGTGAGCTGGTAGGCGGGGAACTGATCGCCAATGCTCAACAGGGCCATGTCGCTCCTCAAGTTCAAGATCGGATTTGCTCACCACCATCCTGCCCAAACCAAACCTAGAATTAAAGGTGATACATCCCACTACATTGATAGGTATGACCGATAAGACTTATCAACCGACGGTCGCGGGCCTGCGTGCGTTCGCGGCGGTGGCGGAGAAACAGCACTTCGGCAGTGCCGCAACCACTCTCGGCGTCAGCCAGTCGACGTTGTCGCAGGCGCTGGCGGCGTTGGAAACCGGCCTCGGTGTCCAGTTGATCGAGCGGTCGACCCGGCGTGTCTTCTTGACGCCGGAGGGCCGCCAGTTGCTACCACACGCCCAGGCGGCGATCGATGCTGTGGACGCGTTCACCGCAGCCGCGGCGGGGGCATCCGATCCGCTGGAAGGCAGCATGCGGCTTGGGCTGATCCCCACGGTAGCCCCGTACGTGCTGCCGACGGTCCTGGGCGGGCTTGCCGATCGACTGCCCGCGCTGACGTTGCGGGTGGTCGAGGATCAAACCGAGCGACTGCTGGCGGCGTTGCGCGAAGGCGCACTGGATGCCGCGCTGATCGCCTTGCCGGCCGAGGCCAGCGGTATCACCGAGATCCCGATCTACGACGAGGACTTCGTGCTCGCACTACCGCCGGGGCATCCGCTGTCCGGTAAGCGACGAGTTCCGCCGGCAGCGCTGGCGCAGTTGCCGTTGCTGTTGCTCGACGAGGGCCACTGCTTGCGCGATCAGGCCCTGGACCTGTGCCGCAAGGCCGGGATCCAGGCCGAGGTGGCCAATACCCGGGCGGCGTCGCTCGCGACGGCGGTGCAGTGCGTCACCGGAGGGCTGGGCGTGACGTTGATCCCGCAGAGCGCGGTCGCCGTTGAGGCGGCGCGCAGCCGGCTCGGCCTCGCGCAGTTCGCGACACCCCGGCCGGGACGACGGATCGGGCTGGTCTTTCGATCCTCGAGTGGCCGCGACGCGGCCTACCGCCGGCTGGCAGCCATCATCGGCGAGCTGGTCAGCCGCGACCAGGACGTACGTCTGGTCCGCTAGGCGGCACCCGCTGCTCGACGCCTGGCAAGAACGTGTTCTAGTTTGCATCATGCTGGACTTCACCCAGGAGAACATCAGCGCCGAGGACCTCGAGCGGCTGCGTGCGATCTATGAACCACTGGCCCGCTCGGTCCGCGAGCTGGTTGACGCCACCGTACGGACCCAGGTCGACGCTGAGGTCGTCGCCGCAGCACAAGCCGAGATCGACTCGGCCACAGCGAGATTGCGTGACAAGCAGCTCGACGGCACCTTCGGAGTGCGCTACCTGCCCAGCGGCGAGCGGATGGCCTGGGGCAACGCCGTCATCGGCATCTGCAACCCGCTGGCCCCGCCGTTGGTGGTCCACCACGACCCGTCGGGAAAGGTGTGGTGCGATTTTCACCTCGGCGCGGCCTACGAGGGCCCGCCGGGCCATGTGCACGGGGGAGTGGCCGCCCTGGTCCTCGACCACCTGCTCGGCGAAGCCGCCAGCGACGGCGTCAATCCGCGGTTCACCGGCACCATCAGCCTGCGCTATGTGCGGGCCACCCGGCTGGGCCGCCTGCACGCCGAGGCGACGACCACGCGAGTCGAGGGAGCGAAGACGTTCGCGGTGGGTCATCTCGCCGACGACCGAGGCGTCACCGTGGAAGCCGACGGTGTGTTCATCTTGCCCAGATGGCTGCGGGACCAACCGGACCCGCCGGCACAGCGTTAGGTTCAGCCCATGGAGAAGGTCATTGCTGTGCTGCAGGCGGCCGACCGCGACGACGAGTGGTGCGCCCGGCAACGAGGCCCCGTCGCAGAGGCCATACTCCGACTCGGCGTTGCTGGACTGACCGTCAACGTCCGAGACAGCGCGGTGCGCGACTCGCTGATGACGCTGACGACGCTCGACCCGCCGGTCGCCGCCGTGGTGAGTATCTGGACCCGGCAGTGTTACGGAGATGAGGTTGCCGCGGCGCTGAGACTGCTGCAGGCGGAGTGCGATCAGCTCGGCGCCTACTTGGTCACCGAATCGACCCCGCTGCCGGCGCCACTCCAGATCGGCGATCGCACAGATGGTTTGGCGAACATTGCGCTGCTGCGCCGACCCGCCAACATGGACCCGGAGACGTGGCTGACCCGATGGCAGCGCGACCACACACCGGTGGCGATCGAAACCCAGGCGACCTTCGGCTACACGCAGAACTGGGTGGTGCGCGCCTTAACCCCGGATGCGCCAGCGATCGCGGGCATCGTCGAAGAGCTGTTCCCTGCCGAGTCGATCAGCGACCTGAAGGCGTTCTTCGGCGCCGCCGATGACACCGACCTGCAGCACCGGATCAGCCGGATGGTCGCCAGCACAACGGCTTTCGGCGCCAACGAGAACTTCGACACCGTGCCCACCAGCCGCTACGTACTGAAATCACCCTTCGGGTAAGGAGTTCAGCCGTGATACTGCAGATCGACGACCAGAACGGGGTGCGCACCCTCACCCTGAACCGGCCCGAAGCACTCAACGCGTTCAACGAGGCGCTCTACGACGCCGCCGCCGAGGCGCTGCTGGCTGCGGCCGAGGATCCGGACATCGCCGTCGTGCTGATCACCGGCACTGGGCGCGCCTTCAGCTCCGGCACGGACCTTGCCGAAATGCAAGCGCGCGTCGCCGACCCGGACTTCACGCCGGGAAAATACGGCTTCACCGGGCTGATCGATGCGCTCAGTGCGTTTCCCAAGCCGCTGATCTGTGCGGTCAACGGTGTCGGGGTAGGTATCGGCGCCACCATCCTCGGCTACGCCGACCTGGCGTTCATGTCGTCGACCGCGCAGCTGAAGTGTCCCTTTACCAGCTTGGGCGTCGCACCGGAGGCGGCGTCGTCCTATTTATTGCCGCAGCTGGTGGGCCGGCAGAACGCGGCGTGGCTGTTGATGTCCTCAGAATGGGTCGACGCCGAGGAGGCGCTTCGCATGGGCTTGGTCTGGAGAGTCTGCGAGCCCTCCGAGCTGATGGCTGTAGCCCGGCGGCATGCCGAGATCTTGGCCTCACGCCCGATCGCGAGCCTGATGGCGGTCAAGCACACGATCGTCGAACCGATCCGGCCCGAGATTGCGGCGGCCAGCGCCCGGGAGAACGCTCACTTCGCCAAACTGATGGGCGGGCAAGCCAACGCTGACGCACTCGCAGAATTCACTGGTCGGCGCGGCAACTAAAAGTGCGTCAGCGGGCGGCGCTGGTGTCGAGCTGCCTCGCCGAAGCGATGATCGCCCGCAGCGTGCGGCGGCAACGCCCACAGTCGGCGCCTGCCCCGCACGCGGCAGCTACCTCCTTGGACGTCGATGCGCCCCGCGCGACGAGGTCGCACACGGTTTGGCTGGTCGCCCCTGTGCACAGGCATACGTACATCAGCGCACCTCGCTGCCGACCAACTCACGTGTCGGCGCCGCCGGACTGCTGACGTCCATATTAGTGGAGTCTAACCTAAGTGGGTTAGTGCAGTCTAACCTAAGTCACCCGCTGGCTTGTCCGGCTGCTCCGCGGGTCGACGTACGTCGAGCGTCGTCGCCGGATACATTGAACCCGGCACGGCGTAGTGGTGTTACAGCCCAGCACCACCGCGGCAAATGCCGTGCGCACTGTGAAACGTGAACGCCTTGGAATAAGGGAGCGATCATGCAGGGTGATCCGGATGTCTTGCGCCTGCTCAACGAGCAGCTGACCAGTGAACTCACCGCTATCAATCAGTATTTCCTGCACTCCAAGATGCAGGAGAACTGGGGTTTCACCGAATTGGCCTCACGCACCCGCGCGGAGTCCTTCGACGAAATGCGGCATGCCGAACTGGTCACCGACCGCATCCTGTTGCTCGACGGATTGCCCAACTATCAGCGCATCGGCTCGCTGCGCGTCGGCCAGACGCTGCGCGAACAGTTCGAGAGCGATCTCGCGCTCGAATACGACGTGATCAACCGGCTGAAACCGGCGATCATCCTGTGCCGGGAGAAGCAAGACAGCACCACCGCAAATATCTTCGAGAAAATCGTGGCCGACGAGGAAGACCACATCGAGTACCTCGAAACGCAGCTGGAGTTGATGGACAAGCTGGGCGAGCAACTCTATGCCGCGCAGTGTGTCTCTCGGCCGCCCACGACCTGACCGGCGGCGGCCCTCCCTTCGGTTGCGGCCCAGGTAACGCCGGTCGGCACACGGCAACTGAGAGGCTGCAATGACAGCACCTACGGCGGCGGCACCCGCCGGGCCGGATGCGGTGTCGCCCAGCACCCAGATCAGCCCGCAGCGTCGCAACTTCGTGTTCGTGTCGATCCTGCTGGGGATGCTGCTGGCCGCGCTCGACCAGACCATCGTCGCGACCGCGTTGCCGACCATCGTCGCCGACCTGGGCGGGGCGGGCCACCAGTCGTGGGTGGTGACCAGCTATCTGCTGGCCTCGACCATCATCACCGCGCTTGTCGGCAAGTTCGGCGACCTCTTCGGCCGCAAGGCGGTTTTTCAGGCGGCTGTTGTGTTCTTCGTCGCCGGCTCGGTGCTGTGCGGGCTGTCGCAGTCGATGATCATGCTGGTGCTTGCGCGGGCGCTGCAGGGCATCGGCGGCGGCGGGCTCACGGTGACCGCTACCGCGTTGATCGGTGAGGTCATCCCGCTGCGCGACCGCGGTCGCTATCAGGGCGCCTTGGGCGCGGTGTTCGGTGTGACGACGGTGATCGGTCCGCTGCTGGGCGGCTACTTCACCGACCATTTGAGCTGGCGGTGGGCGTTCTGGATCAATGTGCCGATCTCGGTGGTGGTGTTCTTCGTCGCCGCCGCGGCGATTCCGGCACTGGCGGGGCGCAGCAGGCCGGTCATCGACTACGCCGGGATTGTGTTCGTCGGGTTGGGGGCCGCCGGGCTGACCTTGGCGACGAGTTGGGGCGGCACGACGTATCCATGGGGATCGGCGACGATCATCGGGCTGTTCGTCGGCTCGACAGTCTTGCTGGGCGTCTTCGTATGGGTGGAAAGCCGTACGCCGCAACCGATCCTGCCGACAAGGCTTTTCGCAAGCCCGGTGTTCACCGTGTGCTGCGTGTTGTCGTTCGTGGTCGGGTTTGCGATGTTGGGGGCGCTGACCTTCCTTCCGACGTATATGCAGTTCGTCGACGGCGTCTCAGCGACGACATCGGGCCTGCGCACGCTGCCGATGGTGGTGGGCATGCTCACCACGTCGATGGGCAGCGGAGTGCTGGTCGGCCGGACCGGCCGCTACAAGATCTTCCCGGTCGCGGGGAGCGTCGTCATGGGGTTCGCGTTTTGGCTGATGTCGCGGATGGATCCGTCGACATCGGCGCTGCTGCAATCGCTTTACCTCGTCATCTTGGGCGCCGGTATCGGCCTGTGCATGCAGGTGCTGGTGCTCATCGTGCAGAACACGTCGCGGTTCGAAGACCTCGGGGTGGCCACGTCGGGTGTGACATTTTTCCGCACCATCGGCAGTTCGTTCGGCGCCGCGATATTCGGTTCGCTGTTCACCAACTTCTTGCACAGCCGACTCGGGCCGGCCCTAGCGGCAAGCCATGCACCGCCCGCCGCGGCAAGCTCACCGGAGGCTCTGCACCGGCTGCCCAAGGAGATGGCCTCCCCGATCGTGGGCGCATATGCCGAGTCGCTCACCCAGGTGTTCCTGTGGGCGGTGCCCGTCGCGGCGGTTGGTTTCATCCTGGCGCTATTCCTCAAAGAGGTGCCGCTGAGAGATATCGCCTACCGCGCCGCCGACCTCGGCGACGGGTTCGCTATGCCGACCACCCAATCACCGGATGAGATGCTCGAAACAGCGATTGGGCGACTGCTGCGACGTGGTGACCCCGGGATGCGCCTGCGCAGCATTGCCATGAGACCCGATTGTCAGCTCGACGTCGCCCAGCTGTGGGCGCTGCTGCAAATCCACAGGTATACAAGGGTTTTCGGAACAGCCCGACTGACCGAGATCGGCGAGCAGTTCGGTGTGCCGTACGAAGTCATCGAACCCGCCTTCGGCAGCCTGGTACGCGCCGGCTACGCAGGGCAAGACGTCGACCACCTCTGGCTGACTCCGCGTGGCGCCCGGCAGGTCGAGTTCGTCACCACGCTGATCCGGGAGTGGATCGTGGACAAGCTATCTCGCTCACCCAGTTACCAGGGACGGCCGGACCGGGCCCAAGTCGAAGCCGCCCTCGACCGCATCGCACACCGGATTGTCACGCAACGTGATTGGCATGAGGATCGCCGGGATCTGGCCAGCGCCGCCACCGTAAAACTTCCGCGACCAGCGTCGGGCGTACCATCGCGCCATGAGCCGAATCGGAACATTCGCTGACGACGACCTGGCGGGCTGGATCGAGAAATCGCCCCGGCTCGGCGGCGCGATCGCCGCGTTCAGCGACGCGGTGTACAACCACAGCAGGCTGCCGATGCGCACCCGCGAACTGGCGCGAATAGTGACCGCGCACAACAACGAATGCGAGGTCTGCGTCAACACCCGTGCCGCTGACGGGCCCGCGGAAGGTGTCGACGAAGAGCTCTACGAGCACGCTGTGCAGTGGCGGACCTGGCCGGGCTACAGCGAGCAGGAGCGGCTGGCAGCGGAGTTCGCGCACCGATTCGCCACCGAACACACCGTGCTGCGCGACGACGAAGAGTTCTGGGCCCGGTGCCGCGAACACTTCTCCGACGAGCTGCTGGCGGACCTGGCGTTGTCGTGTGCGCTGTGGCTGGGAATGGGACGCGTGCTGCGCACCTTGGATATCGGGCAGAGCTGCAAGCTCACGCTGCCCAGCCGCGCGTGATACGCCCGGCGTGACCGCCACCCCGCTTGCCGCCGCGGCGATCGCTCAACTCGAAGCAGAAGGGGTCGACGCAGTCATCGGCACCGTGGTCAATCCGGCCGGGCTCACCCACGCCAAAACTGTGCCGATCCGACGGACCAACACATTCGCCGACCCCGGGGTGGGGGCCAGCCCGGTGTGGCATGCCTTCGCCATCGACCAAACCGGCATCGCGTTCACCGACAACATCGGCGTGGTCGGCGATCAGCGCATCCGCATCGACCTGTCGGCACTGCGCATCATTGGGGACGGATTGGCCTGGGCGCCGGGCGCATTCTTCGAGCAGGACGGCACACCGGTGCCGGCCTGCAGCCGCGGAACGCTGGCCCGCATCGAAGCCGCGCTCGAGGAAGCAGATATCAAGGCGGTGGTCGGCCACGAAATCGAGTTCGTGTTGGTCAATGCCGACGGCAGCCGACTGCCGTCGACGCTGTGGGCGCAGTACGGCCTGGCCGGCTTGCTCGAACACGAGGCGTTCGTGCGCGACGTCACCGCTGCGGCCACCACATCTGGTGTGGGGATCGAACAGTTTCACCCCGAATACGGGGTCAACCAGTTCGAGATCTCGTTGACGCCACAAACGCCGGTCGCCGCAGCCGACCAACTGGTGCTGACCCGGATCATCGTGGGCCGCGTTGCCCGCCGCTACGGGCTGCGGGTGAGCTTGTCGCCGGCGCCGTTCGTCGACGGTCCCGGATCCGGTGCACACCAGCACTTTTCACTGGCCACATCGGACGGACCACTGTTCTCGGAGGGCACCGGCGTGCGCGGGATGACCCCAGCCGGCGAAAGTGCTGTTGCGGGGCTGCTGCGCGGATTGCCCGAGGCTCAGAGCATCCTGTGCGGGTCGATCGTGTCGGGGTTGCGTACCCGGCCCGGCAACTGGGCCGGGGCCTACGCCTGCTGGGGCACCGAAAACCGGGAAGCGGCAGTGCGGTTCGTCAGCGGTGGGCCCGCCAACCCGTACGGCGGCAACGTCGAAGTCAAGGCGATCGATGCGTCGGCGAACCCGTATTTCGCGTCGGCCGCGATCCTGGGCCTGGCGCTGGAGGGAATCCAGCAGCACGCCGAGCTGCCCACCGAAACAACCGTAGACCCGGCAACCCCGTCCGATCGGGCAGGCATCGTCCGGCTAACCGACGACCAGGCCAAGGCTACTGCCGCACTTGATAGTTCTCGGCGACTACGCGGCATTCTCGGCGATGCAGCGGTCGACGTGCTGGTGGCTGTGCGCCGTTTCGAGCATGAACACTACGGCGAGCTGAGTCCCGAAGAACTGACCGAAAAGTTCCGGATGTCCTGGAGCGTCTGAGCGTGCCGACGGCTACCGTGTTAGCGCAACACATCGCCGACGCGCCGCTGATCGATCAGCATGTCCACGGTTGCTGGCTGAGCGCGGGAGACCGCCAACGGTTCGAAAACGCGCTCAACGAGGCCAATACCGAACCGATCACCCACTCGGGATTCGACTCGCAACTCGGGTTCGCCGTGCGTGCACATTGCGCCCCGCTGTTAGGGCTTCCGAAACACGTTGATGCCGAAACCTATTGGGAACGTCGCAGCGAGCACACCGAGACCGAGCTGGCCCGCCTTTTCCTGCGCGAAGCCAACGTCACCGACTGGCTGGTGGACACCGGCTTGGCCGACGGCGTCACCGACGTCCAGGGATTCGCCGAGCTCTCCGGTGGGCGCGCACATGAGGTGGTCCGTCTCGAGCAGGTGGCCGAGCAGGCCGCACAGGCATCCGGCGACTACGCGTCGGCGTTCGAAGAGATTCTGCACCGACGCGCCGCCACGGCGGTCGGCACCAAATCGATCCTGGCCTACCGGGGCGGCTTCGATGGCGATCTCAGCGAGCCGTCCGCGCAGCAGGTCGCGGGGGCCGCCGCAACTTGGCGCGACAGCGGCGGGGTGCGGCTGCAAGACTGGGTCTTGCTGCGTTTCGGCCTACACCACGCGCTGCGGCTGGGCAAACCGCTGCAATTTCACGTCGGGCTCGGTGACCGCGACTGCGACCTGCACAAAACCAACCCGCTGTATCTACTCGACTTTTTGCGGCAGTCCGGGGATACCCCGATCGTGCTGCTGCACTGCTACCCCTACGAGCGCGAAGCCGGCTATCTGGCACAGGCCTTCAACAACGTCTACCTCGACGGTGGGTTGAGCATCAACTTCCTGGGAGCGCGGGGACCCGCGTTCATCGCCCGGCTGCTGGAACTGGCACCTTTCGACAAAATCGTGTACTCCTCGGACGGCTTCGGCCCGGCCGAGCTGCACTTCCTCGGTGCGACCTTGTGGCGCAAGGGCATTGGCCGCACGCTGCAGGAGTTCGTCGACGCTGGAGACTGGAGCGAGGCCGACGCCACCCGAGTCGTCGACCTGATCGCCCGCGATACCGCGGCGCGCATCTACCGCGTTTGACGCCAGGTGGCATCGGGGTATACGGGCGGCTATGGCGACCGTGGGCGGCATCTTGGACTGGGCCCGTAAACAAGTCGCGTCGCGGGTCCCAAAGGCGGACCTCGACCAGCGGGATCCCGACTACATCCGCGATCAGCTGCCCGGAACGTGGCTGCTCGCGTCGCTGTACTTCAGGGCCGACGTGCGCGGGCTGGATCGCATTCCCGCCGAGGGACCGGTGCTGCTGGTCGGCAACCACAGCGGCGGCAACGTGCCACCCGATACGTTTGTGTTCACGCTCGCGTTCTGCTCGTATTTCGGGGTCGAGCGGCCCTTCTACCAATTGGCGCACAACCTCGTCGTCTCAGCCCCGCCGTTGGGGTGGCTGCGCAAGTTCGGCACGGTAGCCGCCAGCCACGAAAACGCCCGCCTGGCATTGGAATCCGGTGCCGCGCTGCTTGTCTATCCCGGTGGCGACTACGAAGTCTTCCGGGCGTCGTGGGAGCGTCACAAGGTCGATTTCGGCGGGCGCATGGGCTATGTGCGACTGGCCCGGGAAGCCGGTGTGCCGATCGTGCCCGTCGCCAGCGTCGGCGGCCAGGAAAGCGCACTGTTCATCTCCCGCGGACAGTGGCTGGCCAAGCTGCTGATGACCGACAAGACGCTGCGGCTAAAAAGCGTTCCGATATCGCTGGCGCTGCCGTGGGGGCTCAATATCAGCGACCTGGCCGGCCACATTCCGCTGCCCGCCAAGATCGCGATCGAGGTGCAGGAACCCATCGAAGTAGACGGCGATGACCGCGCGGTGCACGACAAGGTGCTGGGCAGCCTGCAGGCCGGCGTCGACCGGCTGGCCGCCCAACGTCGATTCCCGGTGATCGGCTGATGCGCGTCGAACGCCGCTGCGTGATCGACGCCGACCAAGACGCGGTGTGGAAGGTGGTTGGCGACCCTGACCGCTACCCCGAATTCATGACCAGCCTCGAACGCTGGGAGGCTGCCAACGAGCGGCCCCCGGGCGTGGGGGCCCGCTACATGGTGCACTGGAAGATCGGCTCGGTGCCGGTCGGCGGTCTGATCGAGGTGGTCGAGTTCGACGACGCCCGCGACCTGGCTTGGGTCGGCATCACTGGCATCAGCATGCGCGGCCGCATCCGGCTGCGGGATGGCGGGGAGAACCGAACGAAGGTCACCTTCCGGCTGTCGTATCAGGCGCCCGGCGGACTCCTGGGCTACATCGCGGACCGGGTCGCGGTGCGTCAGGTCGGCCGCAACCTGACGCAGACGCTGAAGCGGCTCAAGGAGCTTGTCGAGTCCGAGCGCTGACCGCCGCTCAGATCAGCCCGGTCGCGTCGAACACCCATGACGTGTCGGCGTTGGCCAGGTCCTCCATCCACGACTGCGGCGCGTGGTTCGCGATCGCGCTGAAATCCCAGTAGTCCTTCCACAACGTCACCGCGCCGTCAACGACTTTGTGCACCGAAACGAACGGCAGCACAGCGGTTTCGCCGCTGTCCCACCGCCAGGTTTCGGAGTGCTCGTAGATCGCGTCGGAGCCGTTGCACACCAGCAGACCGTCGTGGTTCTCATATCCGGCCAGCGGCTCGAGGCCGACCTTGAGCCGCTTGACGATGTCGTCGGGACCGCGCGCGGCCAAAGCCGGACCGACCGGCATGTCGACGTAGATACAGTCCGCCGACAGAAATGTTTTGACGGCGTCCCAATCCCGCCGCGACAGCGCCCGCCACAGCCCTAGAACAGCATCTGTCACGCCATCGTCATTCGGCATGGGCCACATAGAACCCGGTCGCTGGAGGGGTGTCAAACACCCGGTGTTATGCCCATGGCGAACCGAGGCATACCGCACGCGGGCGCAGCGCTGAGGTGGTTATGCCTGGCGAGTGCCCTGACGCCGACGCCCTCGACGCGTACTCCACCGTGGTGACGAAGGTGGCGCACATCGTGTTGCCCAGCGTCGCCAGCCTGGCGGTGCGCTCACGGCGGGGCGAGGGCAGTGGGAGCGCAAGCGTCATCACCTCCGACGGCTACCTGCTGACCAGCGCCCACGTGGTGGGCAGTGCCCGCTTCGCCGATGCGACGTTCACCGACGGCGCCACGGTGAACGCGGATGTCGTGGGCCGCGACGTGCTTTCCGACTTGGCGGTGCTCAAAGCACGGGGTGACGCTCCGGCGCCGGTCGCCATGGGCCGCGCCGAGGATCTTCAGGTTGGGCAGCTGGTGGTAGCGGTCGGTAACCCGCTGGGCCTGGCGGGCAGTGTGACCGCGGGCATCGTCTCGGGGCTGGGACGCTCGCTGCCTACCCGCGCGGGCCGCGTGGTCGACGAGGTGATCCAGACCGATGCCGCGCTCAACCCCGGCAACAGCGGCGGCGTACTCGCCGACGGGCGGGGACGGATGGTCGGAGTCAGCACGGCCGTCGCAGGCGTAGGCCTCGGACTGGCTGTGCCGATCAACGAGTCCACCCACCAGATCATCGCGGCCCTGATGCACACCGGCCGGGTGCGGCGCGCGTGGCTGGGTATCGCGGGCGCACACATCCCGGTGCCGCCCGCCGTGGCCGCCAAACTGGGAACAACGCATGGGCTGCAGCTGGCCAGCGTGGCCCCGGGCAGCCCGGCCGCTCAAGCCGGGTTGCGCCGCGGCGACATCGTCGTCAGTGTCGACGGCCGAAATGTGGTGACAGCCACCGCTATTCAGCGGCTCATGGTCGAGGACGCCATCGAGCGCCGCATCGAGATGACGGTGTGGCGCAACGGCGCGCTGGTCGATGTTTTCGTGGTGCCGCGTGAACTCGCCGAGCACTGATCAGTCGGCGGTGGCCAGTGACCTCGCCGGGCCTAGCGCGACCGGCAACGTCGACCAGCCGCGCAGCACCCGCGTATCGCGCCGGCTGCCTGCGCCCGCCGACCGCACCTCGGGGAAGCGGTCGAAAAATGTTTGCAGCCCGACTTCGCCCTCGGCGCGGGCCAACGCGGCCCCCAGGCAGAAGTGCCGGCCACCGGAGAACGCCAGATGCCGGTTGGCGTTAGGCCGTTCGATGTCGAAGCGATGTGGATCGGCGAACACGGCGGGGTCGCGATTGGCCGCAGCCAGATAGACCACCACCATCTTGCCGCGTTCGATTTCGGTACCCGCCAATTCGGTGTCGGTGCGGGCCACGCGCGCGGTCAGCTGAACAGGCGAGTCCAGTCGCAGGATCTCCTCGACCGCATTCGGCCACAACTGCGGGCGCTCACGCAGCGTGCGCAGATGTTCGGGGGTATCCAGCAGCATCCGAATCCCGTTGCCCAGCAGGTTAACTGTCGTCTCGAACCCGGCAGCCAGCACCAGACCCGCAATCCCTTGCAGCTCCGTTTCCGTCAAATGTGTTTCGGCGTCTCCGCTTTCGGCCATCCGGATGAGCTGGCTCATCAGGTCATCGCCGGGCGCGCGCCGCAACTCGCGAAGGTGGCCGGCCAGCCAGACGTTGAATCCCGCAATGCCGCGCTGCACCTGCTGGTATTGCCGCCAGGGCAATCCGATGTCCAGGCTGGGCGCCGCCAGCTCACCGAACTGCAGGATGTGCCCCCGGTCGCTGTCCGGCACGCCGAGGATGTCGCTGATGACCGCGACCGGAAGTTGCGAGCAGTACCGCTCGACGATGTCGACGACACCCCGCTCGCCGGCAAGCTCGTCGAGCAGAGCCGTCGCTGTCTGCTCGACGCGATCGCGCAGCGCCGCGACCGCCCTGGGCGTGAACACCGACGACACCGTCTTGCGATAGCGGGTGTGTTCGGGCGGCTCCACCGACAGCAGAGACGGCGGCCGCAGCGGATGCAGCATGTCGTCGCGGACGCGGGACTCCAGCCTGCGCAGCGGCGCCGGCAGATTCGACCCCATCGAGAGGACGCGGAAGTCCTCCGACCGCAGCACTTCATGCGCGACGGCGTGGTCTAGCGCGAGGTAGCTGATGCGGCCACGCACCACGGGACCGTGCCGCCGAAGCCCTTCATAGAAGGGCACCGGATCAGCCTTGACCGCCGGATCGGCGATCAACCGGCCCTGCGGATCGCCGCGCTTGGCGCCCAGCCATGCGACGCTGCGGATGAAGCCATGCAGCGCCAGCCAATGCAATCTCTGCCTCAACGCATCTCCGTTGCTTGGTGGTTACGGAGTGGTACCAGGCCAAGCCTATCGGCTCAGCGACGATTGCAATTGTTCAGCAATCGGCTGTGATCTTGAAGTCTGTGGTAATGACCTTGTTGGGATGGGCGCTGTTGATGCCGTACGCGATGCCTGTGACAGTCAGCGTGTTGTGAGCTAGGTGAGCGGCGGCGTCACCTACCCCGCCTTGCCAGAAGCTGTCCGCGAACCCGTCGAAATCGGAGATCTTCACCCATTTGGGGATGGCCCGGTTACCGCGCAACAGCACGACCGCCTCGACATTGCCTGGGCGCCCGGCGATGTCGACGGTCCAAAACGACTGCAGTTGACTGCACCTCGGGGCGCGGGTGGTGTGCGCACTGCCCCCCACCGTCACCCGCGCGGCCTTGTGGGACACACACTTTGCGACTGCGAGCATCCGCAGACGGCAGCGGCGATGACCACCGCGGACATCACGATTGCGCGATGCTGCACTAACCCACACCTCCATCTGCATGCTGGGTGCCCTACTCCTCGTTGGCGATCGCGGCGGAAATCGACTTTATGAGGCGACCACGGACGAACTCAGGGCTCAGGCCTTTGAGACGATCGACCCAGCGAATGCTTTTCGGCACATACCAGTGCAACCGGGTCGGATGATGGTAGGCCTGCCACGCCACCTGAGCCACGCTGCTGGCAGGCATCAAACGGAGCATGCCCTTCTTGGGGGCGGTGGCGCGAATCTCCTCTGCCGATCGCATCCGCACACCCTTCTGGGAATGGTTCGGCGTCGACGTGAGGATCGCGGTGTCAATCAGACCGGGTAGCACGTCGGCCACCCGCACTCCGTGGCGGCGCCATTCCACGCTCAGCGCTTCGGTCAGCCCTTTCACCGCATGCTTGGTCGCCGAGTACACCGCGAGCTGCGGCACACCGTAGGTGGCCGCCGACGACGACGTCGAGAACAGCAAGCTTCCCGAAGATTTCTTGAGATAGCGCAGCGCCGCGTAGGCGCCGGTCAGCACGGCCGTGAAGTTCACCTCGACGACGCGCATGGCGGCCTCGTAGGGCACATCCTCGAACCAGCCGGATGCGCCGATGCCGGCGTTGTTCCACATCATGTCCAGGCCGTTACCCGGATTGCCCGCACAGAAATCGGCGAGCGCCTGCTCCAACTCCGCCTTGTCGGTGACGTCCACGGGGCGGGTCCAGAGGCGCTCGTCGCCAAGCTGCTGACTCAGCAAAGCAAGGCCGTCGGGATTGCGGTCGACCGCACCGACTCGCCACCCCTTGGCGTGAAACAACTTCACGCCTTCGCGGCCCATCCCGCTGGCAGCCCCGGTGATGAAGACCGATTTCACGCCTCGACGACATCCTTGATGCGGTGCAGGGTCTTGCTCATGTCGCGGAGGTTGCGGCGTTGACGCAGCCAACCACCGAAAGCCCAGTAGTAAAGGTTGGTCAGCGGCGATGAACTGAGCCGAAATGATTCGGTCACGTCAGTGCCGCCGTCGCGGGGCGTCAACTCGTAGTGCCAGTGGTTCACCGGTCGGTCGCCGACCAGCACGTCGAAGCCGAACTCGCGGCCGGGTTCACACGCGGTCACCTGGCACGTCGTCCAATACACCGGCCCAATTTCGTTACGCCGGACGTGGCCGCGGAAACGTGCCCCGACTGCGGGGCCGGTCGCGCCGTCGACCCATTCCGCCTCAAAAGTCTCCGGCGAGAATCGCCCTGTATTGCGCACATCCGAAATCAGGTTCCAGATCTTGTCCGGGGGAGCTGCCATATGAACGGTCACCGAGCCTTGCATGGGCTGATCCAAGCACGTTCGGCCAGGACCAGCGGCGGGAAACGGTGAGATTTACAAATGCGGAATGAACATCGAGACAATGCGATTGGTCGTGGCGAGCAAATTATGCGGTGACGGCAAAACGGCGGAGGGTGCGCCACTGCCGTCAGCGCATTTCGGCCACGCGCCGGGCCCCTGCGTGGCCAGGATTCTGTTCGCGACGCGGATCTGGTCCTGGCGGCTGGCATTGGCTGGTGAACCGATGCCCCCATTGGCGTTCCATGTCGCTTGGCTGATCTGCAGGCCACCGTAATGACCGTTGCCCGTATTGGCTGCCCAATTGCCTCCGGACTCGCATTGCGCGACGGCATCCCAATTCATGCCCTGGGCATTTGCGACACCGGTCGACAGCGCCATTGCCGCGGCTGCCAATACTCCAGTGCCGGCGGCTTTGACCAATGGCCTGCGCAGATTGTTCATATCGAACGTTTCGCAACTTGTGGCCGAAGCGTTACCGATATGAAAATCGCGCTCGCGGAGGGTCCGAGCCCCGGAGCGGAGCAGCTACCGCGCTGCTGGTCCGACGCGCTGGCGAGCGCGAGAAAGAGACGGTTGGTTACCTGCGACTATCCCGGCGGAACCCGCCGATCATCTAGTCGTTGTCGCCTTCGTCCGGAATGTCGTGCCGTACCACCCGCACCTTGCCGCGCGCCAGGCAAGCGGCGTATCCGTGCAGCTTGCCGTACAGCTCCCAGGCTGTGCGGCGCGGGTCCGGAGACACGTCGATCTGGTGACCGTCCGAAAACTCCAGGTGCAGGTCGCCCGTGTCATACCAGACCACGCCCGTGCAGGTAGCCCCAGAAAAGTCGAACAGCGGGCGCTCTTCGACCGTGGTGTCGTGCGGATTAATCGTGACCACCTCCATGGGCGCGTTGCCGGTGGCCGGCAGCGTCAAGCGCAGCGGCACGGAGATGACGAGTTCGTTGTAATCCTCGAAGTTCAACACGAGCCCATCGCGAAACATGATCCGCTGTAGCGCACAACCTTGAATCCAATGCTCGATCATTTTCTGTTCCGCCATATATTCACTCTGAACGCTATAAGGCAGGCGCACAAGAGCAGGATTGCGGCCTGCCCGGCAATTGCGTACCGGCCCTGCGCCGTGGGATTGTCTGTGCCGGAATTCCTTGGGGCCGTGGCAATCGCGCTGCCCTGGTCGAAGCGTCCGTGGCGACGCTTGCAACCCTTGTATAGCGGGTCCATACGCGCTAGCGTTTCGACGTCTTCTCCCACCATCAAGACGGGGTGATCATCATCGACACACAGGCCAACGGGTCCGCGCTGGACGACGGTGAGGCGCCAGTCATCGTCAGCTTGGTCGAAGCGGCGATGCAAATGTTTACTGCAGCGATCGATGCCCTGCCGGATACCGACGATCCGGAATTCTCTGACCGCGCGAAGGTGATCCTTTCCGGGCTGCGAAAGCTTCAGGCCGCATTGACCACGGCAGCATCGCGAAGCCGGGCCACGCCGTCGGTGATCGTGGCGCTAAGTGGGGTTCGAACCCGCTACGACGATCTGATGGCCAGGGCCGCCGCGTCGCCCGGCGCCACGTTGGGACAACAGCTCTACGTCACGCGTCGGCGAGCCAAACTCTCCGCGCAGGAGACGGCCAACGGCGCCGGGCTGCGGGCGGATTTGCTCGATGCGCTCGAGGCCGATGAAACTCCGACCGAGGAAGAGGCTGCCCGCATCAAGGAACTTATCGCCGCGCTTGGCGGGTAGCCGACGATCAGGGCGGTGGGATTAGCTGAAGAACGGCTAGCCTGGTGGCGATTGGCCTCTCGCACGATGCCGGATCGCCCTCATGACGCTGACGCAACACATCGATCGGTGGAGCAGCAACGGTGGTCGCCCGGAATGGTCGCAATCCGCGGCGACCCGGCCGCTGATTGCCGCCGCGCTCGTGATCTCGCTGTTGCTCGGCGGAGCGTTTTTGTCGATCGGGCGACTTCATTCGTCGCCCGCGGACTACCTCGAGCATCCCGACCATCCGGTCACCGACGAACAGAGCAAGGCTGAAGTCGTCGAGCCGGCCAAAGAAATAGTCGCGATCGGCGGGCTGCAGAAATCGGCGGCGGGCTACATGTTGATGTCCTGCAAAAACCAGCACGACCCGCCTTATCAGGGCGCGATCTATCTGACCTTCTCGGTGCCGGCCGATGTCCGCGCCGATAGCTACTTCCACAGCATCGCGGCGGCCATGTCCGCTCACGGTTGGCACCAGGGCTTAGACCCTACCCAGCGGGTGTACGGCAAAACCCTCTACAAAAACGGCGCCACGGCCATCATCTATCGGGACAGCGATTACCCCGCCCTGGGCGTGGCGCGCCTCTACGGTCAATGCCGAAATGTCAGTGACCACCGCACCGACACGACGGCGTGGACCGATATCAGCGACCAAATCGGTCCAGCTCGGTAGGCCAGCTCTCGCCTAGGTTTTGACCGCCCGCGACCGCGCCCGCTCGTCAGCGTGCTCCAACTCTGCGGAGCTGAGCACGATCGCGTCCGGACCGGGAAAGACAGTCGCTTCTTGGCTGGTGCCGTCCCACCGCACGACGTACGGCGGCGACCCATCCGCTGACCGCACCTCGGTGATCAAACCGCGGTGGTCTGGCTGTGCAACCGTCGTACCCTTGATGACCAACCAGTCGCCAACCTGGGCCTTCATCGCACACTCCCTCTCCATTGCTCCACGTCGATTGTGCGCGCGCCATTCCGCTACGTGAAGGGGAGGCGGGCAACGAAATTCGCCGCGGCGGCGGTTAGCGAGCAGCTCCGAAAAACACTGCGCGTGACGGCGAGTAGCCGTCACGCGCAGTGCGTCGATGTCGGATCTCAGGCACCCCCGCCGCTGGCGCCCAACGCGCCTTGCAGGTCAGGCTTCATGGCGTTCAGCTGGGCGCCCCAGTACTCCCAGCTGTGGGTGCCGTTGTCGGGGAAGTTGAACACGGCGTTGTGTCCGCCCGCGGCGTTGTAGGCGTCCTGGAACTTCAGGTTGCTGGTGCGGACGAAGCCCTCAAGGAACTCGGCAGGCAGGTTTGCCCCACCCAGTTCGGACGGCTTGCCGTTACCGCAGTAGATCCAGAGCCGGGTGTTGTTGCCGACCAGCTCCGGGATATGCAGCGACGGGTCGTTGCGCTGCCAGGCCGGGTCGCTGGACGGACCCCACATGTCCGCGGCCTTATAGCCACCGGCGTCGCCCATCGCGAGGTTGACCAACGACGGCCCCATGCCCTGTGACGGATCCATCAAGGCCGACAACGAGCCGGCGTAGATGAACTGCTGCGGGTGGTAGACCGCCAAGATCAACGACGACGACCCGGACATCGAGATTCCGACCGCGGCGCTGCCCGTCGGTTTGACGCTCTTCTGCGAGGACAGGTAACCCGGCAGCTCGCTGGTCAGGAAGGTCTCCCACTTGTAGGTCGTGCAGCCGGCTTTACCGCAGGCGGGGTTGTACCAGTCGCTGTAGAAGCTGGATTGCCCACCTACCGGCATCACTACCGACAGACCGGATTGGTAGTACCACTCGAAGGCCGGAGTGTTGATGTCCCAGCCGTTGTAGTCGTCCTGGGCGCGCAGGCCGTCCAGCAAATACACGGCGGGAGAGTTCGCTCCGCCGCTCTGGAACTGGACCTTGATGCTGCGGCCCATCGCAGCCGAGGGCACCTGCAGGTACTCGACCGGCAGACCGGGCCGGGAGAACGCCCGCGCGGTCGCTGCGCCACCGAAAAGGCCGACCAGGCCGGGTAGGGCGGCAGCCGCAACGGCGGCGACCAAAAGTCGCCGTCCCCAGCCGCGCATCTTCTCGCTCACATCTGTCATGCCTGTGCCCCTTAAATGTGTGCCGTCGGTCACCTCGGCAAAACTTACCTTGTGCGCCGCCAGTATGTCGATCAGGACGCGAAAACATTTCGATTCTGTATCGGCAACCAGGGCCGGATGGTTACATCTCGCGCAATGAGGAGCCAATAACGTTTGGCGGTTGCGACGAAAAGCACCACGACGATCGCGCCGTGGCCGGCTCGGATTTGGCCACCCGATCCGCTAAAGTTTCACCGCCTCGCGTAGGCTCGCGCGGGATAGGCCGACGAAGACCACGTTGTCCGGGTCCATTGCAGCGCTCGCGAAACACCGTGTCGAGGGTTGAGACCCGTCGCGCGCAGGGCCGGTGGCTTCGGGCACGATTGAGGTGCGAATTTGGATACGGTACTTGGGCTGTCGATGACCCCGACCATCGTGGGGTGGGTCCTGGTCGACGGACACGATGCAGACGGCACCATCCTGGATCACGATGATTTCCCGGTGCATACCGGCGGGGGAATGCGCGCAATCGACACCGCGGAAAAGGTGGCAGCCGCCGTTTTTCGGGCACAGGACCTGGCGGCCACTCTCGATCGTCGGGTACACGTCATCGGCGTCACCTGGAGCGACGATGCGGCCGCCGAGGCCGCGCTGCTGTTGGAGTCGTTGACCGGCGCCGGCTTTGACAACGTCGTACCGGTTAGGTCGGCGCAGGCTGCAGAGAACTTGGCGCGCGGACTAGCAGCCGTAATCGGCTATCACAAGACCGTGGTGTGTGTCATCGAGGGCGACTCGACCACCGTCGTCATGGTCAGCGTGTCGGGCGAGAAGACACGCACAGCAGTCAAACAAGTGGGCGGCGGCGCCGACGGCCTGATCCATTGGCTGACCACTATGTTCAACCGACGGTCGTGGCACCCGCGGGGAGTTGTCGTCGTCGGCTCGGATGCGGAGCTGGACTCTGTCTCATGGCAGCTCGAAGAGGCTTTGCCCGTACCGGTTTTCGCGCAGAATGCCGCGCACTTAGCCCTGGCGCGGGGCGCAGCACTGGCGTCTGCGCAGAGCACCGAGTTCACCGACGCACATGCGATCGGGTCGCCGCCGCCAAGCGATCCGCCGCAGCAGCTGCGGTCTCGACCACCGTCATATGCCGGGGCGTTGACGGCGTTGGTTGCAGGCGCGCTGACCTTCGTGACTTCGGTGTCACTGGCGGTCGGTTTGCGGGTGGTCCCCGACAAAGCCGCCCGACCGGTCGACCGGGTCGCCCACAGCTCGTCGACGTCCCACGTCGCGCAAGCACCGGCTGCGCCACCGGCCCAGGTGGTGACCCCGGTTGTGCAGGCCCAGCCCACGGTGCACGCGGCACCGCCCCCACCACACCCCTCAGTCACGTCGCCGACTGCCCAGCCGACTGCCGAGCCGCACAGCCTCCCCGAACCAGCGCCGACCGGCCCGCCCGCGGATCTACCTGCACCGCTACCGCCGCCCCCGCCGCCCGCCGGCCCGCCGGCGGAGCAGCCGCCGCCCCCGCCGCCGAATCCCCATCCCTTGCTGACCCGGGTCCTCGAGCACATCCACGGCCACCACGACCCGGCGCCGGACGAGCCGGCACCAGGGCAGGTCCCGCCGCCGAACGGGGCCACACCGCCGCCATAGGGTGCTTGGGCGGGTTTTCGCCCGAGGTACGCGAGCTAACCCACGAGCGAGAGCGCATGCGAGCGACGCAGCTTGCCCGACGGCGTCTTGGGGATGGTGCCGGGAGCCACGACGACCACCCTTCGCGGCCGGACATTGACGTCGTGGAACACCTCGTGGGCGACCTCATGCTCCATTCGCCGCACCTCGGCCGCGTCCTTGCAGGCATTGGACTCGACGACCACGGCGAACGTCTCGCGCGGATGTCCCGCATGCAGACGCACCGCGGCCGCACAGCCGGGCCGAACGCCGGCGACCCGGCCCGCCGCCCGCTCGATGTCGGTCGGGGAGATATTGCGGCCTGCCATGATGATGACGTCCTTGACCCGACCACATACCACGATGTGGCCGTTCTCGGTCAGATAACCCAAATCGCCTGTGTCATACCAGCCGTAGCGGTCCGGTCCGGGAATGAACCCGCCCATTGTCGCGTAACCCGCGGCCACCGGTTGACCGCGCACCTGAATTACTCCGACCCCCCGGCTGGGAAGAACATTGGCATCCTCGTCCACGACGCGAACGTCCAGACCCTGCAGTGCCGGACCCAAACAAGCCAGCCGGCGGGTGTTGCCCTTGCTGGCCGGAACTGCGTGGCGAAGGACCGCCAGCAGGTCTGCGTCGACCTCGTCGACGATTAGCCCAGCACCGCACTCTGAAAACGACACGGCCACGGTGGTTTCGGCCATGCCGTATGCCGGCACGATGGCCTCGCGCTTCAGGCCGAACGGTGCACCAGCCTCACAAAGATCCTCGACGTCGGCAGGTTCGACTTGCTCGGCGCCCGACAGTGCCCACCGCAGGCTGGACAGATCGAATTGACCGGGCGTCGCTTGTTTACGCAGCCGCTTGGCAAGCAGCGAATAAGCGAAGTTGGGCGCGGCGGTCATCGTGCCGCGATACTTGTCGATCAGCCTGGGCCATAGCAGCGTGTCGCGAAGGAAGTCCATCGGGGTGATCTTGACCAACTCCGCGCCGAAATACATTGGCACTGTGAGGAATCCGGTCAACCCCATGTCGTGGAACAGCGGCAGCCAGCTCACAATGACGTCGGTGGCAATGTCGTACTGGGCGCCGATGAACATCGCCTCGGCATTGGAAACCACGTTGCGGTGGGTGATCCGGACAGCTTTCGGCGATCCGGTGGAACCCGATGTCAGCTGCATCAGAGCCACGTCGTCTTCGCCGGTATCCACCGGGTCGACCGGATCAGCGGCGAGCAGTTGCTCAACCGTTACCACCCGCAGCCCGAGTTCGTCGAGCAGGGGAGCGGCGGCCATGAACGGGTCGGAGATGACGACAACCCGCGACTCGATGACGCCGATAACCGAAGCGGTCTCGGCCGCCCACAGTCGAAGGTCTGTCCGCGGCGTCGGTTGGTGCAACATGGTCAGGCTTGCGCCCCGCATCCAAAGGCCTTGTGCGGTCGGTGCGATTTCGACTGGAGCGCCGGCGAGCACAGCGACAGCATCACCATGACCAACGCCGGCGGCCGCCAAACCGCCGGCGACCCGTCGAGCGCGTTCGTACACTTGTGCCCAGCTGTGCCGGACCGGAGCGTGGGGCTCACCGGTCGTCATCCCGTGACGGCTGCTAAGAGCGTTGCCGTACATGGTGTCGCTGAATCTGCTCACGGCAGCCCCTCGTGCACGTTTCTCGACACGCGTGCGCCTGTTGTACCAGACCGCACGTTGTATCGCGGGATTTGAGCCAATTGGCGCGATGATGTCGGGAAAAAATGGGCCAATCTCGGAGGTGCCATCTGCGACGCTCCATCAACGACGCCGTGCTATCGCAGACGGCAGCCCACGGGCGAGCTCCCGACGAACCTGCGACCGCAAAATGCTAGCCAGATAAATCGACCGCCGCGGTCAACGAACCGGAGTGTCGGTGCCTTGTTATCAAACTGTCGCACCAGCGGAATAACGGTCCGCGGCGTCGCACTGCCGCAGTGAAGCCAAAAACGCAGCCGCTCAGGCAATTTCCGTTAGCGTTGTGTGCTGCGGTTCGTGCGGACCGAGGTCCAGCCGAAACGGCGGGTACTCGTCGCGCAGGAGCCCGCCGTAGGCACGCACCCGGATGGCCCATCGGTTGATGCCGAGCGCAAAGTCAAAGAGGCCCTTTGGGTAACGCCCGGTGAACAGCAAGCCAACCACCGCAATGAGCAACAGGATATCTATCAGCGGCGGCAGATCGTAGCCGACCATCTGATTGTGGTTGACCATGAGAAAACGCCAACCTGCGGTGAAGAAAGCGGCGAGTATCACGTAGTGCGGGATGGCCAGCAGCCACCACTTGATCAACACCAACCCTCGGCTGAGCCGCTCGGGATAGTCGACCTCCAAATCCGCTGGATACTCCGGCTTTGGCTGCAGACTGAACGGCGGGTATTTGTCGGTGCCCAAAGCCGTCAGGGCATAGAACGCGACGCGCCACCGCCACCGCATGACCCCGACACTGAAGTCGAAGAGTGCACGCGGGTATTTCCCGGTGATCAGGATTGCGAAGATTGCGATCACGAAGACGATTACGGCGGCGATGTGCAAAAAGATCAGCACAATGTAGTGGGGGATGGCGAGAATCCATTTGACCAGCCATTGCCAGCGCGACAGCGCGGGGTCGAGATCGCCTCGTACACGGACGGGATAATCGGCGGTTTCCGGTTGCATGGTTGGCGGCTCCTTATGCGCTTCGGCCCGATCGATAAGCACGTTGATTGTGTCGTTTTCCACCTCGATAATCCAGCATTTGTCCGTTGAACATTTCGGCTAATCGGCCAACGTCTTCGTGGCGTCGGCGGCGGTGGCCAGCACCGCGAGGTGATCGTCGACTGAGGCCAGGCCCGCGCCCATGGTGTTGATGGAGACATGGGAGGCGCCGGCAGCCGCCCAGCGGCGCACATCGTCGACGAGTCGTTCCGGATTACCCCGCCAGGAGACCCGGCCCTCCATGGCAATGCCCGCTGGGTCTCGGCCAGCTTCAGTGGCCGCTTGGCGTAACAGCCGCAGCGCGTCGTCGAGCTGTGGTCCGGGTCCGACCATGGGGAACCAACCATCGGCAAGCCGACCCGCGCGGCGATACGCCCGCGGCGACGATGCCCCGAACCACACCGGGATTGGCCGCTGCAGCGGCAGCGGAGCCAGTCCCGCCCCCGTGACCCGGTGCCACTGGCCGCGGTAGGTTACGGTCTCCTCGGTCCAGAGCCGGCGCATCAGGTCGACCTGCTCCTCGCATCGTCGGCCTCGCGTCGAGAAATCTTCGCCAAGTGCCTCGTATTCCACGGCATTCCAGCCCAAACCCACCCCGAGGCGTAGCCGCCCGCGGCTGAGCAGATCGACCTCGGCGGCCTGCTTGGCCACCAGGACGGCCTGACGCTGCGGCAGAATCACAATACCGGTGACCAGCTCCAGCGAGGTGGTCACAGCGCCCAGGTAGCCGAACATCACTAGCGGCTCGTGGAATGTGCTGTGCAAGTCATACGGCCCGTCCCAGCCGACGTGGACGCTCGGGTCGGCGCCCACAACATGGTCGTAGGCGAGCAAATGGCTGAAGCCGAGCCCTTCGACGTGTTCGGCGTAGGCGCGCACCGCGCCGGCATCGGCGCCAATCTCAGTTTGCGGGAACACGACTCCGATTCGCACGTCCGTCTCCTATTCCTTCGTGCGCTGGGCGCTGAATGACACGGTGACGTCGTCCGCAACCTTCACCGAGCCCATCAGCAGCGAGTACGGCTTGACACCGAAATCGGTTTGACGCACCGTGGCTTGGCTGGACATGCGCCAGGCGTCGCCGAGATCATCTGTGCGCAGGTCGATCTCACGGTCGTGAGTCTTTCCGTGGATCTGCAGTGTTCCGGTGAGACGGTACCCGGCATCGGTGTTGGCGATGGTGTCAGCGGTAAAGCGGATCTCGGGAAAGCGGCCCGCGTCCAGCGCTCTCAACGCGTTGGACCGCACCAACGTCTTCTCCGTCCCCGACAACCCCTTGACACCGCCTTCGCCGCGCAGCACGTCCAACGAGTCCACGTCGACCACCAGCTCAGCGCTGACGGGTGCGTCGCCGGCCCATCGCACCGTTGCCGTCCACCGCTTCATCGCGATGGTGAGACGATGACCCATTCTCGCGGCTCTGCCGGTGACGCCGGTGCGAACCAAGAGCTCACCATCGGATGCATCCAGAGTCCACACCGTGTCGGCCATGGACCGACCCTAATCGCGTATCACATGGTGAGCACGATGCGGTAGCGCGGCCGTCCCTGCTCCATGGCGGCGTAGGCGTCCGCCGCTTCAGCCAAGGGGCGTTCCTCGATCCAGGCCCGCACCCCCGACAGCACGGCGAAATGCATGGTTTCCTCAACTTCGCGTGCAGTGCCGGAAGGGTGACCGGTGATGCTGACACCGGGATTGATCAACTGGAGCGGACTGATCGGCAGCGGATCAGGCGTGACACCGATAGCGACGAGTTCACCGCGGGGGAGCAGCCCACCCACCGTTGCGGCCATCGCTGCCGAATTCCCTGCGGTGGCTAGCACCACCGCGACACCACCGAGGGCCCGCAGTGCTTCCGCGACATCGTCTTTCGCGGAGTCGATGTAGTGGTGGGCGCCGAGCTGGCGCGCGTCGTCGGCTTTGTCGGTGCCCCGGTTGATCGCGACCGTCTCGAAGCCCATCGCGCGGCTGAACTGCACCCCGAGGTGTCCCAGACCGCCGACGCCCAAAACGGCGACACGGTCGCCTGCCACTGCCTTCGTCTGTCGCAGCGCGTTATAGGTGGTGACGCCGGCGCAGCCCATCGGCGCGGCTTCGGCGAAGGACAGCTCCGACGGAATCCGGGCCAGCGCATTGGCCGGCACGGTCACCGATTCCGCGTAGCCTCCGGGATATTGCCAGCTGGGCACCTTCAAGTTTTCGCAATGGATGAAGATGCCTTTTCGGCACGGGATGCAGTGGTTGCAGTTACCCCCGAACCATCCGACGGCGACGCCGTCGCCCACAGAGAAGTCGTCCACGCCTGCACCGACTTCGGCGATAGTGCCGGCGATCTCATGCCCGGGAGTCAGTGGCCAGGACATCTCGGGGAACTCGCCATGGACGAAAGCCCGGTCGGTGCCACAAATTCCGCATGCGGCCACGTCGAGTCGCACCTCGCCGCGGCCGGGCGAGGTCGTGTCGACGTCGGTGAGGTCCAACGACCCGCCCGCGGACTGTATCTGGACAGCCTGATGTGTCGCCATCTACGTGCCTAGTGTGCCACAGGGCATTTCGCCCCGGAGCCACCGTGGTAGTCGACTTGCCAGTGCTTGATGCCGTTCAGCCATCCCGAGCGCAACCGCTCCGGCTTGGATATCGGCTTCAGGTCCGGCATTTGGTCGGCGATAGCGTTGAACATCAGGTCGATGGTCATGCGGGCCAAGTTCGCGCCGATGCAGTAATGCGCGCCTGTGCCGCCGAACCCCAGATGCGGGTTGGGGTCTCGCAGAATGTTGAAGGTGAACGGGTCGTCGAACACGTCCTCGTCGAAGTTGGCCGACCGGTAGAACATGACCACTCGCTGGCCCTTCTTGATCTGCACACCACTCAATTCGTAGTCCTCCAGCGCGGTGCGCTGGAATGACGTCACGGGGGTCGCCCACCGCACAATCTCGTCGGCCGCGGTGGCGGGGCGCTCCTTCTTGAACAGCTCCCACTGATCCGGGAAGTCGGTGAACGCCATCATGCCCTGGGTGATCGAGTTACGGGTGGTCTCGTTGCCGGCGACCGCCAGCAGAATCACGAAGAACCCGAACTCGTCTTCGGAGAGTTTGTGGCCGTCGACGTCAGCCTGGATCAATGTGGTCACCAGGTCGTCGCCGGGGTTTTTGGCCTTCTCCGCCGCCATCTGCATCCCGTACATGATCAGCTCGACCGAGGCGGTCATGGCGTCGTTGCTGGCGAATTCCGGATCCATGTCGCCGACCATCTGATTCGACCAGTGAAAGAGCTTCTTGCGGTCCTCCTGCGGCACACCCATCAGACCGGCGATGGCTTGGAGCGGCAGCTCGCAGGACACCTGCTCGACGAAGTCGCCAGAACCCTCGGCTGCCGCCGCCTTGACGATGCGCTGGGCGCGTTCGTTCAGGTCGTCGCGCAGGCGCTCCACGGCTCGTGGGGTGAAGGCGCGCGAGATGATTTTGCGCAACCGGGTGTGCTGAGGCGCGTCCATGTTGAGCAGAACAAATTTGCCGCGCTCAACCTGTTCGCCGACGGTGCCGTCCTTGTACCGCGGCAGCGCCGTCTTTTTCAGGCTGGAGAAGACGTCGCTGCGCAGCGAAATCTCTTTGACGTCCTTGTGCTTGGTCACCACCCAGAAGCCGCCGTCGTCGAATCCACCGGCGCCGAGTGGCTGTTCGTTCCACCAGATCGGCGCGACCCGACGCATCTCGGCCAGCTCTTCGATCGGTAGTCGCTCGGCGTAGATGTCGGGATCGGTGAAATCAAACCCACGAGGAAGAGTCGGAGTCGGCATCGATGCACTCCTACGAATACGGGTTGGGTGCGACGCGTTCTAGGTCAGTAAAGCACCGCGACAGCCGAGATGACAGGACTTCAGGTTGGAACGCGGCCAGCGGATTGAAACGTGTTCTTTGGGTCGTCAGCAGGCAGGCGCAGCAAAACAATCTTGTAACGACTCGGTGCTGGTTATGCTCTGGTGCACGCCGCCGGCGCAGTCGATCGAGCCGGTGACATGGACGTCGAAGGTGGAGCATGATTCGCGAACTCGTCATCGCCGCGGCCGTCTCTGGTGCCGCTCTTGCCGTGGCGCCGGCCGCGGTTGCCGATCAGCAGCGTTACAACGGGGACGTGCCGGGAATGAACTACGACGCGTCGCTGGGGGCCCCGTGCGACAACTACGAGCGGTTCATTTTCGGACGGGGCCCCGACGGTCAGGCCGAGGCGTGTCATTTCATCACCCACCAGTTTCCGACAGCAGAGACCGGCTACTGGGTGATCTCCTACCCGCTCTACGGTGTGCACAACCCGGGTGAGCCGTGCGCCAGCTATGCCGATCCGCGAGGATCGGCGGCGCAGACGCCCGACGGGCTTCCGCTGACCTGCACCCAGGCGCAGGGCTGGGTGGTCGGGTCGCTGACCGGAGGCGGTTTCCCCATCGTCGGGGGAGGGTTCCCGTCCGACACCAGCGTCCGAGACTAGGTCTGTCGCTCGCGGACCCGTCCTCAGTTCGCGTCGGCCCGTGTCTACAGTGGGTCCAAACGGACCTGCGACAAAGAGGAGTCTCTGATGGGGTTCAGTCCTAGGGATGCGCTCGACGCGGCGAGGGACGTCGTTGCCAATGCCGTCGAAAAGGCTTCGGACATGGTGGAATTCGCTGGCGATATCGTCAGAGGAGACGTCGCCGGCGGCACCCAGGGCATCATCCAGAGCTCGATGGACATCGCCACGTACGCGGCCGGCACGGCGAAAGAGGTGTTCACCGGCCAATACGCGGGAGCCGGCGACCGCGAGTAACTAGCCGCCGACCGCCTCGAGCATGGGCGTCAGTTCGATCAGGACGTCGTCAAGCGGGGCGTGGTCGCGGTGGGTGCGGCACAAGATGACGGCGCCTTCGATGGCCGCCACCATGAGCGTGGCCACTCGTGCGGCGCGGGCCGAGTCGGTGCCGCGATTCAGGAGCAGTTGCTGAAGTTTGGCCTGCCACTGTGTGAAGACGTCACGCGCGAGCGCGGCGGCCTCGGGCGGATCCTGGTGGGCGTCGACGGCGACGGCGACGACCGGGCAGCCGGCCAAGTAGTCGGTGTCGCTCAGGGTCTTTTTCCAGAACCGGACAAAGCCGTCGAGCGCTTGCACCGGGTCGCCCGATTCGACCGTGCGGTCGATGCGGGACGTGATGTAGTCGGCGGCATGCCGGACGGCGGCCAGGATCAATTCGTCTCGGCCGCCGGGGAAGTGGTGGTAGACCGAGCCGCGCGGGGCGCCACTGCGGGCAAGCACCGCGTCGACGGTGACTGCTGACGCGCCCCGCTCGCGCAGTAGTTCCACCGCGGCCATCACCATGCGTTGTCGGGTCTCGCCCGGTTTGCGGCCCATCGGTTCCTTTCCCCGCCGTTGCGCTTTTCTCAATACTATGCCATAGTCCATAGCTATTGGGCTCATCTTGATGGAGGTCGCGATGGGTGCGCACAACGAGGTGAGTGGCGAGCAGTGGCATCCGTCGGCGTGCATTTTGTGTGAATGCAACTGCGGCATCGAGATTCAGCTCGACGGTCGCCGGTTCGCGCGTGTCCGGGGCGACAAGCGACACCCGTCGTCGGCCGGCTACACCTGCGAAAAACCTCTGCGGCTGGATCACTACCAGAACGGCCGGCACCGGCTGACCACTCCGCTGCGCCGGCGTGCGGATGGCGAATACGAGGAAATCGACTGGGACACCGCGATCGACGAGATCGCCGCGCGCCTCAGCCAGGTGCGGGCGACATACGGCGGCGACAAGATCTTCTTCTACGGCGGCGGTGGTCAGGGCAATCACCTCGGTGCCGTCTACAACCGCGCGCTGCAAGCGGCGTTGGGTGTGCGGTATTTCTCAAATGCGTTGGCGCAAGAGAAAACCGGCGAGATGTGGGTGGACGGCAAGCTCTACGGCGGGCACACCAAAGGCGACTTCGAACATGCAGAGGTCGTGGTGTTCGTCGGCAAAAACCCGTGGCAGTCGCACAGCTTCCCGCGGGCCCGGCCCACACTGCGCGAGATCGCCAAAGACGCGGCGCGGACCATGATCGTGCTCGACCCGCGGCGCAGCGAAACCGCCGCAATGGCAGACATCCACCTGCAGGTGCGCCCGGGCACCGACGCCTGGTGCCTGGCCGCAATGCTCGCGGTCATCGTCCAGGAAGATCTCGTTGACCACGGGTTTCTGGCCGCGCACACCACCGGAACCGAGCCGGCGCGGGCGGTGTTGGCCGAGGTGCCGATCGACACCTACGCGCAGCGTTGCGGTGTTTCGGGCGAGCTGATCAAGACGGCCGCGCGGCGGATCGCGACCGCCGGCAGCGCCGCGGTGTACGAAGACCTGGGTGTGCAACAGGGTCCGCACAGCACGCTGATGTCCTATCTGGACAAGCTGCTGTGGATTTTGACCGGCAACTTCGGCAAACCTGGGGCGATGTTCGTGCACTCCACGTTCGCGGCCATCGCCGGTGCCTCGGCAGGGGGCAGCGGACGCAGTGACGGCACGCGGGTGCGGTGCACTCCGGTTACCGGCGCGCGGATCATCTCCGGGCTGGTGCCGTGCAACTCCATCGCCGAGGAGATCGTCACCGATCACGCCGACCGCTTCCGCGCGATGTGGATCGACAGCGCCAATCCCGCCCATTCGCTGACCGACTCGGAGAGTTTCCGCCGCGCGATGCGCGCCCTGGAGTTGACGGTCGTCGTCGACGTGGCCTTCACCGAAACCGCCCGGCACGCCGACTATGTGCTGCCGGCCGCCAGCCAGTTCGAGAAATGGGAGATGACGTTTTTCAATACGGAGTTCCCCCGCAACGCCGTGCAACTGCGCCCGCCGGTGCTCGATCCGTTGCCCGGCACGCTGCCCGAGCCGGAAATCTACGCCCGGCTACTGCGCGCACTCAGGGCGGTCGATCCCCGGCTGATCGCCGACCTCACGGCCGCAGCAAAAACCGGCCGCCAAGAATTCACCACCGCGTTCTTCGCCGCGGTCGGGGCCGACGCGGCGCTGTTGGGGGTCGCGCCATATCTGCTTTACGAAACCCTCGGCGCCACGATGCCCGAACGCCAGCGCGGTACCGCCGCCGTATGGGGTCTGGCGCAGTTGTGTGCAATGGCCTACCCGGACGCCGTCCGTCGCGCCGGCCACCCCGACGGCAATGCCCTTTTCGACGCCATCATCAATACGCCGTGGGGCGTCACGTTCACCGCCGACAGCTGGGAAGACGTGTGGACCTACGTCAAGCGGCCCGACCGGCGGTTCACGGTTGACATTCCGGAACTGACCGAACAACTGCGCGGTCTGCGCAGCGCCGAACCGTTCAGCGACGGTGAGTACCCGCTGGTGCTGTCGGCCGGTGAACGCCGCGCGTTCACGGCGAACACCATTTACCGCGATCCCACCTGGCGCCGCCGCGATCCCGCCGGAGCACTGCGTATCAGCCCGGAGGACGCCCAGCGTCTCGGGCTCCACGACGGCGGGCTGGCCCGCGTCACGACCGCCGCCGGCACGGCCCAGGCCGTCGTCGAGATCACCGACATGATGCAACCCGGCCACATTTCGCTGCCCAACGGCTTGGGCGTCGACCACCCTGACCACGGACGCGTCGGCGTGGCACCCAATGAACTGACGTCACTCGAGCTGCGCGACGCGTTCGCGGGGACGCCGTGGCACAAACATGTGCCGGCCCGCGTGGAAGCCGTTTAGACGGCCGCGGCCTCGTTGAGCTCGTTGAGCCTGTTCGTCGCTTCGAGGTACTCCTGCACCCAGCGCTCGATGACCGCCGACGTCTTCTCGACCTTGGTGAATTGTCCGACGACCTGTCCGACCGGATTGAACGCCACGTCGACGGATTCATTCGGGTACTTGTTCGTGGCCCGCACGGCCATGCCGGAGACCATGTATTGCAGCGGCATACCCAGCGGCTTCGGATTGTCCGGCTGCTCCCAGGCTTCGGTCCAATCATTGCGCAACATCCGGGCCGGTTTACCGGTGAACGAGCGACTACGCACGGTGTCGCGGCTGGTCGCCTTGGCGTAGGTCGCCTGCTGCACCGGTGTGTTCGACGCTTCTTCGACCATCAGCCACTGCGAGCCGGTCCATGCGCCTTGGGCACCCAGCGCCAACGCCGCGGCGATCTGCTGACCGCTGCCGATGCCACCGGCCGCCAGCACCGGTACCGGCGCTACCTCTTTGACCACCTGCGGCCACAACACGATCGAGCCGATTTCGCCGCAGTGTCCGCCGGCCTCGCCACCCTGGGCGATGATGACGTCGACGCCCGCGTCGGCATGCTTGCGGGCCTGCGACGGCGACCCGCACAGCGCTGCCACTTTGCGGCCGGATTCGTGGATATGCCTGATCATGTCCGCCGGTGGTGTGCCGAGCGCATTGGCGATCATCGAGACCTTCTGGTGCTTCAACGCCACCTCGACCTGCGGGGTGGCGGTGGCCTCTGTCCAGCCCAGCAGCTGCAAGCTGTCCTCGTCGGCGTCCTCGACCGGAACGCCGTGGTCGGCCAGGATCTTGCGAGCGAATTCCAGATGCTCCTTGGGAACCATGGCCCGCAGTTTGTCGGCGAGTTCCTCGGCCGACAGGTGCGCGTCCATGCCCTCGTATTTATTGGGGATGACGATGTCGACGCCGTAGGGGTGGTCGCCGATGTGCTCGTCGATCCAGTTCAGCTCGATCTTCAGCTGTTCGGGCGTGAAACCGACCGCACCCAGGACACCAAAGCCGCCGGCTTTGCTCACCGCCACGACGACGTCGCGACAGTGGGTAAAGGCGAAGATCGGGAACTCGATGCCGAGCTCGTCGCAGATTGGGGTATGCATGCCTTGCTCCTTACTGGGGCGATTCGGCCGAATTGAAACGTGTTCTAGTTTAGTACGCGCCTGACGGCCATGGCCAGCCTGCCCCACGCCGCGCCGCGCTACGCTGCCTAGCTATGGCAATCCGCGTCGCTCACATCGGTACCGGGAATGTCGGCCGGCTGGCGCTGACCCAACTCATCACCGACCCGCGTTTCGAGCTAACCGCAGTGTGGGTGTCATCGGAACCGAAGGTGGGAAGGGACGCCGCGGAGCTCGCCGGGGTGGATGCCTGGAGCGGAGTCACCGCCACCAACGATTGGGAGACGCTGCTGGCCAGCTGGCCCGACTGTGCGGTCTACTGCGCGATGGGGGACAACCGCACGCCGGAGGCGTTCAAGGATTGCCAGCGCCTCCTGGCCGCCGGCATCAACGTGGTCGGCTCCGCGCCCGGGCTGCTGCAGTACCCGTGGCAACTCATGCCCGACAAGTACATCGCACGGGTGGAAGATGCTGCCCAACAAGGCAATTCGAGCATCTTTATCACCGGCGTCGATCCCGGGTTCGCCAACGACCTGATCCCGTTCGCGCTGGCCGGAACGTGCCAGAGCATCGAGCAGGTGCGCTGCATGGAGATCGCCGACTACGCCACCTACGACGGCGCGATCGTGATGTTCGATGTGATGGGATTCGGCAAGCCGTTGGACGACATCCCGATCCTGCTGCAGCCTGGCGTGCTCAGCATCGCTTGGGGCACATCCATCCGGCAGCTGGCCGCGGGACTGGGCATCGAGATCGACGACATCACCGAAAGCTACGAACGCGAACCGGCGCCGGAAGCCTTCGACATCGCAGCGGGACACGTCGAGAAAGGCACTGTGGCCGCGATGCGCTTCCAGATCTGCGGCATGGTCGACGGCCACCCCGCGATCGTCATCGAGCACGTCACGCGCTTGCGCGAAGACCTGCGGCCGGACTGGCCGCAGCCTGCGCAGCCGGGCGGGTCGTACCGCGTCCAGATCACCGGTGAGCCCTCCTACACCGTCGACATCTGCCCGTCCAGCCGCAAGGGCGACCACAACCACGCCGCGATCGTCGCCGCGGCCGGGCGCATCGTCAACGCCATCCCCGCGGTGGTCACCGCGCCGCCCGGAATCCGGACCACACTGGACCTGCCGCTGGTGACCGGAAACGGCGTCTACGCCCCCGGTGGAACACGTTCTAGTACCGCGGAACGCTTACGGTAGCCTGACCGCTCATGGGACGCGTGGACGGAAAAGTTGCACTGATCAGCGGCGGTGCGCGCGGTATGGGTGCTTCGCATGCCCGGCTGCTGGTAGCCGAGGGCGCCAAGGTCGTGATCGGCGACATCCTCGACGAGGAAGGAAAGGCGCTGGCCGACGAGCTGGGGGAGGCGGCGCGGTATGTGCACCTGGATGTCACGCAGCCCGATCAGTGGGAGGCGGCGGTTTCCGAGGCCGTGCAGGAGTTCGGCAAACTCAACGTGCTGGTCAACAACGCCGGCATCGTGGCGCTCGGACAGCTCAAGAAGTTCGATCTCGCCAAGTGGCAGAAGGTTATTGACGTCAACTTGACCGGCACCTTTCTCGGGATGCGGGCGGCGGTCGATCCGATGATCGACGCGGGGGGCGGTTCGATCATCAACGTCTCGTCGATCGAGGGCCTGCGCGGCGCACCGATGGTGCACCCATATGTGGCCTCCAAGTGGGCGGTTCGCGGCTTGTCCAAGTCGGCCGCATTGGAGTTGGCGTCGCACAACATCCGGGTCAACTCGATTCATCCGGGCTTTATCCGCACTCCGATGACCAAGCACATTCCCGACGACCTCGTCACCATTCCGCTTGGGCGACCGGCCGAGTCCATCGAGGTGTCGACGTTCGTGGTCTTTCTGGCCAGCGACGAATCGGCGTATGCCACCGGTTCGGAGTTCGTCATGGACGGCGGCCTGGTCAGCGACGTTCCGCACAAGATGTAAGCCGTGCGGGGTTAGCGGCATTTCTCGATGACGGTTTCGGCGAAGCGCTCGACCGCCGGCCGGAACCGCTCAGCAGAGTGCGTCGACGAGGCGCCGGCTAGCAGGCCGTCCAGCCCAGCCCAGGGCGAACACATCACCGCCGTGATCCCGAGGTCCTCGGCCCGCTTGTACAGATCCGGCGACGGTGTCTCGCGCAGGGCCAGCATGGTCTCGAACGGCTCGTTGTGTCGTCCATAGCTGCGCCGGAAAGCTTTTAGCTTTTGCACATAATGAACAGCCTCATCCCAGGCGTACGCCGTGCCGACCCACCCGTCGCACAGGCCTGCAGCACGGCGCAGCGCGGCATCGGATTCGCCGCCGCACAAAATCGGCACCGGGTGTGTCGGATGGGGTTCGAGCATCAGCTCGGGTACCTCGTAGTAGCGCCCACTCCACGACACCCAGCCGCCCTGCCACAACGCGCGCAATGCCGGGATCATCTCGTCCAACCGCTTGCCTCGGTTGTCGAACCCTTGGCCCATCAGGTCGAATTCCTCACGCATCCAACCTGCCCCGACGCCCAGTGAGACCCGGCCCTCCGAGATGACGGATGCGGTAGCCACCTGCTTGGCCACCTCCAGCAGGGGGCGGGCAGGTGCGACGTAGACGGCGTTGGAGAACCGCAACCGCGTCGTCACCGCTGCCATGGCTCCGATCAGAACCCACGAGTCAGGCCACGCGGAATCCGGTGACCACATTGGGCGGCCGGTCGGTGACGGGTACGGCGACGAGAGCTGCCGAGGGTAGATCAGATGGTCGGCGCACACGACGCCGTCATAACCGCATTCGTCGAATATCTGGGCAACGCCAATAGCCTCCGTCGCCCTGATAAACGCTGCGCCAGACCAGAACTGCATTGTCGCTCTCCGCTATGCCCGCCGCGCTTGCTCCACCCGGGCGCGACGCCGTGGCACGGCGACCCGAAGCACCGGCCAGCCCTGCTCGACGGCAGCGGCAGCAAGCCGCGACCTGGCGTTCACCGGCCGTGGATAACCGACACGTGACATCAGCGCTAGGTCTTCGTCGCCGTCGGCGTAGAAGTAACTATCTTGCAGCGCAACGTTATTGGCGCCGCAGAACCGCTCTACTGCGGCCGCCTTGTTGGCGCCCCAGACGATGGGCCTGACGATTCCGCCGGTCAACAATCCCTGGTCGTCGACTTCGAAGTGGTTGCATAGCACGTGCGTTATCCCGAGGAAGCGGGCCACGGGTTCAGCGTGGATGGTCAGCGCCGACGAACTCAGCACCACGGTATGGCCTCGCTGCTGGTGTGCGCGCACGATGTCATGCATGCCCGGATAGAGGCGTGACGCGATGCGGCTCACGAACAGCCGCTCACCGAGCTCGTCAAGCGCTTCGAGCGATTCGCCACGCAGATAGCCCGCTCCTCGAACGACGAGCTGCTCGAATTCCACGCGGCCGAACCGATACCGCATCATGGCCTCGACGACTCCCAAGACCTCCCCGATCCTGGCCTGGCGCCGACGAATTCGGTGACCGGCATGAGCCGCCGCGGTGAACCCGGCGACCAGCGTCCCGTCCAGGTCGAAGAACGCGCCGATGCCGGGTCCGGCTGGACTTTTCTCGATCTCGGCGATGGCATCGTCCAGGCGTCTCGGCATCATCGTTTTACCGTGTCGCCGTGATGTATTGGGAATGCATGATGCTGTCGATGCGAAGGTCGACTTCCGCTGGTGTGCGACCGTAAGCCGTCTGCAGCTCAGGGTTGGTGCGGACGGGATCGACAGCCCAGCCGTGGTCGCCCAGCCAGTCCGCCGGGTTGGTCTTGTCGTCGTGGTAGGTCAATGCGGAAAAGTCGGCGTCGCCGGACATGTTGACGCCGGGGTGAGTCGCTTCCAAAGCGGAAAGTTGTGCTTGGTCGAGACGCGAACCAAGGGCACCGACCGCAACTCGGCTACCCGGCGCAGACAGCTGATGGATGCGCTCGAAGAGCGCATCTTGGGCTGCGCCCGTCAGGTACGGCAGTACCCCCTCCACTGACCATGCAGTGGGTTGCCGCGGTTCTAATCCTGCAGCCTGCAACGGAACTGTCCAGTCGTCGCGCAGGTCGGCCGCGACGCTTATCCGACGTGCGGTCGGCATCGCGCCGCGCTGGGCGAGCACACGTTCTTTGAACTCAAGGACTTTCGATTGGTCGACCTCGAAAACCGTTGTTCCGGGTGCCCATTCGAGCCGGTAGGCACGAGCGTCCAACCCGGCAGCAATGATCACTGCCTGCCGTATGCCCTCGGCCGCGGCGGACAGGAAGAACTCGTCGAAAAACCGGGTCTGCACGCCATACAACCGTGGGAAGGCTGTCGCATCATTGGAAGTCGGCGGATTGGCCAGCAGATCGGTCAGGTACGGATCGGCCGAAGCTGCGATGAAATGCTGCGGATAGTCATCTCGTGCCAGTGGCTCTGCGCTCAATGCATGCACAGCGCGCCAGCCGGCCACCAGTAACGCGGTGTAGCCCACGCTGCTGAGGATGTCCCACTCGTCGTTGTCGGAACGCACCCACTTTTTGTCCTCGGGCGCTGTCATCTCTTTACCGTCCGAAACAGGTATGACCCGACCGTGATGACACGGTCGTCGGCTCCTTCGTCGTGCATGAGTGTGCGCACGGCCAGCACGCCGTCTGCACCGCCGATCGGCTCGGCCTCGATCCGGAAGGGCCCTAATTTGCCACGCGCAACGAACATCACATGAGACGAAACGCCTTGCAGCCGATCGGTGCCCGCTACGGCAGCGGCCCGCTCCAGGGCTGCTGTCTCCAGCAGCACGAACTGGGGTCCCAGATGCAGTGCGGCGTCGGGTGACGCGACATCCGCGGCGAGTTCAGGCAATGTCCAGTGGCCGTCGGAGCGACGGTGTCCGCCGAAGACCTGCCACAGCGGCGGCAAATCAGGCGAGTCGACGACCTCGATGGGTTCGACAGGCATCCGCTGAAGTCCCTCGGGCGGCGTGCCGATGCTGATGCCCTGACCTTCGGTGAGTGCCAGCACCCGGGCTGGGCGGTCGGCGTCGACGATCCGCGAGCGGCTAAACCCCATCTGGCGGCCGCGTTTGAGCACCTCGGACACGATCTCGATGCGACGCACGTCGCGGCCTAGGTCGAGGATTTGGCAGGAGTGAATGACGGGATTGGGTACCGCTTCCAGGTCGGACATGCCGCCGCCTTCTGGGGAAGCGATCCCGAGCACGGCCAGCAGCAGTCCGCCGGTGGCATTGCGCATATCGCGGCGCAGCGTGACCGTGTCGTCGACCGGCCCGAGGTCCATCGACGCGTAGCTGCGGCCGATGTAGCGGTAGCTCAACAGCCCACCCCAGCGGCGGCGAAGTTCAGCGGCGTATGCCTCGGGGTCACCGGCGAGTTCCCGGATGTCGCGCAACATCCGCCGGGTCAGCCCGGGTTGGGCGGCCACACCTGGTGGTGGACTGCTTCCAGCGCGTCGAGAGTGGCCCGGGGAAGGTCGGTGGCGTCTTCGCCGGCCAGCTCCGCGTTGATCTGCTCCGCGAGTTCCCACACTGTGGTGTTGGTGTCCCGCGCCAATCGCGCCAGCAGAACGAACACCTGCTGGTTGCCGATCCCGAAGTGGCGCTTCAGCATTCGCTTGACCCGGTTGACGGCGGCTTGGCTGGCTGGCCGCTCACCATGTCGTGTTCGGTGGAGCAGCCCTGCCGCTGCCTCCCCTGAGGGGTACACGGGCGCCGGATGCACCTCGACATTGGTGAGGTGCAGCAAACCAGCGAGCCGGGTGACGATGGGCTGATCGGTGCACAGCCGGACCTTACGGTTGTGCTGGCGGGCGCATTCGTCCAGCAAGAGCATCTGTTCGTGGCCAATGAATTCCAGCCCTTGAGCGTCGATGTTGACGGTGCGGGCGGCCACCAGCGGCAGGGTGCGCTGCAGGGTGGTGGCGAACAGCTCGTTGCTGGCGTCGTCGACTTCGCCGAACAAAGCGAAGTCAATGCCATCCACGGGTTGGGCGTAGATCCGGAACGTGACCGATCCGCGGCCCACGAATGGGTGCAAGCAGATGAGTTCGGACGCGGCCCGACCGACTCGTGTCGTGTCGTATCCACAGAGTGCGGAGAACGGCAGTACCGCCATCTGCTGATCGACGAGATACTCCAGGGTTGCCAATGCGTCACGCTGGTCGGTAGTACGCGCTACCGGTGTGACATCGGAGACTGCGCGGAAACCGGTGTAGCCGTTGCTGATTGCATCTTCTGCCGCCGCGAGATACTTGTCCACCGCCCGATCGGCGTCGATGACATCGGTGCCCGGATGATAGGGGTAGTACTCGTCTGACGGCAGTACCTCGATGAGGCCGGAATCGAGATGCTCGCGAATCGCCGGCATCGTCGCCAACTCCGAGTAGAGCGTCTCGCGGGTGCCTTCCGCGGCATAGGCGATGCGCTGCTTGTGTCGCAGTCCGACGGTGATGTATTCCGAAGCACGGCAAAGGAACTCCGCCCTATCACGGTAGCCCCAGCCGAGGTGGCCGAACGGAGCCATGCCGGCCGCCGACCGCACCGCACCATGCTGACGCATCAGCCGATGTCCTCCACTCGAAGATAAGCGCGGATCGTCGTTCCGCCGGGCATGGTATGGCTGCGCAGCAAGTCGGCCACGGCGTTCACCACGCCGAGACCTCGTCCGCACGCGCTGTCGCTTTCATATGATCGCCGCCCGGTGAGCGGATCGTCGAGGTAGCCGCCGTCACGTGCTTGGCATACCAGATGACCTTCGTGGCGCCAAAACTCCAGCTGGCATGCTCCGTCGGCATGGTGCAGGCAACTGGCGGCCAATTCGTTGGCGATCAACAGCAGATCGGCAGCGCGGTTCGGGGAAAGGCCGAACCACTGGGCGTAGGTGGCCGCAAACGCTCGAGCGCCGGCGAGGTCAGCCAGCACCGACACGGTGTAGGTGACCGCCGTTGGGCTGCTGGGCAGCGGTTCGTTGTACTGCAGCCACGCGGCTTCGGGCGCGAAGGCGGGGCTGTCTTCCTCGGGCTGTCCGGTGTGCCAGAGCATCGGGTGGGTGGTGCGCGCGTCGGCAAGCGTCTGTGCATCGAGGTGCGTTGCGTCGTAGGGGCACAGGACGGTCATCTCCTGACCGGCGAAGGCGGTGTTGACCAGTGCCTCGTGCTGGACGCATGCCGGGTACTCCGCTTTTGAGCGGGTGGGCCAGATCTGTTCGCCGATCATGCGCACCCGGTGGGGTGCGTGCTCTTCGGCGAAGTGGCTGAGTATCCCGCCCAAGATCCATCCGGGGTTGCGCCCCGCCGTCGTCATGTCGATCATCGTGACGTCGGCAGCGGTGTCGCCAACGGCATCGCGTAGTAGCGCCAGATTGGGTCCGGGGACCGCGACCAGCACGGGTTGGCCGGCTTGCAACCCGTCGGTGATGAAGGGCGCCAGGCAGTCCAGGTATTCCTGGCTGGAGTGGTAGAAGAGGGCCGGATGCGTGAAGGCGCCGCGGTCCACAGTGGTAGTAGTCGTCACGTCAGCGGCTCCCGCGCGGTTGCGGGCCGACGGTGCTGTCGGCCGTCATGGCAGTTCGGCGTTTGCCGGTCACCGGGGACCCCGCGCGGTAACGAAACAACGAGAATGGCCACTGCGCTTGGGCTCCAGGTCCCACGCGCAAAGGCTACCCGTTGCCGCTACCCGATTGTCTAGTCTTCGGCGATAAGCAATTTGGTTAGTCAGAGCTCCAGCAGCACGGTCACCGGGCCGTCGTTGACCAGTTCGACTTGCATATGCGCGCCGAACACCCCTGTCTGCACGTGGGCGCCCAGCCGCTCCAGTGCAGCGGCGAACGCCGTCACCAGGGGCTCGGCGACCGGGCGCGGCGCAGCGGCGTTCCACGATGGTCGCCGGCCCTTTGCGGTATCGGCATAAAGGGTGAACTGGCTGATCACCAATATCGGCGCATCGACGTCGGCCGCAGACTGCTCCTCATCGAGAATGCGCAAGCGCCAAAGCTTTTCGGCGAGCCGCTGAGTGGTGTCGATGTCGTCGCTGTGCGTGACGCCCACGAATGCCAGTAGCCCCTGTTTCGCGGGCCGGATCGCCCCGACCTCCCGGCCGTCGACCGACACCTTTGCCGATGACACCCGCTGCACGAGAACCCGCATGGCCGCGATGCTGCCATCGCGACCGCCGCCGGCCAGCGGCTGGGTACGCTCGCCGTAGTGCATGCGCCCCGGAAGGTGAGGCAGATGTCGGTGCTGGTCGCATTCTCCGTCACTCCCATGGGCGTCGGCGAGGCCGTGGGGGAGATCGTCGCCGAAGCGGTGCGGGTGGTTCGAGAGTCGGGGTTACCGAACAAGACCGACGCGATGTTCACCGAGGTCGAGGGCGACACGTGGGGCGAGGTGATGGCCGTAGTGGAACGCGCCGTGCAAGCCGTGGCCGCACGCGCGCCCAGGGTCAGTGCGGTGATCAAGGCAGATGTTCGGCCCGGGGCCACCGACATGATGATTCGCAAGGTCGAGTCGGTGGAACGTCACCTCTCCCAGCGGTAGGGCTCGGGTCACGCCTCTGCGGCGGCGCGGAACGCCCGCTCGGCGTCGTCACCGCGGACGGCGAACACCACCCGCTCCAGTGAACGGGGCTTGTGCTGTCGCACCTCGTCGACCATCAGCCGCGCCGCGTCCTCGATCGGAAAACTGCCGACGCCGGTGCCGAAGGCCACCAGGGCGAGGGAACGGCAGCCAAGTTCGTCCGCCTTGGTCAGAGTCGAGCGAGTGGCACGCGCGATGATCTCCGCTGACGTCGGCCCGCCGAGCTCCATGGTGGCGGCATGAATGACGTAGCGCGCCGGCATATCGCCGGCGGTGGTCTCCACCGCCTCGCCCAGCCCGATCGGCGCTTTCTCGTTGGATTCGCGCTGCACCGCTGGACCCCCGGCGCGGGCGATGGCGGCAGCGACTCCACCGCCGTGCTTGAGCTGGGTGTTGGCCGCATTGGTGATCGCGTCGACGTCGAGCTTGGTCACGTCAGCTTGCAGTACTTCTAACTCGATCATTGCCACATCTTGCCGCTAGAAGGGCGGCGGTTGGTTGCGTTCGGCGATGTGGGCGTCGTTGAGAGCACGTTCAGCATCGATGCGCCGCGCGCGGTCTTGTTCTCGGGTTCGGCGGCGCACGGGCATCATCAGACCGCGATGGGCAAGAAGTTGCACCGTTGGAGCAGCGGGTAATTCGCCGGTAGGCAGACAAAGCGTCGGAAACAACAAGCGACTGCCTGGATGAGTGGTGTAGGTCTGGCCGGTCGGCGACGTCCACACCACAGTTCCGTCGGGCAACTGTCTATCACGCCAAGCTGTCCAGAATGTCTTGAGCAAGTGGTGTTTTCGACACAGACACTTGAGATTCGATGGGTGGGTCGAGCCACCGGCATGATACGGCACTGTATGGTCCACATCGCAAAACTCAGCGGGCCGATCGCAATTGGGGAACCGACAGGTCATGTCGCGGCAGCGGACGAACCGCTCCAGCGCGGCCGAGGGGCGGTATCCAGCTTCGGGTTTCGACAATTCGCCGGGATGGTGCACTGGTTGCAGCTTGGCGCCGTTGCGGATCAACTCAGCCAGCAGCGCAGGCGGGATTACCCCGCCACTGGTCAGCACCGCCGCCGGCGCATTGACAGTAGGCACGTCGGGTTCGGGATCGGGCGGCCGCACCAAGGGTTCGTCGGGCATGATCGGCCGCGACGCTCGCTCACCCGACAGGTGCTGGTCCGGCTCGGCGCTCACCGCCGATTGGTCGGCGACGACGTGGATTGCTACACCAGATGCCCGTTCGTTCTTTTGATGCGCGGCAGGGCAGTGCGCGTTGCCACAGCCACACGCAAGATGGTCGGCCCCTGCGGCAAGTGCACCCAACGCGTCGGCGCGCCGCTGCGCGATAGTGCGACGGTCGTCGTCGCACACGGCATGGGCCATCTGCATCAACCGCCGATCCAGTACCGCGGCATCGGTGGCATACAGCCGACCCCACATAGCTGTGGTGCCGCCCTGCTGATTCGCCGAGTCGATGACCACGTCACGGCTACGCGCGGTAGCGCGTGTACGCCGCAGCGCACCGGGATCGTACTGGTCCACAATCGCCTCGATGGCCTGCGCGGTCTTGTTCACCGACAGCGGCCCAAATCGCGCGGCATCCTCGGCCAGGGTCTTATCGACCAGCTGCAGCGTCTTGGAGTCTTTGATGAGGTCGGTGTGCCACACCATCGTCGACGCCAACCGGGCATTAATGACGCCGTCCATAAACAATGCGCCCACCCGTGGCAGCCGGTCACGCAACGCCACGGCCAGATACATCTGCCCGGATGCCATGCCGTGGCTGATGCCTTCTGCGGCACCGACCTCGGCGGCTATTGCGTCCCAGTTGTCGCATGACCACCGCCCGCGCTCAGCTGACCCGCCCTCGACCCGGCGGTCGACCAGCTCTGCAATGGCGGCCAGTCGGCGGGCCGACGCGGCCGCCTCCACCCGCGCCCAGCCCGCGATTGCCGTTACCAGCGTCGCGTCATCGGCACCCTTCACCGCCTCCGGATCGGGTAGCGAGTCATCGAACATACGTACGATTCTACTAGACGGCGGAGACAAGTGGACCGCCGAAGACCCCAAGCTGTGGACCAGGATCCAACTGTGGACAAGCCGGTCTCGCCCAACTACCGGACGCACCGGACTACCGCCCGACCGTCGCCTCGTCGCGCGCCAGCGCGCACAGTTGCCAGCGGCCCGGCACACCTTTGAGTTCGTGCTCACCGCGATCGCTGAACCTGCGCCGAGACCCCGTGACGATGTCGCGCACCGTGGCCGACACCAGCACCTCGCTGGGTCCGGCGAGCGCCGCGACACGGGCACAGATGTGCACGGCCAAGCCGGCGACGTCGGCGCCGCGCGCTTCGACTTCACCGGCGTGGATCCCAATCCGCACTTCGATTCCGAGCACACGCACGGCGTCGACGATCGCGTCTGCGCACTCGATGGCGGCACTCGGGCTGGTAAAGGTCGCCACGAATCCATCACCGGCAGTGTTTACTTCGCGACCACCGAACCGGCCGAGCTGGTGGCGGATGATGGTGTCGTGGTTGTCGAGCAGGTCTCGCCACCGGTCGTCGCCGAGTGCAGCGGCGCGCTCTGTCGACGCGACAATGTCGGTGAACACGATCGTGGTCAGCATCCGCTCGGCATCGAAGCCGCCTCGCACGCCGGTGATGAACTCCTCGATTTCCTCGAGCATCGGCGCCGTCTCGCCCACCCAGTACAGGGAATCAGCGCCGGGGAGTTCCACATATTTTGATCCGGCGATCTGCTCGGCGAGGTATCGACCGTGGCCGGCGGGGATGAACTCGACGTCGGCGCGGTGCAGGATCAGCGTCGGTGCCGAGATGCGTACAAGTGTGTCGCGGACGTCGGCCTGCGCAACGATCTCGGTGGCAGCACGGGCCATGCTTGGCGACGCGGCACGGTTGCCGGCCATATCCCACCACGCGCGGAATGCGTCGTCCCGGGCGACGCTAGGCGCCACGATCCCCAAAACGTCAAATCCTTGGTCGACCGCGTCCGGTTCTAGTCCGACCGTGCCAAACTGAGCGGCGTTGTCCGGATCGGCGCCGATCGGATAGTTGGGCGCCCGCAGCACCCGTGCGGCACCGTTGACGATCACCAAGCTGCGCACCCGCTCGGGATAGTCAGCGGCCAGCACTAGTCCGATCATCGCGTTGAAACTCGGCGCGAACACCGCAGCCTGCGTGCAGCCGACCGCGTCCATAACCGCGATCGCATCCTCGGCCCAGAACCGCGGTCCCATCATGTCCAGCGACGGAACGCGCGACGACAGGCCCATGCCGCGCAGGTCGAACCGGATCACCCGGTTGAACGCCGCCAGCCGCCGATGAAAGCGGTACATCGACGGCTCTGCGTCGATCGTGTCGATCGGTATCGACGGCCCGGGCAGCACGAGCAGATCATTCGGCCCATCGCCGAAGACCTGGTAGGCGATGTCCATCTCACCGCACTTCGCGTAGCGGGTCCGGGGGAGCTGCGCCACTGCCACAGGCTAATCAACACAGCGGCTGCGTAATGTCATACCGGTGAGCGCACGCGCAGGCATCGTGGTCACCGGAACCGAGGTCCTGACCGGTCGGGTGCCAGACCGCAACGGCCCCTGGATCGCCGATCGGCTTCTGGAGTTGGGCGTTGAACTGGCGCACATCACGATCTGCGGTGACCGGCGCAGCGACATCAAGGCGCAGCTGAGCTTCATGGCCGACCAGGGTGTGGATCTGATCGTCACCAGCGGCGGGTTGGGGCCGACGGCCGACGATATGACCGTCGAGACCGTGGCGCGCTTCTGCGGACGGGAACTGGTGCTCGACGTCGAACTCGAAGCCCGGATCGCCGCCATCCTCAAATCCCTCAGTTCGGCGTTCACCGACCTCGACTTCGACGCGGTGCGCGCAGCCAACCGCAAACAGGCCCTGGTCCCGGCCGGAGCGCAGGTGATCGACCCGGTGGGAACCGCGCCCGGCGTCGTCGTGCCCGGGACACCGACCGTGCTCGTGCTCCCCGGACCACCGCGCGAGCTGCAACCGATGTGGCGGACCGCGGTGCAGCTGCCCGCCGTCCAGCAGGCGATCGCCGGCCGGACGACGTATCGGCAGGAGACCGTGCGGATGTTCGGCCTTCCCGAGTCGGGGTTGGCCGAGACACTGCGCGAAGCCGAGAAGGACGTTCCGGGTTTCGAGTCGCTGGAGATCACCACCTGCTTGCGGCGCGGCGAGATCGAAATGGTCACCCGCTACGAGCCGGATGCAGCAGACGTATACAAGCAGCTCGTCGAGTTGCTGCGGGAACGCCACGGCCATCACATCTACTCCGAGGACGGCGCGACTGTCGACGAGCAGCTGGCGCAGTTGTTGGCCGGGCGTCGGATCGCGACGGCCGAGTCGTGTACCGCCGGGCTGGTGGCGGCGCGATTGACCGATCGTTCCGGTTCGTCGTCGTACGTCGCCGGCGGAGTTGTCGCCTATGCCAATGAGGCGAAAGTCGCACTACTGGGCGTGGATTCGAGCCTGATCGAGGCCCACGGGGCGGTGTCCGAGCCGGTAGCCGAGGCGATGGCCGAAGGCGCACTGCGAAAGTTCGACGCTGACACCGCGATCGCGACCACCGGAATCGCCGGGCCCGGCGGCGGCACCGACGAAAAGCCGGTCGGGACGGTGTGCTTCAGCGTGAAGCTGGCCGACGGCCCGACAATTACCCGCACGCTCCGGCTGCCCGGCAACCGGGCCGATATCCGCGAGCGCTCGACTACGGTCGCGTTGCATCTGCTGCGCCGAGCGCTCGTTACTGCTATCTGAAAACCTCTGTGGGGCAAGCTGTTTGCGTACCCCCGAAACGGATACCGGTGGCGTCCCGGCCGATGAGCGACAACAATGCGACCGCGCTCAGCACCGGCACAATCGTCACGGCCAGCGCGAACGGGTAGCCGTGGGAGCTGGCCAGGCGTTCCTGGATAGGCAGATTGAACGCGGCCAGCAGATTGCCCAGCTGGTACGTCACACCGGGATAGAGGCCCCGGATGGCGTCCGGCGACATCTCGGTCAGGTGCGCGGGAATGACGCCCCATGCCCCTTGTACGACGACTTGCATCAAAAACGAGCCCAGGCACAACAGCGCGGCGGTGCGCGAGTAGGCGAACAGCGGCACGATAGGCAGCCCAAGAAGCGCGCACCAGACGATGGTGCGGCAGCGGCCGAGCCGCTGGGAGAGCGTACCGAAGGCCATCCCGCCGAGAATGCCGCCGACGCTGTAGATCACGACGATCCACTTGGTCGTCGCGCTGCCCAGCCCGGCTCCGCCGTTGGACGTGGCCGACAGGAAGGTCGGGTAGACGTCTTGGGTGCCGTGGCTCATCCAATTGAACGCGGTCATCAGCAGCACCAAATAGATGAACAGCCGAACCATCTTGACGTCCCGCAGCACGTCGCGAACCTTCGTTTGGCTCAGTCTCATTCGATCCTGCGCGGTCTCCCACACCTCGGATTCGGTCACCCGGTAGCGGATGACGAGGCTGATCAATGCGGGGATGATGCTCAGGCCGAACAGCCAGCGCCACGAGAGGCCCAGCACATTCATCACCAGCAGCGACGCCAGAGTCGCCAGCAGGTAACCGTAGAGGTAGCCCTCCTGCAGCACACCAGAGAAGAAGCCGCGACGCTCGGCGGGAATCTTCTCCATCGCCAGCGCGGCGCCCAGCCCCCATTCACCGCCCATCCCGATGCCGTAGAGCAGCCGCAGGATCACCAGGACAGTGAAATTCGGGGCGAACGCGCACAGGAACCCGATCACCGAGTACAACGTCACGTCCACCATCAGCGGCACTCGCCGGCCCACCCGATCTGCCCACAGCCCGAACAGCAAGGCGCCCACCGGGCGCATCATCAGTGTGGCGGTGGTGATGAACGCGACTTCGGTCTTGCTGTGGTGAAAGGTCTTGGCGATGTCGGCGTATACCAGCACGACGACGAAGTAGTCGAAAGCGTCCATGGTCCAGCCCAGCAGGGCGGCGATGAACGAATTTCGCTGATCGGCGGTAAGCCTTTGGCTTCGGCCGACGTGAGACGAGGCTGTCAAGGTCTAGGCTGCCCCGCCGTACTGCCACACCAAGCTGTGGTTACCGGTCATCGTCGGATTGCACCACATGGTTCGCCCGTTGTCGTCTTGGGTGGTCGCGTGCAGGGTGGGGCAGGGGTCGCCCGGCGAGGGTGCCTGGGCTTGGGCCAGACCGCCGCCGACGGCGAAGGCGATCGGCACAGCGGCTGCGATGGTGGCAAGCCGACGTGTACTCAGGATCGAGCGCCGTGAATCACTTTCGTTCGGCACGGTCCCAGACCTCCATCATCGTGCGCAGGATTTCCTCGGCGCGGCCCAAACCGGCGAGATGGCTTTCGCCGGGCAGGTGGTACAACTCGGCGTCGGGCAGGCTGCTGACGACGTGTTGACCATGCGCGAACGGGACGATGTGGTCGCGGTCGCCGTGCCACCACCGCACCGGCACCTTGACCTGCTCGAGCCGGAATCCCCAATCATGGGCGAACACCACGACGTCGGCGAATGGCGCGGCAAGCTGCTTGCGGCTGCCGTTGAGCAGATCGTCGAGGAACATCGCTTTGAACTCGGGGCGGACCAGTAGGCGTCGATCGGCTTCGGGCGAGATCCGCGCATACAGATACAGCGCGGGCTCGGCGACCGGCCGGATCAAATAGATGAAAGCGATGGCGGCCAACCGGATTGGCAGCCCCACCCGTTCGAGCAGCGGTGCGACCAGCGTCCCCAGCGTCATCACTCCGCCGCGGACCGCGTCGACCCCCCGTGTCGGCGCGACACCACCGAGCACACCGACGGCGACGACACGCTCCGGCATCGCCGCCCCGCAGCCGAGCGCGTAAGGTCCACCGCCGGACAGCCCGACAACCGCCATCTTGTCGATCCCGAGCGTATCGGCCATCGTTCGCAGGTCGTCGGCGAAGGCGACGACGGTGTCGTACTGGTAGGGCGTCGACGAGCCGATTCCGGGTCGGTCGACGCCGATCAGCCGGATGCCGTTGTCCTCGGCGTAGACCCGCGCCTCGGTCGGAATCTGACGGCGCGCGCCCGGCGTGCCGTGCAGCCAGAAGACGGCGCGTCCCTGCGGGTCGCCGAACTCGGCGAATCCGAGTTGACGGTCATCGCCGACGGCGATATTGCCTTCCAGCTTCGGGCGTGCGATTGCGACAACCATGACCAGAGCCTTTCATGCAGGAGGCGCCGTTCGAGCCGACTTTGCTGTGGTCGGTGGCAGCAGGGATGGCTGTCAGCGAGTAATTCCGGTGTGCCCGAGCGAATAGTGGCCCGGCTGCGGCCAAACCGTCAACCCGTGTGGCTCGTTGCCGACCTTGATCGTGTGCAGCAGTGTTCCATCAGTCGTGGACACGACGTAGACGACGTTGTTGTAGCGCCCGGACACCCAGAACTGGGTGCCGTCGGCGGTGAGGTTGCCCATATCGGGGCTGCCGCCGCCGGGCAGGCGCCACAACGCGATCGGGTCACCGGTGTAGGCGTCGAGCACCGAGATCGATCCGTCGGACCGGTTGGTCACGAAAAGCCGGGTGGCGTCGCGGGAGAAAAACAGCCCGTGGGCACCCTTGCCGGTCGGTATGAACCGCAGGACGTGAGTGGCAGCGCCGTCGAGTACCCACACGCCACCGGCGTCGCAGTCGGCGATGTAGTAGACCGAGGCGTCGGGCGCCAGCCGGATGTCCTGCGGTCCCATGTGGGTGTGGCGGGTCGGCATGTCCACCGTGCGCACCATCCTGTGCGCAGTGACGTCGACCACCGCAACCCGCCCCGCAAATTCGCAGCTGAACACCGCGGTGTGTCCGTCGACGGAGAAGTCGGCGTGGTTGATGCCCGCGCAGTCGGGGATGGGTGTCTTGTCGAGCAGCTGCCAGGTTGTCGGGTCGTACCAGACCAGCGAGCGCAGCCGCTCGGCCACCGAGATCGCGAAGCGGCCGTCGGGGGTGAAGTACAGGTTGTAAGGGTCGATGATCGGGATGGTGCGACCGGCCTGCCCGGTGTGCGGGTCGAGCGCCAACATCTGGTTCCCGACGTCGTCGGTGGCATACACGGTGCGCATGTCGTGGGCGGGCACCACGTGCTGGATCTCCCGGCCCACCGGGTATTTGCCCACTACTTCGTAGGTTGCCGGGTCGATCTCCCATACGTCGCCGGAGCGGTTGTGCGGGACATACACCAGCGGGCGATCGGAAGCGACGCCGGGCGCGAAGGTACCGGGCGTCGCGCCGGCGTATACGTTGCGCCGGTCGGCTTGGGCCGGTCGTTGATGGGGTGTTGCCGGCGGCGCAAGCGCCGGCGTGTTCTTTCCTGCGGTGCTCGACAGTGCCGGTGCACCGATCGATCCCGGTCCGCCCGTGCAGCCCGCGGCCAGCACGGCCAAAACCGCCAGTAATGCCAGGACGCGGGAACTCACGGGTTCCCTGACCCGGGTCGCTGCTGGTTCGGCATCCTGCCTTGGGTCCTTTGGGTCGCCGCTAGCCGATTTCACCGTGCTCGGTGATTTCTGCTTATCACCCCGTTAGTGTTTCGACTGGCAGATACTCGTATGTCTGAAAACTCGACGGGGCTCACGATGCGAATCATCGATGCCGACGGACACGTCGCCGAAAATCCCTCCCTTGCGGTAGAAGCGATCAAGCGCTGGCCGCAATATGTGCATCCCAGCGACGACGGGACGCCGCGGTTGGTGATCGAAGGCCGCAGATACCCCGAAGACCGTGGTCCTGGCGCCGGCTGCCCACCCGAGCATGGGATCAGCAAGGCCGCTGGCATCCACTGCCGGTCCACGAAGGGTGTGTTGACCGACGCCGATCGCGATCACATCGACACCATGGTGCTGTATCCCAGCCTGGGCCTGTGCGCGCCGAGCCTGGAAGATCCGGAGTTCGCCGCCGGGTTCGCGCGACTGTACAACCAGTGGATCGCCGACTACTGCGCGCCGTCGAATGGCCGCCTGCGCGGCGTCGCCGTGACCCCAATTGAACACGGGCAAGTGGCGATCGAGGTCATGCGGGAGGCGAAGGAGCTCGGCTTGGTCGCGACCCTCGTGCCGCCCGCGCTCAAAACCCGCAACCTCGACCATCCCGACCTCGACCCGTTCTACGCTGCGGCCGAAGACCTGGAGATGCCGCTGGGCATTCACGGCGCACCCGGCATTCATCTGCCGAAGATCGGCGTCGACCGCTTCACCAACTACATCCAGGTGCACTGCATCAGCTTCCCGTTCGATCAGATGACGGCGATGACCGCGCTGGTTTCCGGAGGCGTATTCGATCGCCATCCCCGGCTTCGGGTGGCGTTTTTGGAGGCCGGCGTGGGCTGGGTTCCGTTCTTCATCGACCGGCTGCACGAGCATTACGAGAAAAGGGGGAACTGGATCGAGCATGGGTGGCAGCGCGATCCGCAGGAATACGTGCAGGCCGGCAATATTTGGGTGACATGTGAACCGGAGGAGCCGATCCTGCCGGGGGTCATCGACGTGCTCGGTGCGGACTTCATCATGTTCGCCAGCGACTATCCGCACTGGGACGGCGAGTGGCCGGAAAGCACCAAACACCTTCGTACCCGCACCGACATCAGTGAGGATGCGCGCGCAAAAATCGGCGGGTTGAACGCTCAGCGCTTTTACGGCCTCAACTGAACTCAGCGTGCCCGCCATTGCGGTGGTCGCTTCTGCGCGAAGGCGCGCGGACCTTCCTTGGCGTCCTCGCTCGCGAAAACACGGTCACTGTGCCGAGTTTCGTTGTCGTACGCGGATTCCAAGTCGAGCGCCAGCCCCTCGACGGCGGACTGTTTGGTCGCAGACACGGCGAGCGGCGCATTGGCCGCGATGCGCCCGGCGTAGTCGTAGGCGGTGTCCATCAATTGATCGTTTGCCACGACCTTGTTGATCAGTCCCATCGCCAGCGCACGGTCGGCGTCCACCATGTCAGCGGTCAGCAGCAGCTCCATCGCGAATGCATAGGGCATCTGCCGCGGCAGCCGCACCGTGCTGCCGCCGCCGGCGAACAGTCCGCGCTTGGGTTCTAGCACGCCGAACCGTGCATCGGGCACCGCGACGCGAATGTCCGTGCCGCCCAACATCTCCAAGCCGCCCGCGACGCACGTCCCGTTCACCGCTGCGACGATTGGCTTGTGCACCGGGAACCTGTGCAAGACGGCATGGATCGCGTCGGTTTTATCCCATCCGTCGGGTTGCGGTAGGTCACCGGTCAATTCCGGGATGAACTTCTTCAGGTCGGCTCCGGTGCAGAAGTCGCGGCCGACGCCGGTGATAACGGCCACCCATGCGTCGGGGTCGTCACGAAAAGCCGCCCAGGCGCGGGCCAGGTCCCGGAAATGCTCCATGTCGAGCGAGTTACGGGTCTCGGGACGGTTGATCGTGATGGTGACGATATGGGCGTCCCGCGCGTAGTCGATACTCACTGCGTCCCTCAGCTCCGCCGTCGCGATCGTTGCGCGAATCATTGTGTCGCATTTGTGGGGAAGATGGCTCATCGGACGCAGCCGGACAAGGCTCGGGCCGGCGCAGACTGGCGACACAGAGCCCGGTCAACGAAGGAGCCACGCGTGAGCATCTCAACAACCGACAACATCGCCGGTGTCGTGCTTCCCGACACCCCGCTGGTGCGTCAAGTCACCGATTTCATCCGCGAAGCCGAGGACGACTTGTTGTTCGACCATTCCCGCCGCGTTTTTCTTTTCGGCGCACTGCAGGGCCGGCGCCTGGGGCTCGAGCCCGATTTGGAGCTGCTCTACACCGCAGCGATGTTCCACGATCTCGGCTTGACCCCGCGCTACCGGACGTCGATGCTGCGCTTCGAGGTCGACGGCGCCAATGCGGCACGCGACTTCCTGCTTGCACAGGGTGCCGATGAAGCCGACGCCCGCAAGGTGTGGCTCGCTATCGCGCTACACACCGCTCCAGGAGTGCCGCAATTCCTCGAGCCCGAAATCGCTTTGGTGACAGCCGGTGTCGAAACCGATGTGGTCGGTATCGGCCGTGACGAGCTTTCGCCGGAGGACCTTGCTGCTGTCACCGCCGCGCACCCGCGACCCGACTTCAAACGACGCATCCTGCAGGCCTTCACCGATGGCATGAAGCATCGCCCGCGAACCACATTCGGCACCATGAACGCCGACGTGCTGGAACGCTACGACCCGACGTTTCGCGACCGCCCGCCGGCCCGAGCAGCTCGACGATCTGGTCAACCAGTACGGCGATCGCGTAACCACGTGTCGACTCGATGTCACAGATGCAGCCGCCGCACGGAGCGCAGTTGAATTCGGGCGCACCACTTTCGGGCGAGTCGATGTTGTGGTCAACAATCCCGGATATGCGAATTCCGCACCGGTCGAAGAGACTTCCGAGGAAGATTTCCGGGCCCAGGTAGAGGCAAACTTCTTCGGTGTCGTGAACGTCACGAGGGCCGCTCTTCCCCTTCTGCACTGCCAACGCACGGGACACATTGTGCAGATCTCCCCGGTCGGCGGACGCGTCGGCGGGTCGCCGGGCATCGCGGCGTACCAGGCATCGAAGTTCGCGGTGGCCGGCTTCTCGGAGGCACTTGCCGCTGAGGTCGCGCCGCTCGGCATCAAGGTGACCATCGTCGAACCCGGCGCCTTGCGCACCGATCGGGCCGGATCGTCCATGGCAATCGCAGCGGTCGGGCCGGACTACGACGCCACAGTCGGAGCAATGAACCGCCGCCGCGCAGGATTTCACCGCAGCGCACCGGGCGACCCTGTCCGAGCTGCGCGGGCGATCATCGAGGTGGTCACCACCGACAATCCGCCGCGGCGACTGCTGCTTGGCTCCGATGCGCTCGACGCGGCGATACGGAAGTCGCGCGACCAAATCGCCGAAGCGGAACGATGGGCGGAGTTGAGCCGGTCCACCGACTTCTCCGACTGATCCCTGAACCCCAGCAGACAACGAGTGTGGACGGCGCGCGGTACGGGTACAGCTGCAAGCGTGCCCGTTTCTACGCCAGGTCGGCCGGTGATCGACGCGCTCGAGCGCGCCGACGTCCTCGATACACCAGCACAGTCACTCGCCAAAAGGGTGCGCGAACTGCTCGCGGCCGAAAAGCTCAAAGACGCGATCAGCGGAACCTGGCTCGGCCACCCCGTGCACCCCCCGCTGACAGACCTCGTGATCGGTTCATTTCTGTCCGCCTCGGTCTTGGACATCATCGCGCCGCGCGCCGGAGCCCGCGCCGCGCAGCGACTGATCATGTTGGGCATCGCAGCAGCGGTGCCCACCGCGGTTACCGGGTTCAGCGACTGGGCCGACACCGAGCTGTCCGACGAAGGCGTGCGCCGCGTTGGTTTGGTACACGCCCAAGCGAACGTCTCCGCGTTGCTGCTCTACTCTGCATCGCTCATCGCCCGGCGGCGCGGTGCGCGCGCGAGGGGTCGGCTGCTTGCTCTGGCCGGCGCCGGCGTGCTGGGGGGAAGTGGCTACTTGGGCGGGCACATGGCCTACGTGCGTGGTGTCGGCGTCAACCAAACCGCGTTCGACACCGGGCCGCAGGACTGGACCGCCGTGGGAACGGGAGCCGACCTGGCGGACGGCGACGTGCGGTCCGCCGACGCGGACGGCACACCGGTGATGCTGGCCCGGCACGACGGCCGTATCTATGCAATCCACGACCGTTGTGGGCACCGCGGGTGCTTGCTGAGCGACGGTGAGCTCGACGGCCACGTCATCACCTGCCCGTGCCACGGCTCCCAGTTCGACATTCGTGATGGCACGCTTCTTCGCGGGCCGGCGACAGTCAGCCAGCCTGCGCTGGATGCCCGCGACGCCGGCGGCCAGGTCGAGGTACGCAGCGTGACGCGCGGTTAGCGCGAAATGCGAGAGCAGGCGGCAATTTTCGCTGCAGCTCACCTTGCCGCGGTGCGGAACCTGTCGCGGTAGGTCTTGGGTGAGACACCCAGGTGGGCGATGAATACCCGCCTGAGCGTTCCTGGGCTGCCGAAGCCGGCCAGCCGTGCGGTGTCGGCGACGCTGCGGCCGGCGTCGAGTGCGGCCCGCGCAGCGTCAATGCATACCATTTCGACGTAGCGGGCCGGGGTGGTCCCGAGTTCGGCCTGAAACAGCCGGGTCAGCTGCCGCGTACTCAGAGATGCCTGGGCAGCAAGGCTTTTCACGCTATGGTTTGCTCCCGGGTTGGCCGCGATCACATCGGTGAAGACATTGCCGTCGCGCACGAAAAGCGCGTCCGGCTCGACGGCGATATCCGGGAAGGCCCGGGCGATTAACCGGGCATCTCGCCAGTGGTGGTGGCGCGCTTGCCGCTGAGCAGCCCGGCCTGGGCGAGGATGAATGAGCCCGTGCAGATGGAGGCCAGGCGCCGGGTTCGGGCCGGCACGGACTTGACCGCTTCGATCAGCTCCGGATCGATCGGCCGGCCGACCAAATTGTCGCCACCGCCGACCAAAACCGTGTCGGCGGACTGGACCGACGAAACACGTTGTGTTACAACCAAACCTGTTCCAATAGACGTCGTCACATCATGGCCGTCGACCGAGGCGATCTCGATCCGGTAGTTGGCACCGAACCGGTTGGCCTCGACGAAAACCTCGGCTGGGCCGGCGACGTCCAACAGCGTCACACCATCGAAGACGACGATCACCATGACGCGAGGTGTGCCACCGGTATCGGCCACCGAACCATTGTGTCGCACTTTGTGCAGAAAACGCCTCGACGAGCGAAAGGCGGCCGACCCACGTAGCCCGGGCTGGCGAGGACCGCTGCGCTGGATCCGACTGCGTCGATGTAATCTGCATCGCACCGATTATCCGAAGGTCTCAACATCACAGTGATTAGCGGGACTTCGGGGTCGGGCGGCTGAGCGACACCACCACAGAATCGAGGATCCATGGGTGAATTCGATCCGATCAATGGCGAAGCGCAAGTGATTGTCGATGTCGCCGAAGCGGCGATGCACATGTACCGGGCCGCAATCGATTCTTTGTTCTTCCCGGAGGACAAGAAGTTCCAGAAGCGGGCCGACATCGTTTTGTCCGGTCTTCGCAAACTGCGCGCGGCATTAACCGACGCAGCAAGCCACAGCAGGTCGACATCGGCGGTTATCGTGGCGCTCAGCGAAGTCCGGCGACGCTACGACGACCTGATGGCTCGCGCTGCGGCAGCACCGGGATCGAGTTTGGGTCAACAGCTCTATGCCGCACGCCTTCGCGCCAACTTGTCCGCTTCGGAGGTAGCGAACGGCGCCGGGCTTCGGGCGGATCTTCCCGACGCCCTGGAGGCCGGCGCAACGCCAACCGACTCCGAGGCGGAGAAGATTCGGGAACTTATCGCGACACTGCGCGCAATAACCGGCCCCGACGACTTCGAGCAGCCCCAGCCGAGCGAGGCGCAGGTAAACGGCTGGGACGAATCGCTGGCGATCAACGGCGCCGACCAAGAGGCCGAAGCAGCAGCCACCTGAGCTCGGGCGCCGTCGATCGGCGCATCCTTCTAACAATCGGTTTGGTGGCAGCGGATCATGGCGTTATGGCTCGCGACGAGCTCGACCAACTCTACTGGGTGGAACCGGATCGGTTCACGGCCTTGCGCACCAAGTTGTCCTCGGCGGCCAAGCAGCGTGGCGACACCACAGCCGCGAAGCAGTTTTCGCATGCTCGCAGACCGACAACGGCGGCGTGGGTAGTCAATCGGCTCGCGCTTCGCCACCCGGAAGCCAAAGAGCGCCTCGCCGATCTCGGCGACCGCCTGCGCGCAGCACATGCCGCGATGGACGGCGATCTGATCCGTGAGTTGTCGGCGGAGCAGCGCAAGCTCGTCGACGGGCTCGCCCGGAGGGCCTTTGACGCCGCCGGGCTAAAGAACCCGTCGGCGGCAATGCGCGACGACGTCACCGCGACGCTGCAGGCGGCTGTCGCCGACCCTGACGTGACGGAGAAACTGGGCCGGCTGGCCAAGGCGGAAAGCTGGTCTGGCTTCGGCGCTTTCGGAGAGGCAGCGCCACTGGTCGCGGTCGACCGGCGCGACAAGAAAGCACAGCAGCAGTCGGCATCGCCTGCCACGGAGGAGGTGCGCCGCCGGGGCCCCGATGCCGAGCGAGACAAACTGCGTGCGGCGGTCACCGCAGCAGAGCGGGCCAGGACTGAAGCCGACGATGCGTTGTCCGAGCGGCAAGCCGAGCTGGCCGCGGCGCGGCTGCGTCATGATCACGCCCTCAGCCGACTCCGTGAGGCCGAGCGTGAGCTCAGCGCCGCCGAGAACGCCTACGAAGGCCAAGCAAGCCAGCCGCGACGCCGCGAAATTGGTTAAGGAAGCCAAAGCTCGGGTGCAGCGGGTGCAGCGCTAGGGCGTCGCGCGCTGACCCACGCCGGTGGCCACTTCTTTTTCCCGGATCCTGCCGCCAGCCGACGGCTCCAGTGGCGGCGTGTTCATCCCGCCGCGATGCCGCAGCCCGTCGAGGAACTCGCGAATGGCATCCAGCGACGTCTGCGACGGATCCCACTGCAGTTCGCTGCGGGCCCGCGCGGTATCCATGATCGGCAGGCTCAAGGCGAGGTCGACGAGTGTGGGGCTGGCCGGCAGCAGATGCAGCCGCCACGCGGTGGCGACAACTGCCCGGAGAGGACGCAACGGCAGCTTGACCGGCCGTGCGCCGAGAAGCTCGCCAAGGGTATGGGGATCGAGCACCGGATCGGCCGCGACGTTGAACGCACCGTGTACCGGACGGAGCACTGCCAGACGGAAGGCATGAGCGGCATCGACGGAGTGCAGAGCCTGTAGGCGCAGGCCTGGCAGGTCGGGGACGATCGGCAGCAGCGACGGCCGCACCAGCGTGGTGGGCAACAGCGGACCCGCGAACAGGCGGCGCTGCTCGGACGCCGACTCGCGCTTGAAGATGAATCCGGGCCGAAGCCGCACGACCCGCATGTCCGGATACTCGCGTTCGAAAGTGTCGAGCACGCGCTCCAGATATGACTTCTCGCGCCCGTACGCTGCGGTCGGGAGCCCGTGCGTAGGCCAGGACTCGTCGACCGGATGATCTTGGGGCCCAGGGGAGTACGCGCCCACCGACGAGGCGTAGACCAGCGTGCCCACACCGGCACGAGCCACGGCGTCGAAGACGCGGATGCTGCCCAGGACGTTGTTGCGCCAGGTCGCCAGCTCGTCGTGGGTTGGCTGGAATATCCAGGCCAGTTGCACGACGGCGTCAGCGCCGCGGAAATGTGTCTCGAGGTCGTCGTGACAAACGTCAGCCTGAATCCAGGTCGTCTTTGGCGGCTGCCATTGCGGCCGGCGACGGGCGACGCCGACGATGGTGTCGATCTGTTCATCGGCCGCAAGCACCTCCACGAGGCTGGTGCCGATGTTGCCGGTGGCGCCGACAACGACCACTCGCATCCGCTAGTCGCCTTTCGGTGATCTCGGCGCTGTGTACCCGCTGTCGAACTTTCGTACGCGGACGCTGCACCAAAGCCGGGTGCGCAGGGGACGTTTAAAGAGTGCGCATCAGTGCAACGCAGAGTCGAGTAGCCGCCCGCCACGTGGAGGAGGACAGCATGCTGTGGGTTGCGGTAGCGCTCCTCATCACCGGCGTGGTGGTCTTCACCGCCGGGTTCGTGCTCTTCACCAACGGCGTTGGAGTGGCGCCGCACAACCGCACCCAAGGTGATCCCACCGGAGTCAAGCGGGCCGCGTCGCGGGTCTCGTGGGGAGATCTTTTCCGACGCGTTCCCGGCAGTGTCAACGTCATGATCAATAAGCAGGCAGAACGCTCTGAGAAGTTGGCGGCCTCCGGTTCGCTGCTGGTGCTGATCGGCATTGTCGCGTTGGGCGTCGCTGTCCTGGCATTTATCGCGGCACTCCTATAAGTTGCCCGTGCGCCCGGCAGCGGTCGCGATCCGGTCCGCCACGTCGGTTGCGACGGCCAAGGTGCGGGGGTCTTGAGCGGCCGAGTAGCGATCGGCGGTCGGGTCGTAGGTCGCACCGGCAATCGACCCATGGTCGGCGGTGAGCTCGACCACCTCGACCGGCCATTGGTGTTGCTCGAGCAGCGCGGCGAAGGCTCGGCTCGCCGTCACCGGGACCACGGCGTCGTCAACACCGTGTAGCAGCGTGAACGGCGGACGGTCGGAGCCGGCCAGCGCGGGGTCGAGGTCTTCACCGAAGATCGGGTCGGGAACCATGAAGGCGCCGGCAAGGCATACGGTGTGCGCCAGCCGCATACCGAGGTCTCGCGCGTGAATGGTCAACGCTGCCGCTGCGACCGCTCCCATTGACCAGCCGACGAGCACGAGGCCGTTGGCGTCGCCGGCAGAGTTTCGGGCGAACCGCAGCGACTGCAGCAGATCGCTTCGTCCACCGTCTTCGGCGTGCGAGTTCCAGTCGGGGACCACCACGCGAAGGTCGTGCCCGGCAACTAGGTCAGCAAGTGGGCGCATGGCAGCGCGAGCGTTGGTCTGCTGGCCATGCCACATCAAGACGGTGGTCTGTCCCGAATCGCCGAAAAGATCGACCGAACGGCCGGGGGCGTACTCGACGGTCTCCATGCCCCAAGTCGGTCCGCGGTGTCTAGCCCTAGTCAGGGCTTCGGCGGTGGTGCCGCGCCGTGCGACCCGACGATCGCGTTGAGGATGTCCATCTGTGTTTTGACTTCTGCCGGGGACTTGCCGGGGTCGACGCTTGCCGCGTCGTTCTTTTGCCACGGCTGGCAGCCGTCTGTCTTGAACGTCTTGTCGGTGGGGTCGATTTGCACGACCTGAGGCTTCTTGCTCATAGCGTTGTCGACGATGTCGCTGCCGTTGGTCCGCTTCCAGTAGCAGGTATGGCCCTGCGCCGGTCCGGCTGACGTGTAGACGCCCGGCATGATGTCGGTTCCCACCGCGAAGGTGCCGTCATGGTCGATGGTCGTCTTGGGGCCAGACGTTGCCGCTTGTCCGGGCGGCGCTGCCTGTGCGGGCGGTCCCGGTAATGCGGGCGATCCCGAGGGGTCATGCGGTGCCGGCGTCGGCGTCGAAGGGTCGGCGCTGACGACGCCGGCGGACCCGGCGCAGGCGAGGATGACAGCGCCGACGGCGACGATCGCTGCTTTCTTCAGCACCATGAAACAGCAGCGTACGCCGTAGCGGAGGCTGCTGCTTATGCGGTCCTTGTGAGCAGGGGAAGGAGCACGCGACGGCGCATCGCGATGACGTCAGCGAAGTGCCGGAGCGCCTCGTGCACCGAGTCGACGACTGGAAAAGCGCCGTCCTCGTCGGTGATCCGCAGGATTTGCAATACCGCGCGACTTGGGACCAGCACCCACTCGACTCCAGCGCGGAAACATTCGTCATCGACGAGGTGCAATAAGGACACGGCTTGAGCAGAGAAGCAATCCACACCGCTGAGGTCGAAGACAAAGGGATTGTCCGGGAGGATGAAGCGCCTGCTGTACTCGCTGACGTGATCGAGGTTTCCGGCGTCGATGGCACCGCTGATCGTCACCACGGTGGCCAGATGACGACACTGCGTCCGAATCCGGGCCGCACCGCAGTCGAAGACGGGGTTGCGGTGGCGAGGCGTGAGGTCTGCCACCGCATTAGTCGAAACGGTCATGCGACTACCTCACTTCTCAACGGTGTTGCTGAAACGCTCGGTTGAGTGCGACCTCAACCTGATTCGAACGTTATGCGGCGAATCTAAGGTCACCGGCAGCAGTGCTTAATACTTTGCTAAGAAAGAACTTTCGGGTCTCGACGCCGCGGTGTTAGGGAAGCCGCCGAACTGCACCGGCGTAGCTAAGTGCGTGCTCGTAGGTTTCGAGGTTGTCGCGCGAGATTTTGGCGTGCACTGGGCGCTCGAAAAGAAAGCGCAGCACTGGGTTATAGGCGTGATAGTCCTCATGAAAAGTAAGCACCGTGGTGCCGTCGGGTTGTTCTTCGAGTTCGTGGTAACCCTCCGCGCGCGACCACAGCGGCTTCCCGATTGCGACATAGCGCGAAAGTTTGTTGAGCTTCGCCTCTGTCACGGTCTCGAACGACCGTCCCTTGCCGCCTGACATTAAGTACTTGGGCACGGCGAACACACATGTGCGGACCAAACCCTGACCGGCTTCGTCGCCTTCATGCAGAATCTCCATGCTGCCGGTGGGCCACTTGAGGACCCGTGGCCGTGGAGAGTTCGGCGGCGCCGGTGGGTGCAGCACTCGCCACACTTTTCCCGGCGGCGCATCGACATGGAATCGCACTGTGTATGAGCGCATCAGTGTTCTCCCCAGGTATTCCAGAAGGTGACGGTCTCCGCGGGTGGCCGAGATGCGGGTCGAAAGTGGCTGCCGATCGTGTACGCGACAGGGAACAGCGCAGCCTGCGTCACTGTCGCGGGTATCCCGAGCAGCTCGGCTACTTGCTGCTCCTTGGCCAAATGCATTGTGGTCCAAACGGATCCCAAGCCGCGGGAGCGAAGGGCCAGCAAGAAGCTCCAGGCGGCCGGGATGATCGATGCCCACGCCGATGCGGCAACCAGCCGGTCGCTTTCGTCAAAGCGACGCTGCAGGCACGGAATGACGTGGACAGGCACTTGGGCCAGTGTCTCGGTGAGGGCATGGGCGCTGCGATACACGCGTTTGGTCTGGGGATCGGTTTCGGTGGCCGCGGCGTGGGCGAGGTACTGGGCGCCGATGCTTCGGTAGATGTCGGCGATGGCGGCGCGCTTGTCGGCGTCGGTGATCACCAGCCAACGCCAGTCCTGGGCATTGCTCGCCGTCGGCGCCTGCATGGCCAGCCGCACGCATTCCAGGATCACCTCACGCGCGACCGGCCTGGTGATGTCGAGGCGTTTGCGCACCGCCCGGGTGGTGGTGAGCAATTCGTCGACCGAGGCAATGTCCACGGAAGCTCAGACGTCGATCGCGCAGGACTGGTCGATGCCGAGCACCGTCAGCGTGCGGCCCAGACCGAGGAACACCGCAATGCACAGCGTGAGGTCGAGAATTTCTGCGTCGGTGAACAGCTCGCGCATCCGCGCGATGAACGCGTCCTCAATCGCCGCATGGTCAGTGGCAAAGCGCTCGGCGTACTCGATGGCTAGTCGTTGCCGCGGCGTATAGCCGGGGTAGGTGTCGTAAGCGGCGACGTTCTCGTACAGCTCTGGCGCGATGCCAGCCTGCAGCACCGACGGGGCACGAAAGTCCGAGCACGCGATGCAGTCGTTGATCTGCGCGATGCGCATTCGGGCCAGTTCGCGTTCTTCCGGCGGGAGGATGCTCTGCTGGTAGGCGCCTTCGATCATCCGCTGCACCATGCCGCTGAGCTCTGGTCGCAATGTCCAGACCATCGCGGCCTCGCCACCGGGACCGTCGGGGACCTCAATCCGCGCCATGCCTGAGCAAACCAAATTCTGGGCGCAGCTGTCTAGATGCCGACGACGGCCGTGGACACGGCAGGTCATGCGGAATAACGTGCGGGAAGCGCGGGCGCGCAGCGCAGCCTGCTTTGGGAGGTCTCGGCATGCTGTTCATGCACGAGGTGCACAAGGTGCGTGGCCGTGCCGAAGACGACTTCGAGGCCACCTTCCGCGAAGGCTGGATGCCACTGCTGGGCGCCGGCGACGAGGCGCGGCTGTTGTGGTACGCCAACCACGCCCACGGCAGCGGCCCCTCCTACACCGTCGTCACCGTCACCGCCGTTCGCGACGGAACGGCCTGGGAACGCCTGGCACTGCGGGTGCAGAAAGGCGATCTGCGGCAATGGATGCGCGAGCTCGACGAACTGCGCTACGACGTCGAAGCCAAACTGCTGATGTCGCTGCCGTGGTCGCCGCTGCAAGACGTGCTGTTCGAGCAGGTTCCGGTCGATGGCCGCGAGCACGAGCTGACGCTCTACATGGAAGACACCATGTGGCCCTTCGCAAACAAGTTCACCGAATACATCGACCGCTGCGGTGAGGTGTACGCCAAGAGTCTCGACCGACCGGCTGCCATGCTCACCATCGAAGCTGCGTTCCGGCCGGCGCTGGGGAGCCGGCTGCGCCGAGAGGTAACGCTGATGCAGCGCATCAACCAACCCGAGGCTTTGTTTCACCTGCTCCGCACCGAGATTCCGCCCGAGCGGCGCGCTCCGGGAACCTGGATGCACGACGCACTCGACCTTCGCGATCAATGGACCAGCCGGCTGCTGCGGACCTCGTCATGGTCGCCCCTGTACTGAGCGCATGAACATCGGCACAATCGTCGACGCCCCCGCAGCCCGCGATCCCGACCGCGCTGCACTGATCATCGGCGGTCGCATCGTCAGCTACCGCGAGCTGGCAACCGCAGTGGACCGATGCGCCGCCGGCCTGGCCGCGAGCCGGCTGGCCGGCAAACGCGTTGCGGTAGTCGACACCGGAAGCCTGTTGTCGATTGCGGCAGTGGTGGGTGCGGCGCGGGTCGGCGCTGCCGCTGCGCTGATGAACCCCGCCCTGACACCGTCGGAGCTGCGGGCGCTGCTGGAACACGCTGGGTGCGCCGATGTCGGTGTCGCGGGGGAGGCGTACGCGGATCGGCTGCGCCAAGCGGGTGCGGCCAAGGCACTGACCGCATCAGACCTGTTGGCTCGCAACAATATTGGCAGGCTGACCGCCGAAAACGTCGACGATCGTGAGGCTTTAGTGTTATTCACCAGCGGCACCACGGGGCTGCCGAAGGCGGTCGGCATTACCCACGCGCAGTTGAGTGCACGGATCACCGGTTTCAGTACGGGTTTTCGGCCCGACGCGGAAGCGGCGGTCAGCATCATGTGCGTGCCGTTCTTCCATGTCGGTGGCGCACTGGGCATGCTCGGCAGCCTGTACTCGGGCAATACGTCGGTGGTGCAAGACCGGTTCGACCCAGGAGAGTGGTTGCGCCTGGTGCAAGAGCATCGGGTGAGCACCGCGTTTCTGGTGCCAACGATGCTGCAGCGGATCCTCGACCATCCCGACTTCGCCCGCACCGACCTCAGCTCACTCGTCGCGATCGCGTACGGGGCGGCTGCTGCGCCCGTCGCACTGGTGCACAGAGCCATGGAGGCGTTGCCGAATGTGGCTTTTGCCAACGTCTTTGGGCAGACGGAGACCCTGGGTGCCTACACCACGCTGTCGCCCGACGATCACCGCGATCCCAATCGGGTGGGATCGGTAGGCCGGCCACTGCCCGGGGTTGACGTGCGGGTGGTCGACCCCGATACGGGCATGGACGTCGAACCGGGAAATGTCGGCGAACTCTGGGTCAACACCAGCCAGAACGTGACGGGCGGCTGGCTGCATACCGGTGACCTCGCCCGCCAGGACCGCGACGGCTACATCTATCCCGCCGGCCGGCTGACCGATACGATCAACCGCGGGGGAGAGAAGTTCGGGCCGATCGAGGTCGAGGACGCCATCCGCACCCACCCCGCGGTCCGCGATGTGGCCGTCGCGGGGATCGCCGACGACGAGATGGGCCAGCGGGTGGGTGCCGCTGTGGTGGTGCGAACGTCCGTGACGCTCAACGAATTGCGCTCGCACTGCCGTGAGCGGATCGCCTATTTCAAGCTGCCCGAACGGCTGGTGATCGTCGACCACATTCCCTACAGCGAAACCGGCAAGGTCAACCGCCGTCAGCTCGCCGCGTTGATCGCGGACAAAGCCTGAGCCAAGAGGAGTCGTCGTGCTGTTCCTTCACGAAACCCACCGGGTGATCGGCGCGCGTGAAGACGATTTCGAGGCGGCCTACCGAGACGGCTGGATGCCCACGTTGGCCAAGGGCGACGATGCTCGGCTGCTTTGGTACACCAACCACGCCCACGGCTCCGGGGTGTCCTACAACGTCGTCACCATCACCGCCGTCACCGACGGCGCGGCGTGGGAGAAACTGGCCCGCCGCACCGACTCCGGGGACCTGGCGCCATGGATGCGCGAGCTGGACAACCTGCGCCACGAGGTGACCGGCAAAATCTTGCTGCCGGTCGAGTGGTCACCGCTGCAGGAGGTCGATCTGGCGAGTGTCCCCACCGACGGTGCCACACACCCGCTGAGCTTGTTCATGGAGGACACCGGCTGGCCCTACGCCCCGCTGGACGACTACATCCGCTCCTGGGATGAGATCTACTACCGGCCGCTGTCCCAGGCGCCGCCGGGTATGCGGTTGCTCGACATTCAAGCGTGCTTCCAGGTGGCGCACGGCACCTACAAGCGACGGGAGGCCATGCTGTGGCAGAAAATCGATCCGTCTGACGACTATGCGGCGCTCGTGCACCTGCTGACCACCGACCTGCCGTCCGAACGGCGCGGGCCGGGCAGCTACATGTTCGAGGCCTTGAAGTATCGCGACCAGTGGGAGAGCCGGCTGCTGCGGACTTCTGCGTGGTCGCCGCTGTACTGAGCGCGGGTATCGCCATCGAGAAGTTTCCGATCGGGCTGGCCGCGACGCTGCGCGAGCTGGAGGAAGATCCGCACCCGCTGCTGGCACGGCTGCGGGCAGCCGAGCCCGTGACGTGGCTCGAGGCAGTGGGCGGATGGTTGATCACGAGGTACGACCTTGCGGTGCGGGTATTGCGCGATCCCGCCACGTTCACCGTCGACGATCCCCGCTTCTCCACCGCGAGGGTGGTCGGGCCCAGCATGCTCTCGTTCGACGGCGCCGCCCACGGACGTCACCGTGACGCTTTTGCGCGACCCTTTCACCCGGCGCGCGTCCGCGAGCGGTTCACCCCGTTCATCGAGGCGCAGACGGACCGGCTGATCGCCGCGATGGAACCGACTGGCCGCGCGGAGTTGCGCCGGCAGTTCGCCGGTCCGCTCGCGGTTGCAGTCGTCACGGAAGCGCTGGGACTGCCAGGCGTCGACACTGATGCGGTGTTGAGCTGGTATGCGGCGATCGTGGCGGCGGTGTCGGATGCGACGGGCGGCCGGCCGGTCAATGCGGCAGGCGCGGAAGCGTTCGGCCGGCTGCGGTCCGTCGTGCTGACGTCGTTTGACGACCCGCGGTCACTGTTGGCCGAGGCGGCACGGACACCCGACGGCCTCGGTCCCGACGAGGTGGCGTCCAACGCGGTGGTGCTGATGTTCGGCGGTGTCGACACCACCGAAGGGATGATCCTCAACGCGGTCCGGCATTTACTTGCTGACAGCGAGGCGCTGGCTGCCGTCCGCGCGCAAAGCGACCTCTTGCCCAACGGGATCGAGGAGTCGATCCGCCTCGAGCCTGCCGCCGCCTCTGTCGACCGATACGCCACCTGCGACGTCGAGCTGGAAGATGCACACATTCAGCGCGGTGATCTGGTGGTCGTATCGCTTGCCGGGGCCAACCGCGATCCGAGCGTCTTCGCCGAGCCCGACCGGTTCGACGTCTACCGGGCCAATGCGCGGCTGAATCTGGCTTTCGCTCAGGGAGCGCACTTCTGCCTAGGCGCTCAGCTCGCCAGAACCGAAACCACCATCGCGGTCGCCCGACTCCTGGATCGCCTTCCCGGCCTGCGCCTCGCCGATGAACAGCCGAATTCGCCGCGCGGCTTGGTGTTTCGCAAACCGCCGCTTCTGCACGTGCGTTGGGCCAGTAAGTTCTAGCGGGCGATGAAGTCGACGGACGGCGTCGGCTAATCCGTTGAGCCAGGCCGAGCTTCGCGCCTACAGCGCAAGTTGCGGCTCACGATCGGGCGTCGCCTCGGGAACAGCCGGCGCGCGCCACAGCCATGCCGCGGTGCACATCAGCACCGCGAGGAAGACGAAGACGTAGGTGCCGGGAACGATAGCGTTCCAAACTCCGCCAGGCCGCAGGGAAAGCACGCTCGCCTCGCGGATGTCGCCGCCCGGCGCAGAGGTGAACCAGCCCGCGAGGAGGGCGGCCAACAGCCACAAGGTCCACGCCGCATACCTGCTGCGCAGGATGTACGCCCGATACCCCAGGTGCACCATCAGCGGTGCGAACCACACCCAGTGATGGCTCCAACTGAATGGCGAAACGGCTGCCGAAGCCATTCCCACCAGCGCGATCCCCAGTACGGCATGGCCACGCCGGTATGCGATCGCAGCCAGCGCCACGGCAATAACAGCCAGCGCAACGGATGCCCCAGTGGCCAGCACAGCGGGACAGTGAAGACGATGCAGCAAGCCCTCAACAGTGGTATTGGAAAACGGATCGTGTGAAATCCGGCGGACGTCGCGAAAACCCCGCCGCAGCCAGTAATAATTGGATTCCCTTGGCAGCACAGCGAATCCGACGACGACGGTGGCGACGAATGTCGCGGTGGCCACCATTGCAGCACGCAGCCGCCCGATCGCGGCCAAGTAGATGATGAACAAGGCCGGGGTCAACTTGATCCCGGCCGCCAGCCCGATTCCAATTCCCGCCCACTTGCGCTGCGCAGGCCCGAGCAGATCGGCGACGACGATCGCGAGGATGGCGATATTGATCTGTCCGAGCTGCAGCGAAAGCCGAAACGGTTCCAGCCATGCGACCAGGCCCACCAACAGCGCGGTGATGCTCCACAATCCGTTCGCCGGGGTGACGTCCAGCGACTTGAGCATGCGCCATACCACGTAGATCACCAGGACGCACATGACCAGCAACCACAACGCCTGGGCCGAGACTTCGACCATGAGGGCCAGTGGGAAAAAGCAGAGCGCGGCAAACGGTGGGTAAATGAAGAGCAACTCTCTCGGATTGCCGGTCAATCCGATCGAGTAGAGGTCCAGCCCGTCTCGAACGCGCATTGCACCAAAGCGGTATACCTGCAGGTCGACTTGCACGGCCTGCCGAGGCCAGTGCACGTACACCACGGCGTAGAGCAGTAATGCGACCGCCAACACCAAGGGACCGCCCCAGCGAACCCACGGCGACACCATTCGGGATGGTTCGACGGCAGGTCGTCGCTCGGTTGCCGGTGCAGATACGCTCATGAATGATCCAGGGTAGCGATTGGCGCATGGTGGCGAGGCGGAGAGTTGCCGCACTGGCGATGGTGATTGCAGCCGGCGCGCTGGCCCCGCAGTGCACCGCCGCGCCGTCACCCCCGACAGCACCGTCGCCTCCTGCACAACCGCCAACCTCTCGAGCGACATCTGCTACCGCGCCGCCGGCACCGCCCGCTACGACGGTTCGCCCCGTCACCGCAGCCGAGCTGGGCGCGAGCTGGCGGCCGGATTGCCCCGTCGAACCGGGACAGTTGCGGCGGGTGGCGGTGAACCACATCGGGATGGACGGGCAGACGCACCGCGGCGAGCTGATCGTGAACGAAGAGCTGGTGGCAGAAGTCATCGCAGTCTTCGACCAGCTCTACCAACAGCGGTTTCCCATCGAGAAGATCCGTACCGTCGACCACTACCCGGCTGCAGCTGACGAACTATCGATGGAGGACAACAACACGTCGGCGTTCAACTGCAGGCGCATCCGGGGCAGCGTCGACTGGTCTCTGCACGCGTACGGGCGAGCCATTGACCTCAACCCGCTTCTCAACCCGTCCGTCGACCCCAGCGGCACATTCGAACCCACGAACGCGGTGGCATACCTGGACCGCAGCCGCACCGATCCGGGGATGCTGCACGATGGCGATCCAGCCACGCATGTCTTCACCGATCGGGGCTGGCGGTGGGGCGGTTATTGGAAGTCACCGATCGACTACCAGCATTTCGAGCGGCCCTGATCGCGCAGAATGCACGACACCCCGCGAGCCGTGAGGACTCGCGGGGTGTCGTTCAGCGGTTATTGATCAGTGCAGGTCGAATCGGTCGAGGTTCATCACCTTGTCCCAGGCAGCGACGAAGTCGCGCACGAACTTCTCCTGCGCGTCGTCGGCGCCGTAGACCTCCGACAAACCACGCAGCACCGAATTAGAGCCGAAAATCAGGTCGACAGCGGTCGCGGTCCACCTGAGCTCGCCGGTTGCCCGGTCGCGAACCTCGTAGACGTTTTCCGTCGATTCGGAAACCTTCCACTCCTTGTCCATGTCGAGCAGGTTCACGAAGAAGTCGTTGGTCAACGTCTCGGGCCGGTCGGTGAACACACCATGCTTGGTTTGGCCATGGTTCGTGCCCAACGCCCGCATGCCGCCGATCAGCACCGTCATCTCCGGGGCGGTCAGGTTCAACATGTAAGCCCGGTCCACCAGGAAATGCTCCGGCGACACCTTCTCGCCGGCCCGCACATAATTGCGGAAGCCGTCTGCCTTCGGCTCCAGTACCGCGAACGACTCCACGTCCGTCTGCTCCTGCGAGGCGTCGGTGCGCCCAGGCGCAAACGGGACGGTGATGTCGAATCCGGCCTTCTTCGCCGCCTGCTCGACCGCTGCACAACCACCCAGCACGATGACATCCGCCAGCGAGACCTTCTTGCCGCCGGAGAGCGAGCTATTGAAGTCCTGCTGCACCCGCTCAAGCACGGGCAGCACCTTGGCGAGTTCGGGCGGGTTGTTGACCTCCCAATCCTTTTGCGGCGCAAGGCGAATCCGAGCGCCGTTGGCCCCGCCTCGCTTGTCGGTGCCACGGAAGCTCGCCGCCGACGCCCACGCGGTGGTGACCAGCTGGGAGATCGACAGTCCCGATTCCAAGAGCTTGCCTTTGAGCGCGGCGATGTCCGCCTCGTTGATGAGTGCGTGATCGACCTCAGGCACGGGGTCTTGCCACAGCTGCGGCTCCGGAACCCAGGGACCCAGGTAGCGGGTAACGGGCCCCATGTCGCGGTGCAGCAGCTTGTACCAGGCCTTGGCGAACTCCTCCTCGAGTTCCTCCGGGTGGTCGAGCCAGCGACGGGTGATCTTCCCGTAGATCGGATCCATCCGAAGCGACAGGTCGGTCGTCAGCATGGTCGGCTTACGCTTCGTCGACGAGTCGAACGGGTCGGGGATAACCGGTTCGGCGTCCTTGGCGGTCCATTGCCAGGCACCCGCAGGACTCTTGGTCAGCTCCCACTCGTACTTGTACAGCGTCTCCAGGTAGCTGTTGTCCCACTTCGTCGGCGTGGGTGTCCATACCACCTCAAGGCCGCTGGTGATCGCGTCCTTGCCCACGCCGGTTCCGTAGGCGCTCTTCCAGCCCAGGCCTTGCTGTTCTATCGGAGCGGCCTCGGGTTCGGGACCGACGAGGTCGGCGTCGCCGGCGCCGTGGGTCTTGCCCACTGTGTGGCCGCCGACGATCAGCGCAGCGGTTTCGACGTCGTTCATCGCCATCCGGCCGAAGGTCTCCCGGATGTCGATCGCCGCGGCCAGCGGATCCGGCTTGCCGTTGGGTCCTTCGGGGTTGACGTAGATGAGGCCCATCTGGACATTGGCCAGCGGCTCTGCAAGTTGCCGTTCGCCGCTGTAACGCTCGTCGCCGAGCCAGGTGTCCTCGGGGCCCCAGAACATCTCCTCGGGTTCGTAGATGTCCTCGCGCCCGAAGGCGAAGCCGAATGTCTTGAACCCCATGGACTCATAGGCACAGTTGCCGGCGAAGATGATCAGGTCGGCCCAGGAGATTTTCTTGCCGTACTTCTTTTTGACCGGCCAGAGCAACCGGCGCGCCTTGTCGAGGCTGGCGTTGTCGGGCCAACTGTTGAGCGGAGCGAAGCGCTGAGCGCCTTCGCCGCCGCCACCGCGCCCGTCGTGGATGCGGTATGTGCCCGCGGCGTGCCAGCTCATCCGGATGAAAAGCGGCCCGTAGTGGCCGTAGTCGGCGGGCCACCAGTCCTGCGACGTGGTCATCACGTCGAAGATGTCGCGCTTGAGCGCCTCGACGTCGAGCTTCTTGAACTCCTCCGCGTAGTTGAACGCCTCGCCCATCGGGCTGGCCTGGGGCGCGTGCTTCTTCAGAACCGAGAGATCCGGCTGGTTCGGCCACCAGTCCCGGTTCGTCATCGGCCGATGCGCCGTCGGGGTGGGAGCCTCGATGGCTGGGTTTTCGCTTTCGGACACTGGGTCTTCCTTTCGGGGTTAGGTGAATCGGTGATCAGGACGTCGAACAGTCGGGGCAAATGCCCCAGTAGATGACCTCTGCCTCGTCGAGGTCGAAGCCGTTGTCGCCAGACGGGGTCAGGCAGGGCGCTTCGCCGACGGCGCAGTCGACGTCTGCGATGGCCCCGCAGGACCGGCAGACGAGGTGGTGGTGGTTGTCGGCGACGCGCGATTCGTAGCGGGCAACGAAGCCGGACGGCTGGATGCGCCGCACCAAGCCCACCCGGGTCAGCGCGTGCAGGACGTCGTACACGGCCTGGCGGGACACCCTAGGCAAGCCGGAGCGCACGGCTTCGTAAATCGTCTCCGTGTCCGCATGTGGATGCGCCTCGACGGCCTCGAGCACCGCAACTCGGGGGCGCGTTACCCGCAAATCAGCCATACGCAGCTGTTTCGCGTACTCCGGCCAGGAGGGCACAAGAAAAATATGACCCCTTTTCTGGACTCAGTCAAGACTTTGTCTGGTTGGTCGCGGGGATGCAGGGCCGACGGCCCGCGGGTCGACCCTGAAGTGCATCGGCCGAGCGCCCTGAGAGCAGACCGAGTATGCGCCACCACAATTCGCAGCCGGGACAGATCAGCGAAATACGTGCCCGCGCAAAGTAATCCACGCCAGCTCCGGAGAAGCAGCCGCTCGGATAATGGCCGGCAGCAGTAACTGATCCGCTTTCGGGGCCCACTTTGCCCGATAAGCCACACCGGATCCCTTGCACGGCAATGCCGCGGTCGCGCTGTTACTCTGCTTAGGCTGCCGGTGCCACGTCGCGGGTCGGCGAAGCGCCCGGTCAGCCGAACTGAAGGCGAACGAACAGCAGAGTCCACATGGAATGAGCATCGTGCGCAGCGGAGAAATCAAAGCTCTTACCGGACTGCGCATCGTCGCCGCAGTATGGGTGGTGCTGTTTCACTTCCGGCCGATGCTGGGCGATGCGTCGCCCGACTTCCGGGACGCGCTGGCGCCTGTGCTCAACTGCGGTGCGCAGGGCGTCGACCTCTTTTTCATCCTCAGCGGCTTCGTATTGACCTGGAACTACCTGGAACGCATGGGCCGCAGCTGGTCGGCGCGCGCCACCGCACACTTTTTGTGGCTGCGGCTGGCCAGAGTGTGGCCGGTGTATCTGGTCACATTGCACCTAGCGGCGCTGTGGGTGATCTTCACTCTCCATGTCGGTCATGTGCCATCGCCCGATGCAAGTCAGCTCACGGCAGTCAGCTATGTGCGCCAGATCCTGCTCGTGCAGCTGTGGTTTCAGCCGTACTTCGACGGCTCGAGTTGGGACGGACCGGCCTGGTCGATCAGCGCCGAATGGCTGGCCTACCTGCTGTTCGGTCTGCTGGTTCTGGTGATCTTCCGGATGAAGCACGCTACGCGGGCGCGGACACTGATTTGGCTGGCCGTCGCCGCGTCGCTGCCGCCGGTGGTTCTGTTGTTGACCAGCGGCCAGTTCTACACGCCATGGAGCTGGTTGCCCCGGATCGTGACGCAGTTCACCGCGGGTGCGCTGGCCTGTGCCGCAGTGCGCAGATTGCGGCTCACCGATCATGCGCGCCGCGTGTCCGGGTACCTTTCGCTGCTTCTCCTAGTTCTCATGGTGGGCGTCCTCTACTGGTTCGACGCGCATCCGATATCCGGCGTCGTGGAGAACGACAGCGGCGGGGTGGTCGACGTGCTGTTCGTTCCGCTGGTGATAACGCTGGCGATCGGCGTCGGCAGCCTGCCGAGGGTGTTGTCAACCCGGGTAATGGTTTACGGGGGCCAAATCTCGTTTTGCCTGTACATGGTGCACGAGCTGGTGCACACCGCATGGGGCTGGGCGGTGCAACAATTCGAGCTCACGCTGCAAAGCAGCCCATGGAAATGGAACGTGATCGGCCTGCTCGCAATCGCGCTGGCCGTGTCAATCCTGCTGTATCACTTGGTCGAAGAGCCCGCCCGTCGGTGGATGCGCAGGATGGTCGACGTCAAGGATGCGAGGCGGACGACGTCGATCGACCACCTGTGGGACCCGGTGAATACCGAACTCGAAGCTATCGACGGTGTCCTGGCGGCTCAGCCGACGGCGGTTTCGGTGCGCGCCGTGTGACGCTTGCCTGAGCACGCCAATTATGCTGTGCCAGGCAGTCTCTCAGCTAGAGTTCTAACGCGTTATTCGCTATGCCCCTAGGGTGGCTGTAGTAGCGGTGCGTGACAACGCGATCGCATTGGCAGTGGAGGTAACAGTGAGTCGGGTGGCCACGTTCGTCATCTGCCTCACCGTATTGGTCGTGATTGCCGTCGACCATGCAGCGCCGGTGACGCGCTACCAGATGGTGAGCCGCAGCTCACCGCCAAACCACATCGCGGTAATCGGCGACTCTTATACCACCGGCACAGACGAAGGCGGCCAGGGGCCGAAAGCATGGACGGCTCTGGCCTGGCAGACGCTGTCCCACCAGGGGGTGCAAATTGTCGCCGACGTGGCAGCCGAGGGTCGGGCCGGCTATGCGGTTCCCGGCGATCACGGCAGCATTTTCGAGGATCTCACAGCGCGGGCTGTCAAGCCCGACGACGTGTTGGTGGTGTTTTTCGGCTCCCGCAATGACCAAGGCGTCGATCCGAATCAGCTAGCCGACACGGCCCGCAACGCTTTCGATCTGGCACGCCGCATCACGCCGTCCGCCAGGCTCCTGGTGATTGGGCCGCCGTGGCCAACCGCCGACGTGCCCGGATCCGTGCTGCAGATTCGTGACGTCCTCAACGGTGCCGCGCACGGCGTTGGCGCATCGTTCGTCGACCCGATCGCCGACCGCTGGTTTGTTGACCGGCCTGATCTGATCGGACCTGACGGCGTGCACCCAAACGACGCGGGACACGCATACCTGGCCGACAAGATCGCCCCGATCATCGGCGCACAGTTGCCTCGGCGGCGCTGAGCGGCGTCCCGAAAGGCCGGTCGCCAGTGCGTGTTTAAGGCCGCGCGCGAATGGCCTTACGGCGGCGTTGCACCACTCACGAAAATCGCACAGCTTCGACGATTAAATCGTGCGACGGACACTTGCTCCGTTCCGACTTGTAGGCACGTCCTGGGCGGGATGATCGTCGAAGCAATGCCACGGTCACCCAATCCGGTTGGACAGCAAGGAGGTAAGTCAGATGACCGATGCAAACCCAACCCAGGTCAGGGTCGTGCAGCCGGGCGAGGGCGACACCGTGGCGCTCCCGGGTTTTGGGGCCGTGTTCAAGCTGTCTAGCCGCACGAACGGGGGCGAGGTGGCGATAGTCGAGCACCCATTCGAAGTCGGATCGATCACCGCGCCGCATATGCACACCCGTGAAGACGAGCACTCGATCGTGCTAGCCGGCGAAATCGGCTTCCGGTCCGACGACAGCGAGGTGGTCCTGGGCCCGGGCGGCTACATCACCAAACCGCGTGGGCAAATGCATGCGATGTGGAACGCCGGCAGGGAGCCGGGCCGCATTATCGAAGTCATCACTCCCGGCGGGTTCGAAAACTACTTCCGAGAACTGAGTGAACTGCTGATGTCCCATGCAGATGATCCGTCTGCTCCCATGCTGCATGAGTTGCCCGAATTCGCTGAACTGGCAAAGAAATACGGCCTAACCTACGGAGTGCCGGACTGGCTGGACGATGTAGTACGCCGATACGGTCTCCAACGGCGCACCCACTGACGTAGCCGTGATGCCGTAATCGCTGACCGCGACTGTCATTACGTTTTATGTTGGTGCAATCCGGGTACAGACGAGCGGGCTTGAAACAGTGCGAGCTCCCGATGAGAGTGAGGGTCTCATGAAAACGCAGCCGAGAATTGCGATCGCGCTGTGCAGCGGTGCGGCCGTGCTTTCTTTGGCGGTCGGATGTGGCGGCGGCGGTAAGGGTGGACACACAAGCACGACCACCACGACCACCACTACTACCACGACGACGAGCGTCAGCCCGGCGCCATCAGCGCCGGCGCCCGGCGGGCCCGGCGGCGGTGGCGGTGTTCCAGGAGGTCCCACCGGTGGCGGTGGACCGGGCGGCGGAGGCGGCGGCATTCCCGGCGGTCCCACTGGTGGTGGTGGCCCCGGCGGTGGGGGTGGCGGCGTTCCCGGCGGTCCCAGCGGCGGCGGTGGCCCCGGTGGCGGCGGCGGTCAGATCCCCGGCGTAGGCGGTGGCGGCGGCGGCCCCGGCGGTGGTGGCGGATGCATCAACGGCGTCGGATGCGCCGGGTGGCCGTGATCGCGCGCTGCGGCCACAGGTAAAAGGATCAGTTGGGCTTATCCCGGTCTGATTTCTCTCAGGCCGGGCAAGCTCAGCTGCAGTCATATTGACTGACTGGCTAGTTGCCGCCCTTTTTGACCTCGAGGACTCGCTTACGCAGGCCGTCCGTGGCTGTCTCCATCAGGCCTTTGGCTCCTCGCTTGATCAAAAATCCGGGCACCGGAACGTTGAGGTCGACAGTGAGCTCGAAACGGACCCGGGTGGAATTGCCTTCCGGAACCAATGTGTAGCGGCCGTCCTGTGCCCGTTGTTGTTTCGAGCTCACCAGTGTCCAGCTCACCCCGTCATCGTGAACGGAATAGGCCAACACCTGTTCATCGCTGATACCCACCAGCTTGACAACCTGCCGTGACTTGCTCGGGTGACCCTGGTCGTCGCGCTCGAGGATCTCCACTCGTTCATGAACGGAGGACCACTGGCTGAGCGACTCGAGGTCGAACAGCACGTCCATGATCTCTTCGGGTGTTGCCTCGATGACCACTTCGCGGGACTCGGTGACAGCCATGGCACGACATTAGCCAAGTGCGGCTGCTCCGAAACCCACTGCTATCTGTTGCTCACTGCTGGTGTCGATTGACAGGGAGCCGGGTAACACCTAATCCGTGCTGCAGACCATGGAGTTGACGGTTCTCGACCCCCGCACCGGCGAGACCGTGAGCCGGGTGCCGGTCGCCAGTGCCGCTAACTGTGATCACGCCGTCGCGCGGGCCCGCGCGGCGCGTGCTGCATGGGCTCAGACATCGGCCGCCGAGCGGGCTGCCGCGGTGAGAGCGGCAGCGTCCGACGTCCGGGCAGCGGCCGACGAGCTCGCCGAGCTGAACGAACGCGAAACCGGCAAGCTCCGGGAGGACGCGCTGGGCGGCGTGCAGGCCGGCGCCGATACGCTCGCGCAGTACGCCGAGCTTGGGCCGTTGCACCGCGGTCGTAGCCTGCAGGGCAGCTGGAGGGCAACAGATCTGATGGTTGCCGAGCCGCGCGGTGTCGTGGCGGTGCTGACTCCCTGGAACGACCCGGTCGCGGTGGCCGCCGGGCTTCTGGGTGCCGCCGTGGTCACCGGAAACACCGTGGTGCACAAGCCAAGTGAACGCTGTCCCCGCACAGGCCGGCGGTTCGCCGAACTGCTGGCAGCCCACCTACCCGATGGTGTGCTCGAGATTCTCGACGGCGATGGCGACGTCGGTGCGCGGCTGACCGCAGCCGAGCAGGTCGATGTCGCGGCCCACGTCGGAAGCACTGCCACCGGTCGAGCGATCGCCCGCGTGTGCGCCGAGCGCGGCGCTAAAGCACTGCTGGAGAACGGCGGCAATGACGCGTTGATCGTCGATGCCGGCGTCGAGCCCCGCTGGGCGGCCGAGCAGGCCGCGCTCGGGGCGTTCGCCAACGCCGGGCAGATTTGCGTTTCCGTGGAACGCGTCTACGTGGTGGAGTCGGCGGCAGATGCGATCATCGACGCACTGATCGCCGAAGCCCGCACGTGGGCCGACCGAATCGGTCCGCTGGTGGACGAGCGGCACCGTGAGCATGTCCACCGACACGTGAGCGACGCGCTGGCACGGGGAGCGAAGGTGCTGGCCGGCGGTGAGCCATCGCCCGGCCCCGATTGCTTTTACCCGCCGACGGTGCTGGGCAATTGCACCCCGGACATGCTGGTGTTCTGCGAGGAGACGTTCGGCCCGGTTGCCCCACTGCGAGTTGTGCCCGACTTCGATACCGCCCTGACAGAAGCCGCCGACGACCGCTACGGCCTTGCCGCTACCGTGCTGACCCCCGACATGGCGCATGCGCAGGACGCCTGGCGGACCTTACCGGTGGGCACGGTGAAGATCAACGCGGTGTTCGGCGGCGCCCCGGGCGGGGCGTCAGAACCGCGGCGGGCCAGCGGGAGCGGATTCGGATTCGGCCCGGAGCTGCTCGACGAGATGACCGCGATGAAGGTGGTGCACTGGTCACCACCCGGCGGCTGAGCGGGGCCCGTCAGCCCTCGCGCAGCGCGACAAGCTGTCGCATGTCGGCGAGGCCCTGTTCCTGAGCGTCGCCCAGAAAGCTCGGCAGAGGTGCTCGCACTTCGGGTAGCACCTCGTGCTCCAGGAGCGCCTGCAGCGCCGCCTCTTTGCCGCTGCGGCCAGCCTGGTTGTCGACCTCTTGTGCTCCCAAAGACGTTGAATAGTCGTAAAATTCGCGCTCGATTGGGCGCGACGTGTCGATGTCCATGCCGCCGGGCTTCCAATACGAGTACTGGGCGAGCTTGGCATCACGGGTCCGCACCGCCGCGATGTGACTCGGTGACGAGGTGGGGATTTTTGTCGGCAAATCTGACCCGAACACGGCACGGGTGTTGGGGGACTTCAACAACGTGGCCATCTCCTCCACCGACATGTCGTCGGTGACATGCGCGATCCACGGCCGGCCGTGCGCCGCTGGGTTTTCGGCGATGCCCGCGAGGTCGGCGCGGCCGGCCAGGTAAGAGTAGCGGGGTTCGGCGCGCCACCCGTTGCCGCCGTGAGCGATGGTCAGCAATAGCGGGGCCAGATCGACGCTGGAGGTGAGCTGGGCACGCGTTTCTCCTGGTTTGGGAGTGAGATGCCCATGCGGGTCCCGAATGAACAGCGGCACCCGGATTGCCTCTTCATAAGCCGCCGCCCCCTTGCCGCGCAGACCGTGTGAGCCCGCGTACTCACCGTGATCCGAGGTGAACACGACGACGGTGTTGCGGTCAATCGCCGGGTGTGCGGCGAGTTTGTCGAGCACCCGCCCGATTTGGGCGTCCACCTGCTGTTGTAGCCACAGATACATGTCCAGGCAGCGGGCCCACTGGGTTGCGACATCGGGTCCCGAATACGTCAGCATGCCCGTCAACAGCGGAGACATGAAGTTCATGAAGTCGATCTGCAGCTGCGGCTTACCGCGCCGACGTAGGTCATCAGGTGTCTCGAAGTTGACCGGGCCGGCGTCAAACCAGTGCGGAACACTTTCGGGCAACGGGTTTTTCGGCCACCAGCAAATGTCGTGCGGATTGACCAGTGACACAGTGGTGCACCACGGCCCGTTGCCGGCGTTTGCGTCCAACCATCCGCAGAATTGGTCCACGATGCTGGGATCCTTCTGCAGCCCCTGATTGGGCGAGCCGTTGGGTGACGGAAAGGTTCCACCGGAAAAACCGTGTGCCTCAAGGCCTTCCGACGTCACGTCACCCGAGTGGCCGAGATGCCACTTGCCCCACCACCATGTGTGATAGCCTTGCTGCCGCAGCATCGTTCCCCAGGTGGGGAACTTCGGCGCCAGGCTCGACTCGGTAGGCCCTTCTCCGGTGAACAGACACCCGGTTTGATGCGAATACAAACCGGTAGTCATCACGCCACGCGACGGCGTGCACATATTCGAAGCCGTGTAGTGCGACTCGAAAGAGACGCTGCTGCTTCTCAATCGACCGATATTGGGCAGTATCGCGTCGAGTTTGTGAGGCTCCGGAAACCACTGGGGCGCACGCATCTGATCGACAACGATCACCAAGATGTTGGGCTTGTTACCCCCACCTAGGGCCGAATCGCTCCGGCCTGGCTTGTGCAAAAACCCATAACCACCGACTCCGACCGCGGCGGCACCCGCCGTGATCGCAGCACCCGCCAACAGCGTCCGACGATTAGTGATCGCCGCTAGCCTTCCTTGCGGATCAACCGCCACAGCGCCTTGCGGTCGGGCGCCAACAGCTCCTCGATGCGGGGTTGATTCACGTCGGCGACGATGATCTCGCCAACCTCTTGGTGAACGTCACGGAAGATGCCGTGGGACTTCATCTTCTCGGTCTGATAGAGGTTGTCCTCGGTCGGCGTGACGTAGTGCACGGCGGTGGCCTTGAAGCGGTGCACCAACCAAAGGTGGATCAAGGTCATCAGGCGCTTTTGACGCAACTTCTCTTCGAAGGTGTTCTGGTCGCGCACCGTGAGAATCGTGCTCGCGCGCCGGTCTTGGAAGGGCGCGAAGATGACGTTGGCCAGTTCTTCCTCGCCTTCGCCGAAGATACCGAGCTCGAGCAGCTCTGAACCAGCGCGGTGCGGTCGCAGCTGTACGCGGAGCTTCTCGTCGAGCTTGTAGTGCTCGCTCCACATCGCCAGCCATTCCTCCAGCAACTTCTTGGGCACCTCGGTCTGCACGAGGTGTTGGTGCTGGGTCGAACCCTTGCCCATGGCCTTGGTGGTCGCGGTGCGCCCAGAGGTGGCCAGCAGCGCAGCGTCGGCGCGCGGGCCGCCCGCCAGGGTTTGCGGTGTGCGGTAAGGCGACTCGACCAGGCGCAGCTGGCGCTGCAGGCGGGCCAACGCCAGCATGCCGTCCTGCCGCAGCGCCGTGGCGAACTCCTCGGCGGCAAGTCCGTCGATCTGGTGTCCGCCGTAGGTGATGAAGTTGAAGACGAAGCCCATCTTGCCGAGTTCCTCGGGGAAGGCCCGCATCTGCTCGTCGGTCATGCCGGTGGTGTCCCAGTTGAATGACGGGGAGAGGTTGTAGGCCAGCATCTTGTCCGGGAACTGGGCATGGATCGCGTCAGCGAATTGCTTGGCGTCGGCGAGATCAGCGGTCTTGGTCTCCATCCACAGCAGGTCGGCGAATGGCGCCGCGGCCAGCGACTTGGCGATCGCATACGGTATGCCGCCGCGGACCTGGTAGTAGCCTTCGGGCGTCTTCGCGCGCTCGCAGTCCCATCCGGCGTCGGCGCCGAGCTCTCGCGCCTTCTCGCGTGCTTCGTAGAGCGAAGCTGTTTTGGCGAACTCCCGCCACTCGGCCGCGCTCATCTCGGCCGGTTCGCCCTCGCTCTCGCGGAATTCGAGCAGATCCGCGACGGCTTCGCCGTAGGTCTCCAGCCCGGCGTCGTCCTCCCAGGCTTCGACAAACCGGGCCTCGACTTTGTCGAACAAGGCATCAACCGACTGCTGCCCGTTCTTCTGCCAACCCGTGGCGGCCTCGTTGACCAGCTGCAGGATGCCTTGGCGCTCAAGCCAGGCGTCAGCGGCGGCGTACTCGCCTTCGGGAAGGGCGTAGAGGAAGTGACCGTTGAGCTCTTTGACTCCCAGGTCATAGAAGCGTCGCATCAGTGCCAGCCAACAGGACTTGTACGACGGGATCTTAAGGTTGGTGGCGCCGAGCAGGAAGGGCTGGTCGCGCTCGTCGGCGCGGCTGTCGATCAGGTTGCCCGCCTCGGCATCCGTGCGTGCCACAATGATGCCCGGTACGCCCATGACGTCGAGCTGGAAGCGAGCGGCGTTGAGTCGCTTGATCTGCTCGTCCGATGGCACCAGAACCTTGCCGCCCTGATGGCCGCACTTCTTGGTACCCGGGCGTTGGTCCTCGATGTGGTATCCCGGCACGCCGGCCTCGACGAAGCGCCGAATCAGGTTACGCACGTGCGGGTCACCGCCGTGGCCGGTGTCGGCGTCGGCGATGATGAACGGACGGAAGTCGATAGCCGGTGTCGCGGCGCGTTCGGCTTCGCTCATGCGAAGGCGCTGGAACTGCTGATTGCGGTCGGCGGTCAGCAGCGCGCGGACCAGCCCGGCGGCCTCATCCGGCACTTGGCTCAGGGGGTAGCTCGCCAGGTCGGGCCCGGGATCCTCGCTGGTGGAGCCCTTGGCAGACGTCGCCCAACCGCCGAGGTAGATGCCCTCGATGCCCATCCGCTTCATGGTTACGGCCTGGCCAGGGGAGTAGGGGCCGAATGTCGTGATGCTTTTGCCTTGGGCGAACAGCTCGCGCAGGCGGGCGTAAAACGCCGTCGCTGCTTCTCGTGCCACGGTGTAGTCGGTGGGGATGGTGCCGCGTTGCTCTACGACCTGGCGGGCCGAGTAGAGGCGAAGTATTCCGTCGAACCGGGGGTTGTCGAAGTACCGCTGGGTGGCGGCGACTTGCTGTTCGAACGGTGAGCGGGCCTCTGCGTCCGCTTCGATGGTGGTGGCCATGGGTTTACGCTCCTGTCCAGCGCGGTTTCCCCGACGATACGATGCGAGTCTATCCCTTTGGCCATTGATGCCGACTTTTTGCTACCCGCTAGTAGGTCTCGGCAGGCCACCAGTCCGCGGCCGCCAATTTGACCGCGCTCGCCACTGACGAGTCTGATGGCGCGGTAGTTTCGCGTCGTGCCCGAGCTCATGAATCGTCAGATCGTGCTGCGTCGCCGCCCCAGCGGACTCGTCCAGCCCGGTGACACCGAACTGATCACCGCGCCCGCACCCGAGCCGGCCGAAGGCGAGGCGCTGCTTCGCAACACCTATATCGGCATCGACGCCGCCGTGCGCACCTGGCTCAACGACCAGCCCGGCTACCTGCCGCCGGTGCAGCTGGGCGAGGTGATCCGGGCGGCGGGGATCGGTGAGGTGGTGGCGTCGCGCTGTGACGCCTACACGATCGGTGACGTCGTCACCACGCTGTCGGGATTTCAGGAGTACGTGATCATTCGTGACGACGTGTTCAGCACGCCGATCCCCGACGCGAAGGACCAGCTGGCGGTGATGTCGGTGTACGGCCCGACCGGCGCTACCGCCTACTTCGGCATGACCAACATCGGCAAGCCGACGCCTGGTGAGACGGTGGTGGTGTCAGCCGCTGCAGGCGCGACGGGGTCGGTGGCGGGCCAGATCGCCAAGATCGCCGGCGCCCGAGTGGTGGGCATCGCGGGCGGACCGGAGAAGTGCCGAGTCGTGGTGGAAGAGTTCGGCTTTGACGCGTGCATCGACTACAAGCAGGGCAACCTGGCGGCCGCGCTCAAGCAGCACTGCCCGCGCGGCGTCGACGTGTACTTCGACAACGTCGGCGGGCCGATCCTCGACGCGGTGCTGGGCCGGCTCGCGCACAAGGCTCGGGTCGTACTCTGCGGCGTCATCTCCAGCTACCTGACCGGCGAGCATCCGGGGCCGGCGAATTACGTCAACCTGCTGGCCAAAACTGCTCTCATGCAAGGGTTTAACGCCCTGGAAATGTGGGATCGCTTCGACGAAGCCTTCGCCGATCTCCGCCGCTGGGAGCAGGAAGGCAAACTCGTGCACCGCGAGACCGTCTTCGACGGCTTAGAGTCGTGCGTCGACGCGCTCAACGGGCTGTTCACCGGGGCCAACATCGGCAAGATGCTCGTCAAAGTCGGCGAACCCACGTCGGCGTGAGTGCTGCTATCCGTCGATCGCCCCGGAAATCCCACGCTCGATGCTTGCCTGCGTCGCGGGCGGCAACACAATCAGACCGTCAAGTTCTTTGCGGGCAAGGTCGTACGCCCGCTGACGTTCGGGTGCGGTGGCTGCTGGGTCTGATGCCACGCGCAGCAGATTGCGAGCGCGCGCGATCCGCTGCTGTCCTTCTTGGGAGAAGTCGTTGCAGCGTCTCCGGATGGCTTCGGCCTCAGCCGCTTTGAATGCGGTTACATAGTCCTCGACAGCGGCGAGATACTGCGCTGCAGCCTCGCGATCGTCGACGAGATCTTCAGCCTTTGCCGGGCGCAGGAACTCTGCTCTGAGCTTGGCCTTGTGGAAGGCGACGGTGAGCGGCTCACGCATGTCGGTCATGAGCGGAAAGTCCAGCAGTTTGGCTACGTCGAGTTCGTATTCCAGCCACCGTGCGTCCGTCCGGCTGTGCTCCTCGAGGACGCGTTTGATCGAGCTCCACTGGGCGACTTGGCTACCGCCGGCACGTCCGAGGTCCACCGACTCCGCCCGGCTCGCTCGGTCAGGCTCGCTGGCCTCCATACGTCGACGCTGGCCGGCCAAGAATGCCTTGACTCCGGCGATGATCACGCCGGCCAGCGGCACCAGCACCAGCAGCAGCTCCGCAAGCCGGAACAGTAAGCCCATATGGCGAGGATGCCACCGTCACCCTCAAACCCACACGTACAAGCGCGGGTTGGCCGGACCGCGCCGCGGTGCATCTCGCGGAAAGGAAACCGGTGTATCAAATCCGGCGAGCCTGACGGTGATCGCCGATGAATCGGCGGAGACGGCGACGATCGTGCCGATGTCGTATCTCTGTTCGCCGTCCCACTTGATGGTGGCGCGCTGCCCGAGGTGGTGCGCAGAAAGATCCTCGGGCGCCACTTCGGTCGGCTGCGAGGACGACGGCGACGGCCCGGCATCCATCTGCGCATGGGTTGGCACTCGGCCAGAATCCGCCGACCACGCCACGTCGTCGCCGAAGTACTCGACGTCGTCGCTGCTGCGCTCGACTCGATGCACCGACTTGGTCCTCTCCGGGGAAGGCCCGTCGTCCACCCAGAGCTTCCACCCCGGGGGAGGCGGCGGCCATGACGGGTCCGGCGACCAGTCAGGTGGCGGCACCCAACCTTCAGGTGGCTTGGGCCAATTCGGGGGAGGGTTGTAGCGCATCAGCAGTCACCGCCCCAAGTCGAAGATCCGAAACTAACCAACCATATCTCCGCGGCGGCGGTGCGCCTCTTTCATGTACTACGACGCGCCGCAAGGTTTAAGGTTCGGGCAACTCAATGTCAAAGGGGACCCTGATGGGCAAGCTCAGGTTCGGATATTTCATGGCACCGTTCCACCGTCCGGGCACGAATCCGACACTGGCCTTGCAGCGGGATCTGGACTTCGTCGAACACATCGACGCGCTGGGCTTCGACGAAGTGTGGATCGGTGAACATCACTCCGCGGGCAGCGAGATCATCAGCTCACCGGAGATCTTTATCGCCGCGGCTGCGCAACGAACCAAGCGGATCCGCTTGGGCACCGGGGTCATCTCGCTCGCCTACCACAACCCGCTGTGGGTTGCCGATCGGCTGATGCTGCTCGATCACCTGACGCACGGTCGGGTGATCGGGGGCGTAGGACCGGGTTCGCTGCCCACCGATTCAGCGATGATCGGGTTGAACCCGACCGACACCCGCGAGCTGCTGGAAACCAACCTCGACATTCTGGTCCGCCTGTTGGCCGGTGAGAGCGTGACCGCCAAGACCGCCACTCACGAGCTGTTCGGCGCGAGGCTGCAGCTCGGCCCGTATTCCGAGGGCGGGATTCCCCTGGCGGTGGCGGCGGTCGCCTCGCCGACGGGCGCCAGGCTGGCCGGCAAGCACGGCATTGGCCTGCTGTCCATCGGCGCGACACTGAGCATCGAGGGTTTCGACGCCCTGGCCTACCACTGGGGCATCGTCGAGGAGCGTGCGGCGGCCTTCGGCAAGCAGGTCGACCGCAGCGACTGGCGGCTGGTCGGACCCTTCCACATCGCTGAAACCGACGAGCAGGCCCGCGCCGACGTGAAATTCGGCATCGAGCCGTGGTTTCACTACTTTCAGAAGGTGGCCGCATTCCCGCAGATGACCATGCCAGGGGATCAGCTCGACGAGATGATCGACATCATCAACAACGCTGGCGCCGGTGTGATCGGCACGACGGAGCGGGCGCGCGCACAGGTGCAGCGGCTGTGGGATCAGTCGGGCGGATTCGGCTGCATGCTGCAGATGGCCCACGAATGGGCCAACCCGGCGGCGACCAAGCGATCAGCGGAGCTGTTCGCCGCCGAGGTGATGCCGCACTTCCAGGGCCAGGCGCAACCGACGCTCGACGCCGCTGCGCGAGCCAGCGAAGTACGCGAAGACCTCGCGCAGACCCAACTGCAGGCCATCGATCACATGACCAAGAAGTACCAAGACGAAGTCGGGCCGAAATAAAGGACTTTCGGAAGGTGGTGGGGATGTTATCGGGCCGTTGCGGCTCAGTCGCGTTAAAGTGATCGTCTATGACGATCCCGGCGAACCTATGGACTGACGAACGGGGTAGGAGACGGCATCGGCTGCCGGGGCGGGATCAAGTACTCAGCCGTAGACGGGCACGACAAATGAGCCGACGCTTCGCCGACGTCGGCGTCGGGATCCCCGCAGTGCGGCTTCAGGCGATAGCGGCGGGTGCCCCCGCCGCGTCCAGCGAGTTGGTGGACGTGCAGTTTGCGCTCGCCGCCAGCCAGATACAGCGCGAGGAGCGCGTCGCCAAATTCCACCGCACCCGACGTCGCGGCATCCAATGTCTCTTGGTGGCGGGCCTGATCCTCGCAGCACTGAATCTGCTGTTGTGCATGGCCTACGTATTCATCAGCCTGGTCCTGCACGAGCCGCCGTTCTGACCGACTCGTGGATAACCCGTAGCGTTACCAGACCCGCACCCAGTCGATGAGCATGTCGGCGGGATAGCTGCCCTGCCTGGCATCGCCGCCGCCCGAGCCACCAACCGCCAGGTTCAACACGGGAAACATCGTGTATCCAGGTTCGTTGAAGGGCCACTCGCGGTTCGGCAACTCAAGATGTTCGATGCCGGTCGCCGGAACGGTGAAGTAGGGATCCGCGCCGTCGACGTAGTCTTCCCAGAAGTAAAACCCGTTCTGGTCCCATCGGCATCGCCAGGTGTGCCATCCGCCGTCCATCCCGATCGGGTGAGTCTCGAATGCTGTGCCCTCTGGGTTGGCGTGCACAGTGGTTCCCGAGGGCCACTCCCCGTTGCCGTACCACTCGAGCAGGTCGACTTCGCTACTGCGGCCCGGATCGTCGTTGGACAACCACCACGCCGGCCAGCATCCCGCAGTCAAACAGTTGAGTTTGATCCGGGCTTCCCACGTAGTGCCGATGGGTCCGCGCCAGTTGGCGCTGACCAGACCGCCGTAATAGGTGTCGCCTTCTTTTGTGGCGCGCAGAACGAGGTTCGAATTGCCGTCGACGAAGACGTTTCGGCGATCATCCCGGTACTGGTAGAAGAACTCTGGTCGGTCCCAGCCCACCGGGTTCTTGATCGGAGTCCGGTGTGTGGCCACAGTCCAGTTCGCCGGATTGGGCGCTGAACCGGCCGGTCCGTCGAACTCGTCGTGGAAAAGGTAGCCGCCGGCCGTCGCACCAGGCGGTGCGGTGGGCGCCGGCATCCCTGGTGCGCGTGGTGACGACGGGTGGGCACCGGCTTTGGGGAAAGGAGTTGCGGCTGCCATAGCGCCGATCCCCAGCATCAAGATCATGCTGCGACGGTTCATCTCGGGCACAGGTGCACGATATAAGGAAGAACCCGGGCGCACATAGGAATAGGCAATCCGAGGGTTACCTGCTTCACGCCGTGAACCAAACCTCTTGCTGCACAGAGACATCGGACCAGCGTTATCGACGCCACCGTCGTCGTGACGCGTAAGAGTCGGTAGCAGAACGAGATACCCTGAAAGACTGTGGATCTGGCACGTTCGTGCGCCAGCAGTCGCTAGCTCGGCGGCGCGCCCAGCTGCGCGCCCGGCCGCAGCTGTTCAGCCAGCCCGTCACCAGCAGCTGCGGCTGCCAACGCCCGGCCAAGCGCCGGCGCGTGCTTGAAGAGGTTGTGGCCCGCGACAAAAAACACACCGTCGACCGACCAAACGCCCAGACCGTCCGAACCCCACGGCAGCTCGGTGACCCAGCAGTGGCGGACATCCACGGGATCGGGATCAAGACCGGGCAATGCGCGCGAGACGTAGGCGCTGGCCCGCTCAGCGAGCTGGGCGAGGGCCGGGGGATCCAGCAGTCCGCCTTCAGGGGCATCGACATGGTCGCTGAGCCCGACCGCGTATCGACCGTTGCCCGGTTCAGCCGCGGCATAGACGCCGGTTTCGCCGAATGCGCCACTGCCGTCCTGTAGGCATGCCAGGATCTGCGGCGGTTCTCCGCAGACGCGGTAGGTGAGGCGCACATGGGCCCCGTGGCGGACCGGTAGGGCAAGACCCATCCCACGAGCAAGCGCAGCAGTGCCGCGGCCGGCGCACACCACCAGGCTGCGGTGCTCAGCGGTAACACCGCCGGCGCGGACCTCGACTGTGCCTGCGGGCGTGGAGCGCACCACTAGCACCTCGTCGGCAACCAGCCGGTCAGAAAGCTCGGCGGAGAGCGTCGAAATCGCCGCGGTGGTCCGAATCGAGCCGCCGCGTTCGTCGAGCACCGCGACGCCGTCGAAGTCGGCGAGAATAGGCAACCGCTGGTGCAGCTCCTCGGCATCGATGCGCCGGGCGGCAATACCGCCGACCTCTTGCAGCACACTAAGCCGACGCTCGGCGGAAGCCCCGAGCGCGACAACGCCATCGCCAGAGACCAATTCGATTCCGAGACGCTGCGCCCACTCATCCCAGATGAGCCGGCTCCGCTTAGCGAACTCCACCATGCGAGGGTCGTCATGGCCGTGCCGAAAGATGCGTGACTCCCCGCCCGACTGACCATGCCCGGGCACGCCGCGCTCATAGACCGTCACCGAGGCCCCCCGCTCGGTTAGGGCGTAGGCGGTCGCTAAACCCACAATCCCGGCGCCGATAACCCCAACGTCGGTGGATCGCACACTGCGACTCAACCATTGCCGTCGGCGTTTGTCAGTCGAGGCGACACAACAAGCTGGTATCGGGCTGGGATCATCGCAGGCGTGAGGCGAGGCGGTTGGACCGCACGGTTGTGGGCCGAGGTGGCCGGCATCTACGGGGCGATCCTGCAGCACCCGTTCCTGACCGGCCTAGCCGACGGCAGCCTGGACCCAGACACTTTCGCCCATTACCTGATCCAAGACGCGTACTACCTGCAGGATTTCGGCCGCGCGCTGACCGTCGTGGGCAGCAAGGCGCCCAGCCCGGCCGGCGTCGGCATGTTCGCGCGGCACGCCGCCGGGATCGTCGACGTCGAACTCGCGCTGCACGCCTCGCTGCTGACCCAACTGGGCATTCAGCACACCGACGCGATGCCGGTCGCACCGACGACCCGCGCATACACGAGCTACCTGCTGGCCACCGCGTACAGCGGCACCTTCGCCGACGGGTTCGCGGCGGTACTGCCGTGCTACTGGATCTATGCCGAGGTGGGCGCCGAGCTGGTCGAGCGCGGCTCGCCCGATCCGCGCTATCAGAGTTGGATCGACACCTATGCCGGCGACGAGTATCAAGCCATCGTTGCTGAGGTGCTGGCACTGGGCGACGATGTCGGCCAGACCCTCTCCGCGGCCGACGAAGCTCGCGCCCGGGCGCATTTCGCCACGACTGCCCGCTACGAGTGGATGTTCTGGGACGCCGCCTGGCGGCGCGAGGCCTGGCCTATCTGATCGGGTGCCGCCCCGCCGGGCGCTGGCACATGGGTCACCCAGGCGGCACCAGCTGGATGGTGTGGACGTTTGAGAAAGAACACCCACGGTCACACGACTTCTGAGAGACAATGCGCATTGTCGCAGGAGGGGAGTCGCCGATGGACCCTGGCGGTCTGACGGCCGATGTTCAATGGCTTGGACGCGCTCCCCACCAGGATGCGCGCCGCGGTGAACATCCGCTGCTGCCGAGCAGGGATCCCTTCTACACCCCGCCGAGCGGATACGAGCAGGCCCTACCAGGCACGGTGCTGCGTTCCCGCGGCGTCGAGCTGGCGTTTCTCGGTCTGATACCGCAGCGATTCAGGGCCACGCAGCTGCTGTACCGAAGTACGGACTTGAACGGCGAACCGGAGGCCGCGGTGACCACCGTGGTAGTCCCGGCAAAGCGTGATCCCGAATTGGTCTGCCCGATGGTGTCGTATCAATGTGCGATCGACGCCGTGGCCGAACGGTGTTTTCCGTCCTATGCGCTACGTCGCGGCTCCAAGGCGGTCGGCGCGCTGGCGCAGATCGAATTCTTGTTGATCGCGGCGGTGCTCGCCGAGGGTTGGGCGGTGTCGGTGCCCGACCACGAGGGCTGTCATGGCATGTGGGGGGCGCCGTATGAGCCTGGCTACCGGATTCTCGACGGCGTGCGGGCCGCACTCAACTGCCAGCGCTTAGGGCTCTCGCCGTCGGCGCCGGTAGGTCTATGGGGGTATTCAGGCGGCGGTTTCGCCTCGGCATGGGCAGCCGAAGTGTGCGCCGGCTACGCGCCCGAACTCAACATTGTCGGCGCCGTGCTGGGTTCGCCAGTCGGCGACCCCGGCAGCGTCGGGCGCCGACTCAACGCCACGTTTTGGGCCGGTCTGCCAGCGATGGTGATCGGTGCGCTGGCCCAGATCTATCCCGACGTCGAGCGGCTCGTCCAGGAACATGCCACCGACGAAGGCAAAGCCATCCTGGCCAAACTGCAAAAGATGACCACGGCGGCCGCGGTGCTGGGGCTGAAGAACAAAGACATCAACGACTACATGGACCTGACGCTGGACGAACTCTGGGATCTGCCGGAAGTGCAGCACATCATGGATGCCATCAAGCTGGGCACCGCCGCACCGACGGCTCCGGTGTTGATCATCCAGGCGGCCAACGACAAAATCATCAACGTCGCCGACATCGACGCGCTCGCCGCCGCCTACCGCGCGGGCGGAGCCTCCGTCACCTATCACCGCGACTGTTTCAGCGAGCACCTCTCGCTGCATGCGTTGTCTGCCCCGATGGCACTGCGGTGGCTGCGGGACCGGTTCGCCGGCCGACCGCTGACCGAGCACCTGACGCGGACCACCTGGCCGACATTGCTGAACCCGTCGACGTATTGGGGGATGATCCAGCTGGGTGCGATCACGGCAAAGGTCATCACTGGACGCAGGGTTCGGCGCCGTCCGTTGTCGAAGTTCGACTCGGGTTAAGGGGCTATCTGTCGGCCGCCGCCAAAAAGCGGGTACTGCATCGGCAAGCACAACCGCTCACTTGATGCGCCGCCTCGAGCACTGGAGTTTGACATGGATCGTCCAGACACGATCATCGAAATTCACCGTCAACGCGTCCAGGACCAGACGGTCGACATGTTCAGCGGCGACAAGTACACCCAGTCGGTCGACGGAACCGGCTACTCCGCGACGGCCACTCTTGACCTCACGCTGGATCGCGTCTGGTTCGTCCTCGATTCGCATCAGCGGTTGTGGCAGGAGGAGACCGACGGTGAGGCCCATGATCCCTTGCGGCATTTCGCGATCGACCTGGTGATCTTCGATTCGAAAATCGTCCTGGATTCGGTGACCTGTATTCCGCTGGTGTCGCTGCCGCCGCTGACTATCACCGTCCCGGACGGTCCGCGCGCCGGCGAGTCACGCGAGATTCCATACAACGAGATTCCGCTGTTCGGGCGGTTGACAATTCATGATCAGCTCGAGCCGCACCAAACAGAGCCGGGCAAGCAGACCATCGCGCTGAACTTCGATGCCCAGGATGCTCCTGTGCTGGTGGCCACCTCGTTACGCGACGAGTACGCCGCGCGGCTGTTCGGCCCGCACATCGAGCGGCGCCCCCAAGGCGACACCGTTTTTACCGGACAAGATCCGCGGATCACGTGGGAACTCGACTATGCCGAGGCCTACTGGATAACCCACAGCATCGCCGGGGAACTGATGGTGAACCTGGAAAAGCTGCGGCATCCCAGCATCTCCGACGACGAGGCGAGAACCCGGGTGCTCGACTCACTGGCCGCCCAGATTGCCGACGCGGTCCGTCCGGAAGTGGGCAAGTTCGGCGACGACGGCATCTTGAACCTATTGCCGTCGCCGGTGGACGTCGACCCGGAAGCACAGGACGACAGCACTTTCAAGGACCTCGACGCCATCGTGCAGCGCTTCGACGTGGGGGAGGACATCCACGAATCGTTGGTGGTCCAGCTGAAAACGCTGCGCACTCTGCCGTCCGGCGAGGAGCTGCCCGCGTCCATCCTTGCCGAAAATCCGCACGAGAAAACCGGACTGGCGGTCACCGGATGGAGCGTCCTGCGGCAGGTCCGCGACACCGTGATGAAAAGCTTTGATCTCGACGAGAGCGACTTCGCCGCCGATGTGCCCTGCCTGCTGGAGGGGCCGAAGCCCATCAAGGTCGGCGGCCAGGAGCGCAGTCTGGACGCTTTGGACGCCGATATCTTGCCGCGCACCGGGGACGGCCGGTTGGTCATCGACGGCACGGTGAGCGCCGAAACCAAGCTCTACGACTTCAACGCCACCTTCAAGGTGACCTACGAGATGCGCCTTGACGACATCCCGCGCGACCCGAAGGGCAAGGAGACCCTGGGAGCCGACGTGGAAAACATCGAGAGTCTCGAACAGGCGTTGAAGATGGCGGGCGAAAAGAAGCGCGCCGGTGAGCTCAGCGACCAGGACTACGAGGCAGAAGTCAAGCGGGTCAGCGAACGGTTCGATGCGCTTCCGAGGACCGTGGGAGTGCGGCCGACACAGAATCCTCCTGAGCCAGAAGTGAATCCAAACTTCACACTGTCGACGGCCGGCAAGACCGCCGCAGCCGCCGGCGCCGCGGCTATTGTCGGTCTGCTTGCGCTGCCGGTCACGTGGGCGGTTGGGGCTGCGGGAGTGGGTGCTGGTGGTGCCGGCGGTCTGCTGTCACTCGCGATTGCGCAGTACATCACCACCGTGCTGACGATTGACTGGTTCGGCACGGGCATCGGGTCACGTCAAGTCAAGAAATCACTGAACGACCATCCGGAGGGCACATCGCTGCCGCCGATCGGAATACCGGTCGACGTGAATCTCAACCGCCAACGCCTCGCCGTGTACTTTCGTCCGCTGCCGGGGAAGCTATGGGTCAGCTGCGTCAGCGCTGACGATGACCATGCTGGCGATGATCATGGCCCCGAGGATGGCGGCGGCAACATCCGGCTCGTCGGTGGCCGATGGCCCGGCGACGGTCAGCCCTGGAAGCTGTCCAACGATGACGCGATGTTGTACGTCGAATCCGGAGAACTACAGCTTTTCGTGGAACTGGATAGCGCCGACGGCAGGGAGCTGCCGATCAGTGTTGCCACAACTGCGGACGGGCGACGCTATCTCAAGCTCGAGGGCAACGACCCCGGCAGGTTGCACCGGCTTCCGCAGTGCCCGGACACTACTGCGAGCGGCGACGTCTGACCATGACACAGATTGATCTGAACGACCTTTCGACTCCCGAACACGGATACACCGTCGACGACGAGGATCCCGACGATCCTGTCCTGCTCAATCGCGATGGCAGTCCTGTCGACACATGGCGCGAGGGATATCCGTACGACCAACTGATGCGCCGCGACGAATACGAGCGAACCAAGCGGCGGCTGCAAATCGAGCTGCTGAAGCTGCAAAGGCACAGCCAACGCACTGGCGCCCGGCACGTGATCCTGTTCGAGGGTCGTGACGCCGCCGGCAAGGGCGGCACCATTCAGCGATTCATGGAGCACCTCGACCCGCGGGCGGCACGGGTGGTGGCGCTCGACAAGCCCGGCGAACGCGAGCGAACGCAGTGGTATTTCCAGCGTTACGTGAGCCACCTGCCTGCCGGTGGCGAGATAGTGTTGTTCGACCGGTCGTGGTACAACCGCGCGGTCGTCGAGAAGGTGATGGGATTCTGTACTTCGGCTCAACACGCCGAATTCCTCGAACAGGCACCGCTATTCGAAGAAATGCTGGTCAACGACGGGATAAGCCTGACCAAGCTGTGGTTCTCCGTTTCCCCGGCCGAACAGCGGACCAGGTTCGCCATCCGGCTGGTCGACCCGGTTAAACAGTGGAAGTTTTCGGAGATGGACCTCGAGTCGCTGGACAGGTGGGACGACTACACCGCGGCGAAGGAGGAAATGTTCAGCGCCACCGACAGCGACATCGCTCCGTGGATCGTTGTCAAAAGCAACGACAAGAAGCGAGCCCGCATCAACGCCATGCGGCACGTTCTCGCCAAGACCGACTACGACGAGAAAGACAGAGAGGTTGTGGGAGAGCCGGATCCGTTGATCGTGGGTCGTGCGTTGGCTGAGTGAGCGGCGCGCTGCCGGAGGCTAACGCGAGCCGGATCCGGCAATCGATCGCGAGCTGACCTCCGCGGGACGAAACGTCGCCAGGATCACCCCGGCGGCGAAAACCGTCGCGGTGAGCCACGAAAAGTGCCCTGCGGGGGCGAAGCCCGCATAGGCGAAGTATGCGAGACCATACGTCGCCGATGCGGTGCCGGCCAGCATGACTGGTAGCGCGCATTGACTCCTGAGCGGCGTTCCGAGCGCAGGGAGCGGGGCCGCGAAAATGCTTCGCTGCCACCACAACAGCGCGAGCTCGGCCGCTGTCACCAGGCAAAGGATGACCACCCATTCCAGTCGAGCCAGCCACCACGCCGTAGTTCCTTCGACCGGTTGCGGCAACAATCCGGATGGGTAACCGACCAGCGCCACAATGATGACCGGCACCATGTGCCACAGGTACAGGGCCATCACATTGCTGTTCGCAGTGTGGAGTACTCGCTGCACGCGCCTGGGACGCAACACGCGGTTGAGCAAGGGCCCCACCGTTATGGCCACTCCAGCCTGTGCGCAGGCGAAGGCCAGCATCGCCACCGTGGGCGGCGCCGAGTTGTCCACCTTTTGCCCCGGCACCCCGATCATGCTGACTGGATAGTGCGCCAGCCAGATCAGCGATGCCAGCGCAACCGCCGATCCCGTGGCGAGCAGCACAGCCCTGCGACCGACTAACAGCCCTTGACGCCAAGCTATTCCGAGCTGGTAGAGCGTCGCCCAGCACAGCAGGTAATTCAGCCAGCCGAGGTAGGGGACGTGGGCACCGATTGAGACGGCGTCCACCAACGCGACCGCCACCATCAACACCGCCGGCACTAGCAGACCCCAATGCTGTTGTGCAGCAATCGATATAGGCGTCAGAGATACCACCAACAGATACACGGCGAGGAACCACAGGTGCATCGCCACTGCCCAGCCCGCGTACTCCAGCGCGCCACGAGCCACGCCGCAGATATCCAAAACCGCCACCACTACCGAGACCAGCGTGACGTACACCGCTGTAGGCCCGAGTACTCGGGCCAGTCGACGTCGAAGCCAAGCCTGGCGTGACATACCGCCGTCACGCCAATGCGTCCACGACACCGCGCCGGCGTATCCGGCTACCAGAAAGAACACCGGGACCGCCTGAAAAAGCCACGTCAGCCACTGTGTCCAGGGCAGGTCCACGAGCGGGTTTTGGCGACCGAACTGCCCGTCGTCATAGGTCACACATGCGGCCAGCCAATGCCCCAGCACGATCAGGAGTACGCCTGATACCCGGTAGAAGTCGACGGCACGATCGCGGCCCGGTCGCGCGGGGTCCGTATCGTCCATCAGCGTGTCCCGATCGGGAGACGTCGGTGTGGGTGATCAGTGGTTCGGCTCAGCAAGAGACCAGCGATTCTTTCTCGAGCTACCGGGCCCGTCCGAGTCTATGCGCATATCGCGGTCAGTGAGGGCAGGCCGGTCGCCGATCATTGCCGAACGGGCAACGGGTACCGGTCATGCGCTTCCGCACCACGTAGTCAGCGCGTCGCGCAATCCGGTAGCTGTGCCGCCTCCCACCCACGCGACGTATCCGTCGGGCCGAATCAACACGGCAGCAGGAGCAGTGACCGCGCCAAGTACCGGAAGCTCCCATGCGCCAGCATATTTGGCATCGATCGACTTGACCCTGCTTGCCCATGGTCCGATATCGAACGAGCCCGGCTCACCGACGTTGAGTAGCACGGGACGGGCCTCGTGCAGGAGGGTGAATACCCGCATCGGACCGTTGGGTGTGTCCAGGTCGATGTCGGGCATGCGGCGCCCAAGCAGCGGATGGCCGTCACCGAGGTCGTAATGAATGTCCAGACCGGACATCATCGCACCGAATCGCCTACGCGGCTCGTCCATGCCGAGAAGCTCAGAAACGGTCTCGCGCAAGGCCTTGGTGCGGTCGTCGTCCAGACGGAGAAGAAGCGCCATCTGGGCCATCGCGTTGCGCAGGACGCGCGCAGCCACCGGGTGCCGTTCGGCATGGTAGGTATCCACAAGGGTTTCCGGCGAGGTCTGGTTGACCACCTGGCCCAGCTTCCATCCCAGATTGACCGCATCCTGGACACCGGTGTTGAGGCCCTGGCCGCCCACCGGGTGATGCACGTGTGCGGCATCGCCGGCCAGCAGGATCCGCCTGTCGCGATAGGCTGCGGCCTGCCGCGCTGCATCGGTGAATCGGGAAATCCAAGCCGGGCTGTGGATTCCGTAATCGGTTCCGTATACGGCGATCAGCGCTTCGCTGAGATCCCGCAACATGGGTTCGCTGCTGGAGCCGAGGTGCTGCTCGGTCACCATGACCCGCACCGGGCCTGCGTCTTCCGGCCTCGAGAGTGCATGGACGCCGAGAGCATCGTGGCGGATGCCCCATTCCGGCTCTGGGCCTCTCTCGAAAGCCATTTCGACCTCGGCGAGCAGATAGCTGGTGGTCGGATCCCAGCCGGGGAAGTCGATGCCGGCCGCTTTACGAACCAGACTGCGGCCGCCGTCGCAGCCGACGAGATATTTCGTCCGCATAATATGGCCGTTCGATAGCTCGACGTCGACGCCAGTGTCGTCTTGGGCGAGACCCGTCACCTCACGTCCGCGATAGATCGGCATGGCCAGCTCATCGACCCAGCCGGCCAATATGCGCTCGATCTCGTTCTGCCACAGCGCAAGCCCGTAGGGGTGCCGGGTGGGGAAGTCGCTGATGTCCAGACAAATCTGGGAGAACCCCGCGACCTGTGCTACCTGCCCTTGCGAAATGAACCGCTCTGCAAGTCCCCGTTGATCGAGAACCTCGATGGAACGTGAATGCAGGCCTCCGGCGCGCGCGCCAATCAGGTCTTGGCTGGCGCGCCGCTCGACAATGGCAACGTCGACTCCGGCCAACGCCAACTCACCTGCCAACATCAGCCCTGTCGGGCCTCCTCCGGCAATCACCACGGCATGGTCCGATTCGACCTGTCGAGGCGACTCGGCCGGCGCCCATGAACGACCCACGTCGAAACCCCCCTCCACTGAGTTTTAGCTCTGGGCAGCGATTTTGCGGCATGCCCCCGGTCTTGCCGCAAGCCCCCCGGTCCGCTATATGTTGAAGGTGAGGGGAGTATTCACTCGTAAGGATTCTGAATCGGTGAGCACGCGTGCTCAGGTCCTGATCACTGCCGGCGAGTTGGCGCGCCTGATCGAAGCCGACGCTGCGCTGACGATTCTTGACGTGCGTTGGCGGCTGAACGAGCCCGATGGGCATGCGGCCTACTTACAGGGTCATCTGCCAGGGGCGGTGTATGTCTCGCTGGAAGAAGAGCTCAGCGATCACACGATCTCTGGGCGGGGACGTCATCCGCTGCCCTCAGGGCCTCGCCTCGAGGCGGCGGCGCGGCGATGGGGCATCCGCCAGGATGTGCCGGTTGTCGTGTATGACGATTGGAATCGGGTCGGCTCGTCACGGGCATGGTGGGTGCTGACCGCGGCTGGGTTGCCAGATGTGCGGATTTTGGACGGCGGCCTGGCGGCGTGGCGGTCGGTCGGCGGCGCTGTCCACACCGGACCTGTCACTCCGCGGCCTGGGAATGTCACTGTGGCGCACAGTGATTTGTATGGCGGAGCCCTGCCCACCTTGACCGCGCAGCAGGCGGGCTCGGCCGACGTGGCTCTGTTTGATGCAAGGACACCTGAGCGATTTCGTGGCGACACCGAGCCCGTCGACCCGGTCGCCGGTCACATTCCCACCGCGAAGAATCTGCCGAGTACCGACGTCCTTACTAGCGACGGGACGTTTCGGACGGATAGTGCGCTGGCCGAACAGCTTTCAGCACATGACTTCGAGCCTGGGCGTCAGCTGGGCGTCTACTGCGGATCAGGCGTCAGTGCGACCGTTACCGTCGCCGCGCTCGCCACCGTGGGTTATCAGGCAGCGCTGTTTCCGGGCTCGTGGTCGGAGTGGATTTCCGACCCGGAGCGCGCGATAGCCCGCGGCGACGAATAGGTCACTGGCGCAACGATGTTGCGAGCCCCCTGATCGCGGCGTCGGTTGCCCGCTCGATGGCCAGCCTGGACCCTCTGGCGAGGCGGACCAGGCGGGGCAGCGCGCCCGGGCGGCCGATCACGTAGCGGGCGACGGCGGAGTAGTTCACCCTACCGTCCGGATGGCACAGGCCGACAACGTCGGCGTCCACGGTCGCGTCGGTGGCCCGGTCGCTGATCGCGCGCACCACCGACCACGGCATGCCGCGCTCGTCGCACACCTTCGCGATCGCGGCCGTCTCCATGTCAAGCGCCACGACGCCTCGCGCCCGCAGCCGCGCGTGTACCGCCGGATCGACAAGCACGTCATCGGTGGTCCACATCGTTCCGTGGCCGTCGCCGAGCGGGAGTGGCTTCGGCAGGTACTGCGAGCGGTCGGCGCCGTTGACCACCAGCTCAGGCAACACCAGTGTCCCGATCGGAGTCTCGTCGTCGATAGCGCCGGCGATGCCGACGACAATCACCCGCTCGACGTCGACGGCGTCCAGGAGTCGCACCGTCGCAGCGGACGAAGCTCCATGGGCATGGCGCAGATGACGGCGATCACAATCCTCCGCTCAAATGGCCTGGCGAGTCTTTGGCAGCCATGGATATCTGCTGACCTTGGTGAGCAGTGCGGTAAGCGTTGACACCGGCTCGTCGCCGAGGTGACTGACAGTGTCAACGATCGCGTCGCGCAGGTGGTCGTCGGCGTATTGTTCAGCAAGCCAATGGAATTTCTCCACGGTGCGCGACCATGTCAGTGGTCGGCTAGGTGCGCCCTCGAAGTCGTGTTGCTCACGGGTCACGCTGCGCCCGTCGCGGAGCATCACGCTAACCCGCGCGGGTGTCATCCGGGGGTAGGTTGACGTCATCGCCGGGTTGGGCCTTACCGCCACCCTCTGCAGCAGTGCGTGAACGTCGGCTCGTCGGATCCGCTCGGTTCGCAGTTGTTGGGGTCCGACTTGTCTATCGATGAACGCTGCTGCCAGTAGGTACTTAAGGTTGTAGTCGGCCTGCTCCTTTGTCTGCGGGATGTCCTTCGTGCCGAAGCTTCCTCCGCCGGCGATGTCGTATGCGCTCTGAAAGGTTTCCAGTTCAATCGATTCGATGTCGCGGTAATCGATATTGTGTTCTTCCGCCAACTTGAGTGCGGTTTCGATTGGCGCCTGCCCATGGATCAGAGCGCAATACTTCTTCAAGTGGGTTTCGCGGACGACTGCTAGCGTCGGGTCGTCGAGCCGAAGGTCAATCTGCTGGCCGAACAGTCGCTCAAGTCCGTTGGGCCCCTCGAAGATTGCTCGTGGGCCGGTGACGCCCCGCTGAGCCAGTGCCGTGGTGTAGACGGCGCGCTGCGCTGTGATGCCGGGCGAGACACCTTTCCAGTTCGACACCGGCTCCGAGTGGACCGCGGACAGCGACACGTTGTCGGCAACCGCGATAGCCATCGCGTTGGCCGTCTGTTCGGCGCTCAGCCGCATAAGCTTCGCCGCTCCCGCTGCAGCCGAGATAGCAAGCTGCAGTGCATGATTCAAGCCGTGAGCCATCACCGGTACGGACGCAGAGAAGCGGCACTGCACCTCGTAGGCGACGGCCAGAGCGAGCACGAACTCCGCGCCGGTCACACCCACGTTTTCGGCTACTGCCAGTAACGCGCCGAAATGGTCCGCCGGGTGGCACAATCCGCCGGGCGTCAGGTAGGTGTCCAGTTGATCGACGTATCGGACGGCGACAGAGTTGAACAACGTAGCCTGCGCGACGCTGGTTTGCCCGCCGCCGATCATCGACGCCGACGGCGCTGATGCGATGGCCTCGATCTGATCGCGTACCGCACGAAGCACATCACCATCCAGCGCGGCGATCGCGCAGCCCACACTGTCACAGATGTTGCGCCGCATCAGCGTTGGTACGTCGCCGGGCATGTCGGCGGGAGTAGCGGCCAACACAAACCGGGCCAGGTCGTCGACAACAAATCTGTCTGCAGTCATGGTCAGGGCGTCGATATCATCTTGAATTGACTCACTTTTTCGAGCTTGCTTCATCGTCCGAGAGTGCCTTCGCGGGGTCCGGCGCCTCATGCTCGCGCGCGAGGCGGTCGGCCCGCTTAAGGAGAGTGGGCAATCGGTGCGGGCCATGCATGCGACGGATGAGCTCGGCCGCCTCGTGCGTGTTAATTCCTGCCGCACTGACGAATAGCGGCCGGTTGCTGGAGCCGCGCAGCACAGAGACCGCGCTGCCTTCGGCGAACGCGGCCTTCGCTACACCGATGACCGCCGTTCGGCCGAGCGCTTCGTGCAGTCGCGCCCCCAGACCAGGTTGACCCTCTCGCAGCCACACGTGACCATCGATGACCACCACCTCGACAGGTTGGTGCCGCTGCACCACGGTGACCGCCTCGAGGAGGAAGGGCAGTTCCCGCTTGTAGAACGCCCCCGATTCATATGGTGCCGGCGTCACCGCCGCGCGGCGGACGCATTCGAGCGTCGAGCTGAGGTCGGACCAATCGGCGAAGCCCACGGCAGCGGTGACCACTGCGGGCGCCGCATACTGAACATCCATCGCGACGAGCATCCTGGCGCGTTATCGGTATCTGATCACGCCTCGGATGTTGCTGCCGTCGTGCATTGCTGCGTACCCGTCATTGATCTCGGCGAGGGTGTATTCGCGGGTAATCATCTCGTCGAGAAGCAACGCCCCTGATTTGTACAGGTTGACCATCCGACGGAAATCGTCGATCGGGTTCGCTTCGCCATAGACGTGGCCAAGCAGGCGCTTGTTGTAGAACACCAACTCAGTCAGCGAAAAGTTGACTTGCATTTCCGATGCCGGGGCTACTGAGGTCACGACACATGCTCCGCCCTTGGAGACCAGTTGCATTGCCGGTGCGAGCAAGTCACCGTGCATGACGCCGACAGTGATGATCACGACGTCTGCCATCACTCCGCGGGTGATATCCCGTACCAGACCCTCCGCGGCCGCGATATCGGACGCTGTGTGGGTAGCACCGAACTTCGTAGCTTGCTGACGTCGGAACTTCAACGGCTCGACCGCGACGATGGTGGCAGCGCCGGCGACCCGGGCCCCTTGGATCGCGCTGGTGCCGACGCCGCCGGCGCCAATGACGACAACCACGTCGCCTTCGCGTACCTGACCGACTTTGGTGGCGGCGCCGAAGCCGGTGGTGACACCGCAGCCGATCAGTGCCGCTACGTTGAGCGGCACATCGGAGTCGACGGGCACAACTTGAGTCTCCGAGACGGTTGTGTACGGCGAAAACGTGCCGAGTTGACAAAACGCGCCTATGTCGGCGCCGTCGAAATGGCGGCGATACGTGCCGTCCGCCCCATATCCGGTGAGCGCGAACGCACTTCGATCACAGATATAGGCGCGACCCGTTACGCACCAACGACATTGGCCACAGTTCGGCGGTGCATGCAGGATGACGTGGTCGCCTTCCTTGATTCGGGTCACTTCCGGTCCGAGCTCGACCACGACACCCGCGCCTTCGTGGCCGGCGACCATCGGCAGTGGCACGGGCATATCGCCGGTAAGGAGGTGATCGTCGGTGTGACAGAGTCCCGATGCCGTCAGCTCGACCAGCACCTCACGTTCTTTGGGCTTGTCCAGCTCGATCTCGACGACCTTGTACGGCTGATGCGTGCCGAAAAGCACGGCTGCTTCAACCTTCATGCCACCTTCTCCTGTGATCGATGGGGCCAGCGCCGTGAATCATTTCCTGCCCTGCTCGGCCGTACTGTTCCGCTCGATCCACTGGGTGAGTGCATCTTCGAGCGCGGCCGCTACACCCACACCGGCGATATCGGCGGTCTGCTCGAACCGCTCGACGAGGTCCGTCGGGACGGAGGCACTTAGCTTCAAACGTGTCGGTTTTGGCTTCGGCGGGCGGGCAACAGGTGTGTGTCGGGCGGCCGTAGCGTCCATGGTTTCCCGCAGGGCGGGTATCTCGTCGAGCAGGCGGGCGAGATCATCGCGCTCGATACGCAGCACCTCGGCCGGCCCCATCGTCGTCACAGTCGCAGAACGCAGTTTCCCACGACGCAGCGCGGATTCGCCGATCACCTCGCCCGGCCCCAACACGGCGATGCGGTCATCACCGACGTAGACTCCTACCTCACCGCTGAGCAGGATGTAGCACTCATCCGATGGAGTCTGCTCGCGAATCAGCGGCCACGGCTTTGACCGCGAAGTGTGGTGTGCTGCTCGGACGAGACGCTCCAGCTCATCATCAGAGAATTTGTCGAATTCGCTGAATTCGCGTAGCCGAGCGGCGTCTTTCCCGATTCCTTGCGCCTCTGAGTTCATCTCGGGCTCCTGACGCGCGATGAGACTGTGACATCGAGGAGCCTAACGCTCGGCGTGTTCGGCGAATGGGGGATCAGCCCGTGGCGGCGCGCTCGAGGGTCATGCGTTGTCCTTGGCTCCGTAGGCGCGGGCGATCTCCGGCGAATCCGCCCATCCCGAGTAGGTCGGGTGCGAGGGCCAACCCGGAGGCGAGTCCTGCCATTCCTCCTGCCGGCCCCACGGCAGGATGTCGATCAGCCCGAATGTGTAGCTGAGCTGCTCGGTGCCTCGCCCGTTCGTATGCCACGTGCGGTACACGGTCTCGCCGTCGCGCAGAAAGACGTTGACCGCGAAGCCCCCGCCGGGCGGTGCGTCCATGTCGGCGCCGAACGAGCTCGCCGATGACGAGTACCACTCCATGCGGTTACCGACTTTGCGCTTGTAGGCGAGCGCCTCGTCGATAGGGCCGTTCGTGATGATGACGAAGCGGGCGTCGTAGTTGTCGAGGAACTCCAGCCGGGTGAACTGGGATGTGAAGCCGGTGCACCCGCCGCACTGCCATTCAGCAGCATCCGTCCACATGTGGTGGTAAACGATGAGCTGAGAACGGCCGTCGAACACATCGACCAGGCGGATGGGCCCCTCGGCACCGATCAGGGTGTAGTCAGGCAGCTCGACCATCGGTAGACGGCGCCGCTGAGCGGCGATCGCATCCAGTTCGCGGGTGGCGGCCTTTTCGCGCTTGCGCAATTCGTCGAGCGCGGCGCGCCAGGTTTGGTGGTCGACGATTGGCGGCAAGGCATTGGACATTGAATCCACCTCCATTTCCGAGCTGTCCGATCTCATAGGTATGACTGGTGGCGCGCCCGGTATTCATCGCTGCAACCGCGATGCTGAATCTGGCTCCCTACTCGCCTTGTGACGGGGACTGTATCCGCATCGTCGACGTCAGCGGCCTCGCCAGTCGGGCTTGCGTTTTTCGCGCCATGCTCGAACGCCTTCGACCGCGTCCTCGGTTGCCCCGGCAACCTTGCGCATGGTCTCGCCGAAGCGGACAGACTCAATCCAGCCCATATCCGCGGTTCGCCAGGCCACCTCCTTGGTTGCCCGCTGGGCGAGCGGCGCGGCTTGGGTGAGCGTGCGGGCCCATGCGTGAGCCTCCGCCTGCAGTTCGTCGGGCTTGACCAGCTTCCACACCAGACCGATTTCCTTGGCCCGCTCGGCGCTCATCGGCTTCCCGGTCAGCAGCAACTCCATGGCGTTGGCCCAGCCCACACGCTGGGGGAGCCGAATGGCCCCAACGATGGTCGGCACCCCGATGGACACCTCCGGAAAGCAGAACACGGCCTCGGTACTGGCGATGACGAAGTCGCAGAACAGCAGACCGGTTAGCCCGTAGCCGATACACGGACCGTGCACAGCGGCGATTGTCGGTTTGAAGAGCTCCATCCCACTCTCGAACGAATTGATGGTCGGCTTTTCCCAGAAGGTGCCGCCGAAGGTGCCGACCGCTCCCTCGCCGTCGTTGAGGTCGGCCCCGGCGCAGAACACGGGGCCGTTGGCCGTCAGGACCCCGACCCAGGCGTCCTCCTCGTCGCGGAACCGGTCCCAAGCGGCGTTCAGCTCGCGGCGGAGGGCGCCGTTGATGGCATTGCGAGCCTCCGGACGGTTCAGGGTGATGGTGGCAACGTGGTCTTCGAGGTCATAGGTGACGAGAGCCATGGCTGCACCCTAGCCAGGTGGCACTCGGATCATACCGAGGGCGAGTCGCTCCGTTCTCTCAGCCAGATTCCTGCCGGCGCGCAGGGCAGCCCCACGTCCTTGAGGGTCAGGATGCCGGCGGGTGCCGCGGCGACGTCGAGGACCGCGTTGACCGCTGGCATGGCGGTCATGGTGTCCCATTCGTGGTTGCCCCAGTGCTTCGCCGGAATGAAGCGGATGCGAGTGTGCACGTCAGGCTCACCCGTGATGACGACCTGGTAGTGATCGTCGTCAAACACCCAGTCTCCGTTGAGTTTCTTCGTGAGATACCAGGAGACGCGCGACTGAATCACGGTTTTTCCCTCCACCTTGGCGTTCCAGCCCCCACGAATTGCGGCGATTGAGTCCTTTTCGATGCAGAGCCAACCGAGATCGATTCTCTCCGAGGCGGTTTGGTGGTCGATGACGAATTCCATGTCGTCGAGTTCGAGGACCAACGCCTCGGCCATGCGTTGAACGGAATCGGCGAAGGTGCCGAACCCGAACTTGGCCAGTTCGGCGACTTCGGGCGTCGCCTCGGGCAGCCCGATGCCCAGTGCCTGCCATGTTTCGGCGGACTCGTAGACGGAGACATCGGCCGACTCGACGATCGACACCTGCTGGACGTCACGGCAGACGGCGGTCATCGCCGTCACCATCGTGTTGATCCAGCCTGGATTGATACCGGTGATGTAGAGCGAGCTGTCACCGCGTTCGCATGCGGCTGCGAGCTTCTCCTTTGTTTCTCCCTGGATTCCGCCCACGTTGAGGAACAAGTTCGTGCTGATGACGTCGAGGCCGCTTTCGAGCAACCGGACGGCGTGGTCGAGATCGGCCATGAACGGCGTGTAGATGACGGTGTCGGCGTCCAACGCGAGCAGCGCGTCGATGTCGGTGGTGGCACGTACGCCGGTATCGGGTCTGCCGCACAGCGGTCCAGCGTCGACACCTGCCTTGTCAGCTGAGAAAGCATATACGCCAACGAGTTCAAGACGGGGATCGTCGAGGATCCCTCGCATGCTGAGCTTGCCGACTTTGCCGGTGGTCCACTGAATGACGCGCAGCTTGTTCATCGCTTCCTTCGATAGGACACCTGATAACGGACTAACTTTTTTCGAGAATGGCATTCTCATGCAGGAGAGTAAGGCAGTCAATCCGGGGTTTCAAGATGCGGCGGTGATGGCATGCTGGGGCCATGGTTGCTGTTCCGTCGACGATGCTTCCACTGGGCACTCCGGTGCCCGACTTCCGGCTTCCCGATCCTGATGGAAAACTGCACGGCCCAGCCGATGCGGCTGGGGCTGCGGGCCTGCTAGTGGCGTTTGTCTGCAACCACTGCCCATTCGTCATCCACATCGGACCGACGCTGGGGCAGCGGGCCAGCCAGTGGATCGACCAGGGGCTGGCCGTACTGGCGATCAACGCCAACGACATCGACGCCTATCCCCAAGACGGCCCCGACCATATGCCCGCCTTCGCCAAGCAGAACGGGTGGAACTTCCCGTACCTGCTGGATGAGACCCAGGAAGTCGCTCGCACGTTCCGGGCCGCCTGTACTCCGGATTTCTTCCTCTTCGACAGCGACCGCAAGCTCGCCTACCGGGGCCAGTTCGACGCGAGCCGGCCGGGCAACAACCAACCCGTCACTGGCGACGACCTCGACCGCGCCGTTGCGGCTGTGCTGGCCAAGCAACCGGTCCCGGGCGACCAGATTCCCAGCATCGGCTGCAATATCAAGTGGAAACCGGGGAACGAGCCCGACTACCACTCCGCCTGACCCACCGACGGCGCATTTGAACGTGTGCCATAGACAACGTCCGGACCGTGGCCGGATTCGTCGCTGTCACAAGCGATGTGGGCGTTATCGACTAAAGCCTGCCTGCGACGAAGTCCGCAGCTTGATCGGCCATCCCGGCCTGGATGTAGGCGCTAGCGAGATGTTGCGGCCAGTTGTTTTGCCAGGTGTTCGGGTCGGCTGGGTTGCAGACCGGATCGGCGCCGTGGCACAGCTCGATGGTCCTGTCGCTGTAAATCGGGTTGAAGTTTGTGATGGGGCCCACCCACTGGCTGCCGTTGCCGAACAGCGCGACGGCCGCGATGTGCTGGTCGGTGCCGTCCGGCAGGGGGCTGTCGAAACCGAACGCCGACATGGGCACCGCGAGCACCACGTCGGTGACCGCCGCGCCAAGCGAGTAGCCGCCCAACACCAGCCGGGTGTTCGGGCAGTTGTTGACCATGTACTGGATGTGGCGGCTCATGTCGTTGGCGCCCACGTCGACCTCGGTGTCGGCGGGGTACTTCACGGCGTATACGCCGATGTTCTTACCGGCGGCCTTGGATTCGAGCGAGTTGATGAACGCGTTGCCGAGTACGCCTGGACCCGGTGATTCCAGTCGGCCGCGGGCGAAGACGACCTCCACATCAGGACAATTCGCTGCGGCGGCCGCGGGCGTCGCGGACGGCACCACCGCAAAACCGAACGGCAGCGCGACTGCCGTCAGGACCGCCGCTAGGGCAACTCCAAACGATTTACCGGCGAACACTCAAGCGATGCTAGCGATTCGCAGTAACGACCGCTGGGTCAATTCCTGCTCAGCACGGAGCTAACGCTCGGTGTGCGGTGTAGGACTTTGCGGCGATTCCCACTTCGACTCCAGATGCGTTCGCACCACAGTGCCGGCCGCTAGTTCGAGCTCGAAGGTTTCGCCGTCGTCGTCCTCGAGGGTGACGACGTAGCCGCCGTCAGCGGAGTCCTTGAACACCACTTTGTAAAACCGTTCGCCCGAGCCCCGGTCGACGGCGATTGTGTCGCCTGGGGCGACATCGTCGATTCGGTCGTTATCGGATAGGTCAGACATAGCGTTGACGGTAGTAGACGGGCTATCTTGGCTTTTCAGCCCTCGAGCGCATCTTCCAGTTCCCGCACATGATCCTGCGTTTGCTGCAACAGCGGCCGTAATGCCTCGGCAACGTCCGGAAGTCCCAAGTCGGTGGCTTCCATCACGCGTTGGCGGTAGCGATCCAACTGACGCCTTTCAAGTTCCACATCGGCCTTCAGGGCCGACGCGCCGTCCGCAGCGTCGGGCACGTCAGGGACTTTCACAGTCGGCGTACCGCCGAGAAAGTCGATCTGCTGAGCGAGAATCTTGGCGTGCTGCAGCTCTTGGGTGAGGTGCTTGTCCAGTTCTTCGGTGATCGAGTGGTATTCGGGTCCCTTGACCGTCGCGATGTGCTGGACGTACTGAACGATCGATTGATACTCGGTACCTAGATCTTCGTTGAGCCGTTCGATGAAAGCACTGGTGTCCATGTGGGCAGGTTTCACACAAGGCGGCGAGCTGAAACATTGACGCTATTTGGCGCCAGCCGCGTGGTCGGACACGGTTCGGGTGCGATGACAGCGGGAGCCGATACGGTGTATTTCGTGCCTCGCGTGGATTACGTCATCCAGTATGTCGAGTCGCTCGGGCGGTCTGTCGCGTTCTACCGCGACGTGATCGGGCTCAAGGTGCGGATCGAGGGCGACGGCTACGTGGAGTTCGAGATGGAGAACACCAAATTCTCGCTCTTCGAACGGTCGAAGCTGCCGGGGCTCATCGGCCGCGGAGGCGGCCGACCGCCGTGCGGCGAGATCGGCTTCCTCATCGAGGACGTGGCCATGGAAGCCGAGCGGTTGAAAGGGCTCGGGGTCGAGATCCTCAGCGGGCCGGTGGACCGGCCATGGCGTGAAAGAACGCTGCACATCGCCGACCCGGACGGCAACGTTATCGAGTTCGCCCAGAAACTGCGATGATCCCCGGAACCGTCGAGGCGGGGCTTTGCCTAACTGGTGATTCCAGCAAGTTCGTCTGCCACCGCATCGAATACTCGCAGTGTGTCTTCCATGTGCGGCTCATGAGAATGCGGCTGGGTGGATAACTTGGCGGCGACCATCTGCGCGGCGCGGTTGACGTAGATCATCTGGCCGCACATGCCCAAGCACAACACGACGTTGCTGCCGGGGTAGGGGAACCACATTTGGTTGCGGTACATCCCGCCGGGCATTTGGTTGTCGTCGGGACTGGCGGCGAACGCCTGACGCGAGTCGGGGGCGCCTTCGAGGGTGTCGTCGATCCACGCCGCCGGCACCACTTGTTCACCGGTCAATGAGACACCGTCGCGCAAGAGCAGCGAGCCGAACCGGATCATGTCGGTAAGACAGGCGTTGATGCCGCCGTCGAAGAATCCGGTCCCGACCGCGTCGACACCGATGGTGGCGTCGCACTGCGCGCCGATGCGGCTCCACAGCAGCTCTGACATCAGTTCCGGCATCCGTTGGCCGCCGGCGACCTCGCAGATCCAGCCGAGCACATCGGTTTCACACGAGCGATATTCGAACGGGCCGCCATGGGCCGACTTCTGCCGCAACGTCAGCAGGAAGTCTTGCAGCGTGCAGGGGACGCCCGGACTGCTCTTGGGCGCCCATCCCATCGCCTGGTCGAGCAGGTGTATTTCCGCGCCCGGGTCGTCGTAGTTCTCGGAGAAGGCAATACCAGACCTCATGTCCAGCAGGTGACGCACCGTCGCGCCGGCGTAGCCGCAGTTCGCCAGGACCGGAACGAAAGTCGTGACCGGCGCGTCGAGCTCAATCGCACCGGCCCCATGCAGCGCCCCGACGACGGTTGCCACCATCGACTTGCTCACCGAGAACAGAAGGTGACGGGTATGGGCCTGCAGGCCGTCGAAATATTCCTCAGCCATCATCGACCCGCGGTGGCAAACGGCCCACCCGTCGGTGGCGGTGTTGGCCATCACTGCGCCCACGGTGGTGGCCGCGCCGTTGGTATTGGTCACTGGGATCTCGGCCAGGGCAGTTGGGGCCGGGGCAATCGCCACGGATGGCCCAGTCCCGCGCGAGATTATCGCGGTCGACACGAATTCTTCGACGTGCTGGAAGGACCAATGCGCATAGGGCGGCAACAGCCAGTTGTCCAGTGAGATGCCGGCCGGGACCCCGCTGCTCACGCGCGTGCGACGAGGCGCGAGACGATCGGCGTTGCCGGCGCCAGTGGTGTTGAGGCGAACTTCGCCTTGATGCCCTTGATCCAGCGCCGGCAGCGCTCGGTGAGCTGGTAGTCATCGGTCTGCAGATGCCCGCGGGTGACGAGCACTCCGAGTTGTGCGCCCTCGCAGCGTAAATCGCCCGGCGCGGCGACACGCATGTAGAAGGCTTCGGACCCGTCGAGCAGCGTGGCCCAGTCGTTGGCGGGGCGTGCAAAGGAGACGCGCCCGTCGTCGTCGATACGCCACACACCGGTGCGTGGCGTCGCGGTGAAAATCTCGACGTCTTGGGAGGTCTCACTGATTATCAGCTGACCCCAGACCTCGTCCTCGCCGTAGCCGCGCTCCCAGCGCGCATTGATTTCGTCGATGTCGAGCTCGTAATCCACGTCCATGTACTCGAGCAGATGGAAGAGGAACAGCGGCATGTCGGCGTAGGCCTCGGTGGTCAGGTTCGTCATCGGGCTGGCGCCGGACAGGCGCGGGTTCACCTCGCCGAGGTAGAGCTCGCGAGAGTCCAGGTCGTGCAACAGGTCCACCTCGAAGTAGCCGCGGTATCCCTCGCGGCTGAGGATGTCGCCCAGCTTTCCGACCATTTCTCGCGCGGCGTGAGTCTGTGCCGGCGGCAGCACCTCGCGCCAGATGTCATTGCCGCACCAGCCGCCTTTGCGCGGAGTCAGCTCCGGATACCCGACGAGGCTCGTCATCGCGGGACCGATCACGGTGCCGTGGCGGGTCACGGTGCCCTCGATGCACACCTCGACATTGCGGATGCGCTTCATGACTTTGACTTCCTGGCCGGCCAGGTCAGCGGCGTGATCGTCCCAGTCACGCTGGCCGCGCACAAAGAACACCGCGCTGCCGGCGTCGCCATAGGCGGCCACGACGACGAGGTCATCGCCCAGCCCTGCCTGTTGCGCGAGCGCCTGCAGCTCGTCGTAGGAGCCGGCCCGGCCGATAACGTGAGGCACGCTCGGCACGCCCGCCTCGTCGGCCAGACGGGTCATGACGAGCTTGGAGCCCAAGCGATGGCGCAACTCCACCGGAGGATGCATGACCTCCAAACCCGCTTCGCGCGCGAGGGCCTGCGTCTCCTCTTCCATCATCACGAAGCAGGCCTTACCACCGGGGCCTCGACCTGCGATGAACTCGAGTGTCTCCGGGTCACGCAGCAGGTGGTTGCACACATCACCCATGGACCCGAAATCAATGCGGTCGCGCCGCCGGGGAACGAATACGCGCGAGTGTGTGCCCTCGAACGAGTCGAAGTAGGTCAGGTAGAAGAAGTTTCGTATCCAGCGGTCGACGCCGAGCAGGTTGAACGGGGTGGGGGAGATGAAGTACAGCGGCACGGTGTTGGTGTGAAAGAACGCGCGTACCTCCGAGAGTCCGTTCAGCTGGCGGCGCGGCTCGGGCTCGGGGCCGCCGGCGTTGGCGATCATGCCGGCCGAGTTGATGTCGGCGCCTGAGTCCGGCGCAAGAATCGCGGCGCGGGCGCTGGGCTCGGCGGGATGGCGGTGAGATGGCATACCTGCATACCGCAAGTGTGCACCCCGGCGGCGCCCGCGCCTCAGAGTGCGCGTAGGCCGCGCAGGGTTCTTCGTATCAGTTCGCGCCGTTCGTCGAGTGTCATCGAGTCACCGAGCGGTGCGTGCACCCGCAAATAACCTTGTGTCGCCAGGTCGTCGACCAGAAACCGCGTCGCACCGAGCGGCAAGGACAGACGAGCGGCGATCTCTGCGACCGAGGGGCTGTGCGCGCACGACGTCAGGATCTGATTCCGCACATCATTTCTCCGCCAGTGCGGCGGCTTAGCTGTCCTGAGCGCTTCGACCGGAGCCTCGGGTGCCAGGTTGGCATCAGGGTCAGTACGGCCTGCCGTCAGCGCGTATGGCCGGACCAGGCTCGGTTCGTCCGCCGTTTCCGGTTCTGTGAACCAGTCACCGATCGCGTTGTCCTTACCGTCCGACTGCTGATGCGTGTCGGTGTGCCTCTCTCGGACGTCGTGGTTCTGCAAGAACCTCAAGGCCTCATCGGCGTGCACCGATGCGCGCACCTCGCTGGAGACGACTTTGAGGATGGTGCGGTCGGTGTCGATGACGAATGTGGTCCGTCTGACCGGCAGCAGTCCGGCCAGCAGGCCACGGCGCCGAGCGTGCCGGCCACGCCGGCCCGTCTCACGCGCGACGACGGATTTACGCAGCTTGGCGAGCCTGCCTCGGCGCACCCCGAACAGCTCGGACACCACGCCGTCCGCGTCCGAGAGCAGGGGATAGTCGAACGAGCGCTGTTGGGCGAAGTGGGCCTGTTTGTCGACGGTGTCGGTGCTGATGCCTACCCGCTGGGCGCCCGCCGCAGCGAATTCGCTGCTCAGGTCTCGAAAATGACAGGCCTGGGCGGTACAGATCGGGGAGGACGCTAGTGGGAAGAAGAACAGCACAACCGGCCCTTTGGAAAGGAACGCGGACAGTGTCCGAGGCCGGCCGGTGTGATCCAAAAGAGTGAAGTCGGGCGCCTTCTCCCCGGCGATCATCGGCAAAGAGTAACGCTGGGAGGCTCTGCGCAACGCACGACTGGAGATAATTCGGTCATCGCCGCGCAGCTACGGGTGTGCCCCGCGTGTATGGGGGTAGTCAGTTTGGGTGCGAGGAAGCGGTATCGAGTCGACGACGGGAGGACTGGCGCGTCGAGCACCGGTACCTGTCCACCGAACGCGCCGGAGCGGTCACCCACGACATCAACAGACGCTGCCATGTGGCGATGACTAAGACATCACAAAGCCGGATCCGTCTGACCCATCACATCGTGGATCTCGACGACGGTCGCCAAGTTGGACTTTCCATCGGCGGCCGGGGAGTGCCGTTGGTCTTCATGCACGGGATCCTGCTGAGTCGTCGCGCATATCTACGCATGCTCAGCCGGATCGCCGGTCTGGGATTCCTGGTCGTCGCCGTCGATGCCGCCGGTCACGGCGACACCTGGCGACTGCCGAAAGATGCCTGTGGCTTCAGCGATCGCGCCGACTCAGTGCTGCACACATTGGACGCGCTCGGCGTCGGGCAAGCGGTGTTCGTCGGCCACTCAATGGGTGGACGGATGACCATCCAACTGGCTGCACGCGCCCCCGAACGAGTGCTTGCCGCCGTGCTGTTCGACCCGGCGGCCGGGGCTCGGTTCGACAACTCCATCCCGAACCTGGTGAAGTCTCCAAACAGGGCATTGGGTGCGGCTTTCACCGCGATCCGCGACACGCTGGAAGACCCGATGCGGCTAGGAACCGGCGAGCAGGTCGGATACTTGCGCTTGCTCACGTCGGTAGCGACACCTAACTTGCTTAATCCGTTGGGAGCCATCCGGACAATCAAGGCCATCATCGAGTCTGGTGATTACACGCCGATGCTGCGCACCATGCGCACCGAGGGGATGCCCACGATTGTGGTGCATGGCGAAAAAGACATGATCGTGCCGTTTGCCTGCGCACGCGAAATCGCCGACGAATGCGACGGCACGCTATACAAGGTGCCCGATGCGTACCACTCCTGGATGATCGCCAATCCGCGGCAGGGCGCCGATGCGTTTCGCCAATTGCTAGGCGCGGAACTCGGCGAGGTGATCCGCAACGCCGCGGACACGATCGGCATCGAGGATGTCAACGATCATGCGGCTTGGGAGCGCGAACTGCTCGACCCCGATTCACTGTTGTTCAAATTCATCGATGTAGGGCATCACCGAAATCGGTGTAGAGGAACCCCAGCAGGTCAAACTCGAGCGGATGCGCGACGCCCAGCGCACCCACGAGCGGATGTCGTGGACGCGACGAACATATCAACGGTGGGCGGCCAAGCACATGCGTAAGACGCGGTCGGTGATCCGCCAGAACACCCAGATCCGGTCTGGACAGCGGCCATAGTCGCGTAGTCCATCTGGCCGCTGGATTGTTGGCGGCCGAACGACTCCGCGTCCCGATGCAGTTCGGTGGATCGAGGCTCAAATCTCGTGACGGTCTCAGTTGCGCAAAGGTACTGCAGCCCCCCGCGATGCAAGGGCCGATATCGCCTGGTTGGCTTTAGCGTTGGCTGCTATGGCCGGAGCGGGCAATTACGTGAAGTGCTGGCGCACAGCGCTTCATGCAACCGTCTCGGCATTGATAGTTGCCATCCTCGGACTCGCGATCACCCCCGTAGCTCATGCGGCTGCGGCCACGGCGACATTGAGGGTGGAACATACATGGCAGACCGGTTTCATCGCCCGCTTCGCAATCACCAACTTGAGCACAGCGCCGCTAAGCGATTGGAGGATTGACTTCGACTTGCCGGTCGGAGAATCCGTCTCGCACACGTGGAATAGCACCATTGCACAATCTGGCACGCACTATGTTCTCGCCCCCGCGAATTGGAATCGCGTCATTGCACCCGGTGGTTCAGCCACCGGCGGTTTCCGGGGCGTGTTGACCGGTTCCTACTCGCCACCGTCGAATTGTCTGCTCAACAGGCAATATCCTTGCACCTAACGACGACTGCACACTGAGGCCGAGTCATCGGGGATCCGCGGATGGCTGGGTTGTGGCCGGCCGAGGGGAAAGCCCGGTGACGCCCCGGGCTGTCGGTGGAATCCTGGGAGGATGACCAAGCGCATCCTCAACGTCGTCTCCAACGTCGCCCACTACGACGACCCCGCCGAGCCAACCGGGCTGTGGCTCTCGGAGCTGAGCCACGCCTATGACGTCTTCGCCGAAGCGGGTTACGAGCAGACGATCGTCAGCCCGAAGGGCGGCCCTTCACCGCTGGAGCCGCGTTCGTTGAAGTTCCCCAATTTCGGCAAGAGCGCCAAGGCGTGGAAGGCCGACGATACGAAGATGGCGTTGCTGGCCAACACCGCCTCACCCGATGAGATTGACTCGGCGGATTATGACGCGATTTACTTCACCGGCGGTCACGCGGTCATGTACGACTTCCCGGACAGCGAAGGCCTGCAACGTATCACGCGCGAGATCTTCGAGCGCGGGGGAGTCGTGTCCTCGGTCTGCCACGGCTACTGCGGCCTGCTCAACACGAGGCTCTCGGACGGATCGCTCTTGGTTGCGGGGCGCAAGCTCACCGGGTTCGCCTGGTCCGAGGAGGTCCTGGCCCGGGTCCACAAGTTGGTGCCCTACAACGCCGAAGCGGAAATCAAGAAGCGCGGCGCCCGGTACGAAAAGGGTCTGATTCCTTTTGCTTCCCACGTCGTTGTCGACGGGCGGCTGGTAACAGGCCAGAATCCGGGATCTGCCAAGGCTACTGCGAAAAAGATTGTCTGGGCGCTGGGCAGGTGAACCAGCGGGGCGCGACCGAGGTGCCGTTCTAGCGCGCCTCAGCGCGTAGCGCCGTGAAGATCCTTGGCTGTCGCAGACGTCGGTACCGTCGATTGATCCGGATACGTGCCGAGCAGTCGATCGGCAGTTCCGGTGGTGGTGACGGTGAACCAGTAGTGTTCGTTTTTGAAGTGGTGCCGTCGGTGGTTACGCCAAATCGACCGGTACAGACTGGTTTTAGGCTTGTAGTCGGTGTGGATTAGGTAGTGCGTCCACTCGTAGGCCAGCCCGAGGGCCGTCAAGCAGACCAGGTACGTCAGCCCGAGACCGAGTCTCGGGAAGGCCACCAACGCTATGGCGACCGCCGTCGGGAGCACCCAGAGCAGGCTCTGCCACGGCATGAAGATGAGCTCGACTTTCCGCGGGTCGCAGTGATGCTCGCGATGTTTGCGTGCCAGTAGCGGATCCACGACGAAGCGGCCGACACTGCGCGGCCGCCAGTGCAGGATGCCGACATGGATGATCCACTCCAAAACCGGAAACGTGGCCACCATCAGTGCCGGCAGCACGGCATCGGTGAGCTGCCAGTCGCCGACGACGATCCGGGTCGTCAGCGCCCCTGCGAACGTCAGTGAGAGAGCCCAGGGGGAAGGGTGGCGCCAAAACTCCCGGCCCGCCTCGGCCAGGGCGAAGTTGCTGCGTGCGCGTGTTGTCACCGCCGTTCATCCAAGCCAGAAAGAGCGGCGAGCAGGTCGTGGGTGGCCGGCTCGAGCAGTTCGGTCGCGGCGCGTTTGGCGGCCGCCGGGTCGCCTGCGCTGATCGCCTGTGCCAGCTGCCGATACAGCTCTGTGCGACTGACCTCGGCGGCCATCACTGTGGCAAGGGCCGATAGTGCGGGTTCGTAGGTAGCACGCAAGGTGTTGAACATCAGCCGGAAGACGATGGAGTCGGCGGCGTCGACGACGTGATCCCAGAACGTCAACGCGGCGCGCTGATGCTCCACCGGGTCCTTCTCGGCGGCAAGTGCATCCACGGCGCCAGCGAGCAGGCCGGCCGCCTGCGGGCCGCCGCGTTCTGCAGCCAGCTCGGCAACTTTGGGCCCGTTGTGCAGCCGGGCCTCCAAGATGCTGCGCACGACTGCCACGTTCAGCTCATCAGCCCGATCGCCCCCGCGGAGCAACAAGCGGGGCAGCAGGTCCAGGCCTGCGTGGCGGCGGTAATCCCGCACGGTGGTGGCGTCCCCGTGCCGAACTTCGACCAGGCCGGCGGCGCTGAGGCGCTTGAGCGCCTCACGAACCGTCGGCCGGGACACGCCGAGCACTTCGGCGAGCTTGCGCTCATTGGGCAGCGTCTCTCCGGGCGCCATCTCGCCGCTGAGCACATTAGACATGATCTGCTCGAAGACGTATTCGGGTATCGATCGTCGAGTCACCGGCCGCAGAGCCATAGGCCTAAACATGCCGTGAAACTGGCTAGACGTCAAGTGGTCAGACCAGTAGCAAGCTCCTTAATGGATTCGAGTCTGCGGCCGTCTATTCGGTGGTCGGGCAGACTCGATGGCCGCCTCACGCGCGTGCGAGCCGACCAGGCCGCGACCGTCGACCCTAGCCGACTAGGCAAGAGTGTTGGTTATCTCAGCCTGGAAGAGATGCGACGAATAGATGCAGCGCTGCGCATCGTGTTGGATCTCTAACGCCATCGAGCACCGGAACCAAATCCAAACCGCTTGGGCCTCAGGCGGGTTCGCGTCTGACAACATGATGCAATATGCGGAGACTTACCGGTAATGCTGCATATTCGATTTGTGCGTATTGCCCTATGAGGCGGGGGCACGCGAGTCGAGTTGCTAGCCTTTCCAGACGACCTTGTCCGCGCCTCCGGCGTCCCGGTAGACCACACTGTCGGGGTTCGTACCGTTGCGAACGTCAAAGTAAAGCCGCCCTGTAACAGGGCTGCCTAAGGGGAGTGGCCCTTCAGGAAGGCCGTCAATCTGGTTACCCTTCATCACCGCGTACGTGGAGCTGTTGACCGCCCGAGCGTTGAAGTCGGCAATGTTCGGTGTTGCGTTACCGCTCACACCTTTGGCCGTGACGTCGGAGTACCACACGCCGTCGTTGTGGCCGCTGGGCTGCAGGTTGCTCACGGTGTAGTCGATGGTGCCGCCCATACTGGAAATCTCTGCCATCTGGCCGAATTGCAGCACCTGCGGATCGGCGAATGCGGGTGTCGCCGCGAAGATTCCGGCCGCCGCCAATACAGCTGTTGCTGCCGTTGTTTTCGATGCAATGTGTGAGAATGCCACGTCAGGCTCCCTTCGTGATGTGCCGGCTGTCCAAGAGCGGCAGCTGATTCGCAAGTGAGGTTTATCCGAAGCGCGGAATTTCAAACCTGATGTTTGCTAGCGCGCTTGTCGATCCTGGGGCCCGTTGATTAACTCGATATCAGAAAAGCTGGAACGCAGCGCTGCGCCCGATCCCGCCGTCGACCATGTGCGGATGGCCCGGCTCGTCGACGTCGACGTCGCTCACAAATAGGGTGAGCTCAAGCAGGGAGGCAGATACACCCGCGGAGCGTCTGAGCCGGCCCCATCTTTGTCATGGCGCGCCACCGTTGCGCTTGTCGAGTTCGCGGCTCGTCCGAACCAGATGATCACGTAGCGCAGGTTTGGGTGAGCATGTCGAGGTCGGCGGAGGACCATTCTGCCAGTGGCCTCATTGTGAGCAGAAAATCGGCAACGAGCGCTTTCTTGGTGGGGTCGTGGACGTGTTCGGCGACACTGGCCAGCAGTTCTTGTCGGCTGCATCGCCGTCGTCGACGGTGTCTGGGTTTTGCATCCGGCTAACGGTAGGTGAGCGCTCCGACAAGCGACTTATATTGCACAACAACACGATACAACTACAGAACGATCGTGTCGAAATACGGTGCAGCGCCGCATATTTGGCAATATGGATGACTTTACTGGCAGCTCTGCATCTTCAACTCCCGCGTATTGTTCAGTGCCAGACATCAATGGATCTCATGGAACTCGCCCGCCGAGCCCATGGTGGATTTCATCGAGCACCGCTGGACCTTATTCGGGTGCTCTGACTTGCCGTCTCTGACCGCGTTATAAGTTTTTCGGAGCTACGAAGACCGCGACTGCCTGCGCCACTCAAGAAGACGCGAGAGGAAGCCGATGAGAACGATCGCCTACCGCCACGCGGGAGTCGTCGGCCTGGCCGCCGTCGCGCTGATCACCGTGGGCTGCAGCAATGGCAAGAGCGTCGAAGCGTCGGCACCGCCTCAGGTTGGGGTGAACGCCAGCTCCACGGCTAAAACCCCAGCGCAGCCCACCGAGGTGAAGCTCATAGGGGAGAGCGACGTCGAGGTGACCCTGACCGGCCCGATCGCTGCGAAGTACTCGTCGGCAACCGAGAATCAGAGGGCGGCTCTCGGCAAGCCACTGACGGGTGACCGCAACGCGGGAAAACGCGAGAGCGGCGTGGTGTTCCAGCAGTTCCAAGGCGGCGTCATCACCGCCAAGAACGACGAGGCTGGCACGCCCGCATATATCACCCTGGGCAAGATCCGGGAGGCCTGGAATATCCCGCGCGACCGGGACGGCGCGCCTGCGATCACCGGCAATAACGGTTCGGCAGGCCCTCTGGGCTTGCCCATCAGCGACGAGAACACCGTCGGCGATCTGCTCGTGTCGAATTTCGAGCACGGCAGGATCGAGTACAACCCGAAGACCGGCCAGGTCGATGTGACGGTAAACGGCAAGGTCGTACCATCCGGGCTGTAGCCCGAATCAGGCGTTCATCAAACCGCAAATATCGTGGATTTGATGCACGACGCGATCACGCAGGTACTTGAGCGTCTTCGCGAAAGGTCATTTTCGTAGAACCGCAACGGAAGGCCTTGGGCGGCAAACGAAATCGGTGGATGTGTCGGCGGTCGGGAGGGTCAAGGGTGCTGATTCGTCAGATGCGCTATGCAGTGGGTTACCGGTCAGTCGGCATATTCGATTCCCGCGTATTCTGCTAGTGGCCAGAGTCGCGGCGGCTACCCGTCCGCCGCTAGCGGGTCATCGGGCCTGGTTACTGGTTTAGAGTTGTCCGGCCGAGTCCGCGGACAATTCGATGCCGGTAATGAAGCTAGCGTCGCCCGAGGCGAGGAAGAGTGCTGCTGCGGCGAGCTCGTAGGGGCCGGGCCGTCTCATGGGGACGTCTGCGGCTTGGTCGGCGAGCAGAGGATCCCTAACGGCTCTTGAGCTACGATCTCCACTGCTGTCTCACCGGTGATACACTGGCGGTCATGAGCACTGTTACCGTGCGCGATCTGCGGAATAAGGGCGGAGAGGTGCTTCGCCGCGTTGAACACGGCGAACGCATAGTGATTACACGCGATGGCACCGCCGTGGCCGAACTTCGCCCGCTCCCTCGTACGAGGGTCGGCCCGGCTGAACTGATTCGTCGGCGCAAGAATCTTCCGCGGGTGAACCCATACGCCCTTCGGCGCGATGTCGACAACCTAATCGATCCGTCGCTATGACGGAGGCGCCGCGCGAGGGAATGCTGGACACCTCTACAGTGATCCTTCTCGGCGAGATCGCCGACCCAACCGAGCTTCCTGACGAAGCGGTGATAAGCGCGATAACACTGGCGGAGTTGTCTGTGGGTCCACATGTCGCGCACGACGATGCTGAGCGCAGTGCCCGTCAGCATCATCTACAGCAGGCTGAAGCCGACTTCGATGTAGTTCCATTCGATGACGATTGCGCGCGGTCGTTTGGCGGCGTCGCCGCAGCGTTGCGCGCATCAGGGCGTAAGCCGGCTGCGCGCGCCTACGATGCGCTCATCGCAGCGAGTGCGATCGCGCATAAGGTGCCGCTATACACATGCAATCCAGACGACTTCACGGGAATACCGAGGCTGGAAGTCTGCCCGGTTACGAATCCACGTCAGCGATAGGGGAATAGGCCGGCACAGCTGGTCGTCGCTTGTGTGCCGATCGTTTCGAATGACTGGCTGCTCACAGGCCGTTGGCGGCTATTGCAGGTGTCCAGTCTCAATCAATCTGACACTGGTGAGCGGGCGTTATGCCAGAAATTTGACGCGGCGCGGACAGTGAAGCGTCTCAATGTAACTGGCACTTCTGTCCAGGGGCTCGCAATGTCTCCTGTCGTGTGTTGACCCCCGGCGGGCGCACCAGCACGCGCGTTTGGTCGGTCATGACCACAGGTGCAGGCACTGGCGACGCCATTCCGATCGGCGTAGCGCTGCTGGTCGGTGAGCGGTGGAGGCTCCGGCAACATGGTCGTTGACAGCGGCATGTTGGTGGCCGGCGCGGTCGTGTGTCGTTTTCACCTTGCGGGGCCACGGATTTACCGCACGATGAGACATAATTCCTTCCTTAAGCAGATAAGCCAGGGCGTCGGCGCGATAGTTCGAAGCGGCGGATCTGCAGGCGGCCACTTTGCAGGCCGACTTTGAGCGGGAGCGGGATGCGGGTGTGGCGCTGGATCTCGCTGACGGGCACCACGGCACTGGTCTGCAGTTCCCACGCGGGGAGGCGGCGGCGCAGATCCTGCTCGGAGATGCCGGCAACGATGCCGGGGATTTTGGTGCAGCCGGCCATGAGGAGCAGTGCCCCGGGGGCCGCGACGCGGGTGACACCCTCGGCGTAGGCGTCTCGCCGGTTCTTGGCCAGGCCGTAGTAGCAGCCGCTGTCGTTGATCAGCGTGTAGCCGTCGCCGACGCTCAGGTCATCGAGTCGGGTCACATCACCTTGGAGGAATCGTGCGTTCGCTGCGTCGCCGATCGCTCGGGATCGCGCGATGTCGATGGCGCGGCCGATCACGTCGATGCCTAACGCGTCCCAGCCTTGGCGGGCAAGGTAAACAGTGTTGCGTCCCGCCCCGCAGCCGAGGTCAAGCGCGCGGCCCGGTGGGAGTCGGTGTTGGCCTTCGATGTGCTCCACCAGCCATCGGTCTGGGACGTCGGAGGCCATCAGCGACTCGTTCGATCCGATGCGGGACAACGCCTGATATACAAGGCGCAAGACGTCACGGTTCATACGTGATCCCTTCTGGTGTCGACGGTTGCGGTGTCCGAGCTATTACGTATCGCCTGGGGGCGTGCTCACCGGAGTTGCGGTTCGCCCGTCGCTGGTTCCAGCAGAAGCCGCGCGACCTCGTGCGGCATGGTGATCATGGCGCGGTGCGTGGTGGGTAGTCGGCGGTGGCGCCAGTTTGGGCCGCGAGGCGGTCGCAGCCTGGGGTGCAATGCGGAGCGGAAGCCGGTCATCAGCAGCTGGCCGACTAAGGTCCCGCCGGTGCAAACGATGTAGGTCCGCGGGATGCTGCTCATCAGGTCAGGGTGGGTCATATGGATGGGTTCCTCGAACATCCTCAACGGTGCTCCAGTTACGTTCTGGTCGGCCGGATCCTCGTGGTGGCCTTCAAAAAAGCCGATGACGCGGCTCACGATCTTGCCGAGATGGGGTAGCCACGCCCCGGCCGGTAACCACCATCCGTCTCCGTGGGCCACGGCTTGCTTGCGCATCCTGTTGACGAGGCGGGGGATGATATCGGCGACGGCTTCGCCATCGTGCGGCGCCATCGCGTCGAGATAGATCAGGTGGGCGATCCGGTCAGGGATTTCTCCGGCTATGGCGGTGATAACCATGCCGCCGTAGCTGTGACCGACAAGGATGACGTCTCGAAGATCGTTGGTGTGGAATAGCTCGATGACATCTTGCACCTGTGCGTACAGGCCGGTCTCGGAGCTGGCGAGATGAGCCCGCTCGCCGATGCCCAACAGTGTGGGTGTATAGACGCGATGGCCGACCTGACGCAATAGGGTCGCGACGGGAATCCATCTGCGACCGCTGTCAAATCCGCCGTGGACGAGCACATAGGTTGCCACCCTGGTTACCCTCGCTTTCTGTCACATGGCCGATCGGCGGCAGTGCGATTTACGCGCACGACTCGGGCAGATTCACGCCAGCAGTGTCGAGATCCTCTTGGATGTCGTGGATGGTGATCGAGAAGACTTTTCCGCCCGTGGCGGCACGGTCGAGGAGGTGGAAAAAGCAGATATGCCGAAAACCTTGCTCGCGCTGGGTGTACGGCACATCTCTTCTTCCAGCATCGCGAGCATGTCACGAATATCCGCCGGGTAGACTGGGCAGCGCGACTTCACCATTCTGGCATACAGCTTCAAACTGACTCCTCCCGTATTGCATTGCGCCCGTGGTTGATTGGCGGGCGCACAGCTAGCACTCGATGAGTTGAGCCGCGGTAATTCTGTCCTGTTCGGCCGTATGTTCGGCCCAGCACGCATAGTGGATATCAAGTTTGCGCTGGACATAGCGCTCATCAATCACCATGTCGAAGCCGTTGAACACGTAGTGTCCATCGGGGTCGATACCCGGCAGACGGGTGATCATCGCTCTGACCGCTGCCTGGGCGTCGTCTGGGTGGCTGTTCACATACGTGGTGCCCTGTTTTAGGGCCGTGCGGAATGCCGACACGGTAGCGGGGTTCTTTTGCGCGTAGTCGCGCGTGGTCCACACTGCGCTCTGCGGCTGATCCTGCCAGCCCCAACGCTCGTCAAAGAGATTGATCAACACCCTCGCGTTTAACTGAAGTCGAAACGTCGTGCAATAGGGGTCGGGAAGGCAAATCGCATCCGCCTGCTTGCTTGCCAATGCCGATCCGAGCGAAAAGATTGGTATCGGCAGGAACTCAACGCGGCTGCGGTCGACTTTCAGCTGACCGAGGATGTCCCACACCAACTCATGGGCGGTTGACCCCAGACCGGGCACACCGATGCGCACATCGATGAGATCATTGGGCTCCCTAAAGTTTGAGTCGGGTAGGACAAGCAAATTGCACCAGCCCGAGCGGGCGACCGCGAACCCTGTCACAGCCAGGAGCTTGACTCGTTTCTGCTGTACGGTCTCCGCTGCCGTTGACCATCCGGCCACGAGGAAGTCAGCTTGGCCATCCAGCAGGGGAGACATGTCGTTGGCATCGGTGTAGGGCTGCAGAACGACCCGATCGAAACCGGCTTGATCGAAGTACCCTTGCTCAAGAGCCCATCGGGCCGGTAGCGCTCCCGGCGGCTGATTTCCGGCATCATTCGTCCTCCAATGCGCGGCGCGGCATCGAGCGATCCAGGCCGGCCGCACTAGGACCGCGCCCTCCAGCCAACCTTGGCCAGGGTGCTCCCGAGTCGGCGAGCGTCTTCGGACAGCCGCGACCTGACAACGTGGGTGACCAGCCGGCCCACACGGACTTGCACCAGCTTTGACAGCGCGTCACGCTCCGCCGCTGTGGTGCGGTCGGCCACCGCCGCGTGAATGTGCTCGGTGGCCGTTGCCGCTAGCTCATTGATCAGCGCGTCGCGATCGACATGCCGCTCTTCTGCCATGTCGGTGAGGCTCTCGCCGGCGAAGTAGCGCTGACGAATCTCCTTGACACTCAGCCCGATGATCTCGCTGGCCCGCCGGGCCACCGCGCCCACGGCGGCCGGTGCTGCAGACGGGTCGCGGGGGACTCTCTGCGGCTGGTAGTCCGCGGGGAACCAGGTGGCCGCGTTCCCGTCGACCAGGCGGGAAATCCGCCCTGCCAGCAGAGTCTGCAACGCCGGGATTTCCTCGGCCGTTAACCGGCCCACAGCCACAACATCTTTCAGCGGCTCGATCAAGACACTGACTATGGTGCTGACGAGCACAGAGCGGTCCACCCCCTGACTGGCAGCGATTTGGACGGGGCTTTCGCCTGCGTACAGTCGCTGTCGGATCTGCTCTGTGGTCAGCCCGAGAACCTCGGTTACACGATCGATCACCGCCGTGAGCTTGGCAGGGATGCCCATGTGATGGTCCATAATGTGGTCCACCCGCGCCGATAGCAATATCGCTAGTGCATCGCGTTGCTCGTCGCTGATGGCGGCGGAATCGACAGACTGATCGAGGGTTTTGATCGTCACATCGGTCATCTCGCGCACCAGACGATCCCGCCCTATCTCCCCGCCGAAACGGCTGGCGATATCGGCCCAACTGTCACCCGCGAAGGCCTGGGCGATGATCTCCGGACGCTCTGAACCCATCACCTCGCTGCTTTGGCGCCAAACGTTTCCCCGCAACCCGCTGTCAGCTCCACCGTGGGGCACACCCATCATCATGGCCACGGCCCCCGAGATGACGTTGAGTGCCCGGCCCAGCACCAGACGCTTCCCAGCCTCCGGCACCAGGTTGCCCTGTGCGTCGTAGAGCCCGCGATCGCGCGCCTCGCGACGAAGCGCCAAAGCTTGACTTTCCGTTAACGTGCCGGCCCCCACCAGGCTGTCGAAGACATCGTCCTGCCGGTCTTGCGCGTCGGTATCAACCATTCGTACCTGCCAACTTCCACGAACCATCGACGAACTTGTCGCCCAGGCGATGCTTAGTTTAGCAAAAACAAACTAAAACGCTAGACTCTTTCCGTGGGAGATATTGGCCTGAGAGCCCCGACGGAAGCCGCCACGGCGCAGCAGCCTGGGCAGCCAGCACCGCTTGCGCCTGGCTCCGACCTCGATCAGCAGATCCGCGTACTACTGGGCTTTTTCATCCGTTTCTCTACCACCCGCCGTCGAGACCACGTTCAACTCCCAGGCAGCCCGAACGACTTCGCGCGCCTCACTGCCCGCCACCTGAGCGCCGCCGCTCAGTTGTTCCTTCGGGGTCCGCTCACCGTCGGCGAGCTTGCCGAGCAGCTTGACGTGACCTATGCGACCGCCAGCCTCGTGGCAACCGATCTCGAGCGGGCTGGCGCGATCGAGCGTGAACGAGACCCAGCCGACGGCCGACGCGTGGTCCTGCGCCTCCATCCCACCATTGGTATCAACGCCATGAAGCAGCGGATCGAGCCGATGCGCCGCACGCTGGAGCAACTCGACGAGGCCGAGCGCAACACATTCGTGAAGGCGATGAGTATCTTCATCGAGGAGTTAGAGAGACGCTAAAACGCTGAGTTCGAGCAATTCGTTATGGAAACCCGCAGCGCCGTACAGATCCGCTTGCTGTTGGTGGTCACGTCGCGATCACCTCATCGGACCGTTAAGCGAGGCCACCGTTCCAGGACTTTGCGCGGCGGGGTAGAACGGATTCACCTGCCGATCGGTAGCGAGCGGGCAGCGACGAGTACCGCAGTAGCTTGAATTGAGTATCGTCCGGTATACGGTCATGAGAGGCGGCTCGTCGCAGTTCGTTGGTCAAGGTGCGAACGACCGCCCAGATTCTCTCAACCCCTCGCCAGAGGTCTGATCGGTCGTCGACGCGCAGTGCGGCTGCGAACTGGGCAGTGACGTGTGCATAACGGACAGGCGTGGCAAGGCTCGGATTGCACGCAGTGTCGAGAAATTGTGTGCTGGTGAGCATCTGAGCAATCGCGACTTGCTCCCGATAGGCAAGTGCCTCGATTGCAGGGATTCCAGTTGTGGTCCGTCGCCGTTCGAGTTCATCACCGCCCAGCGCCACGACCGCCGTCTCCAGACCGATCATCATGGCCGTGCAGTCAAATACGAGTCCCCTGCTTCGGAACAGAGCACGGAACCGTCGTTCAGCGCTTAACGCGGGACGGTAGTCCCGAATATCCAATTGAGGCTGTCCAACCCAGCGACGGTGGCGCAGGCAAACCATACCTGTGCCAGGAATTCTGCCCACAGCGACTTCTCCGCGGGTGCAGTGTAGACATAGGTTTCGTTCGTGGATCACGTTGTCTTCCAGCGTGGTAGGAGCGCAAAATGCATCAGCCCGTAGTAATCCAAGTTGCCGCCAGGCCTCTGGTCGGCCATGGGCAGAACGCGCCCTCGATTTCAGGTCGCCGCTATCCACTAATGCCGTCTCGACTGCTTTCACGGTCGTGTGGTTTTGCACCGATGCACGGTGTGCGAAGGAGTCGACAGTTTCCCCGGCGTAGATCTTCGTCCGGATCGGCAGTGGCTTGAGCTTCATCCCGCCTGCTTGAGTCGCTTGGGCTTTCGCGGGCGTGGCGGCGCTGCGGCGTGGTGCTCGTCCGCCGCCCGGTCGGTCTTGATCGAGTCGAGCAGTGTGCGGTCGATCTTCTCGGACCCTTCCTGGATCGCGGCAATAGCGGCGTCGCTGAGTAGTGCGCGCAGAGAGCCGATACTGCCGCCGGTGCGGTCGTAGAGGTAGGTGGCGTGCTGCTCCAGTGAGCCCTCGCGATGCTTGGCCAACGGTAGGAGGCTCTCCAGGCCGAGTACTAACTCCACCCAATCGTCACGATGGGCCTGGGTGCCATAGCAGTATGGTGACATCTCATGAACGATCATGCGGGCCTTGATTTGACGGCCCATGTGCCCCGCGAAGAGATCGCTCGTGAGCAGGTCGATGCCCGCATAGATGAAAGTCGCATCCAATCTCTCGCCGAAGACCTTGAGGGCTGAGGCGGCTTCGGCACCGATGCTGCTGTTGGTCTTCAGGTTGTGCACTTCATCGACGATCACCAGTGTTGTTCCGAGGTCGCGGAGCACCGCGACGACTTGTTCGGTGATGTCCTGGGCGGTGTTCTTGCTGCGCATAACCAGACCGAGCCAGTTGGCGAAGGCCAGCATCATCATCTTGGGTGTGGTTCCGGGTGGAACGACCGCATACACGACTGGTGCGTAGTTGGCGTCATTGCGGCCTGTTTTGGTTCGCATGAATTTCTCGTGGCGCTTGCCGATCAGAAGCGCGGCGGTGCTCTTTCCCAGTCCTGCAGCGCCGCTCAGCGCAAGGCCTCGCCTAGCGGTGGCGGTTTGTGCGGCGTTGCGTGCCAAAATTATTCGCGTTTGCCGCTCCAGGGCCTTGGTGTCCGCGGTTTCCAGTACGACGTCGGCGGCCAGCCATGCGATTCGCTGTTGGTCATAGTCCAATTTGGCATCGGGGGAGAGGGAGGCGAGTTCTTCGGGGATGAGCAGGTCAGGTGTCGTCGGCCGGTGGCCAACGAATTCGCGCCAGGCGCTCAACGAGTCAGGTACAGCCATCGGTTACTCCTCGTCGATTCGTCGCGCGGCCTTGATCTGGCGTGATGGTTTGATCGGTGCCGCGGTTTCTATGGGTCCGCATTCGGCGGATGGGGTCGGGTCAGGTTCGGGGACGACGGGGATCGTGCTCGCGTTGCGCCGGGCGGCGGTGCGCTCGCGGGTGGATACCGCTCCGCCGGTCTGGATGCGGTTGATTTCGGCCAGAACGTCGACGCCTGCCCCGCCACTTCCGCGTTTGGCAGCAGCGCTTCTGGCGGCGTTGAGCACATCAAGGGAGAATGGTGCGAGGGCCTGTTTGGCCATCGTCCATTCGGCGTGGATCCACCGGCCTCGTTTATGGTCGCGGATGAAGATCTCGTTCATTCGGTAGGGGTCGAATCGGATCTCCCAACGACCTCGGGCGGGTTCGGGGAGTCCGCTGCTAACGCCCCGGTATTCGTGCAGGCCGGACGAATCGTAGTGCAGGCCAGCGAAATTGACTCCGTATGGCTGGATCGACCTCCAGTCGATGGGCAGCAGCCCTATGTAGTCGTCGGTTGTGAGCGCGACGTTCACCGCGGGGGCGATTCCTGACAGCGCTGCGTAGGCCTCGTTGGGTGTCAATTCCTTGCGGGGCATGGCAGGGTGGCGCAGTCCGCTGTGTGGGCGGTTTTGCCAGACGCTCACGATCCACAGGTCGAGGAGGTTCTGTACCTCGGCCAGCGTCCACTGCGCGTCGACGCCGGGATCGGTCCCGCGACGGACGACGTTTGGTCCAACGTAGCCCGCGAGATACTGGGTGAAGCCGCTGTTGATAGCAGCGAAGGCTCGCTCGATGTGCGGTTTGTCGGTCGGAGTTCGGGGAGCCGCTTTGATGATACTGATCTGAAGTCGTTCGCATGCGCTCAGAAATGTTGAGCCGACAAACACCTTGCCGCGATCGATCGTGATGCTGTCAGGAACGATGACGGGTTTCGCCGCGATTCTTGCCTTCACCGCGTCGTCTCCATCGATCATTCCCTGGGGGAGAATGCTTCTGGAAAAGGCAAGGGAGGCAGCCCAGCCGGGCTGCATCGGTATTGGGGTCAAGGCTCGTGCGAGCAGCACGGCGGCATCGACTGCCTTGGTCGCGACCGGCCGAAGGATCGCCGCCAGCGCAGTGCGGGTCGCGATGTCAAGCGCCATCGTGAGGTCGACCCGTCCCGTTGAGCCGTCCGGGTTAACTACCATCAGGTCCAGTGGAGTGGAATCGATCTCGACCAGCTCCCCTGGTCTGGACGGGGCCTGGCGTCCCCAGCTCCTGGCAGGTCTGTTCGCCTGGGTTCTGCGTGTCGTCGCATTGCCGAAGGGATGTCGGTTGCGCTCGAGCGCGGACAGGGCTCGGTACATGGTGGCGCGTGAGGGGAGCGGTATCTCTTGCTTGGTCGCCTCGATCCTCACCTGGTTGATGACGCGATCGCGGGTGCCGGTGCTCAGATCGGTCTGGCCGGCTATCGCAGTCTCCAAGAGGGCGATGATCCGCTGATCGGTCCGCCCGGCCACGGTGCGTTGTCTTGTCCTGCGACGGTCGATAAGTCCCGCTAACCCATTCCGGCGGTAGGCGGACAGGTATCGCTTCAGGCTTCTCTCGCCGATGGGAGTTCCGGCTTGTCTGAGTTCGTTAAGTTTTGCTTCGATGCGGTCCGCCAATCGGTTCGTGGGGTCATACTCCGGTCGGGGTTTTACGATCGTCGTTCCGTCGTTCGGCGGGACACCGGTAAGTACCTCCACGACGTGCCGGTGCAGGAACTCAACTCGGGTGCGTGTTTCCGCGTCCAGCGTTTCGATAACGGCGACGTTATCGAGGCTGGGCAACCGGTCAGGGTTGTCTGGTAGGTACGACTCGTCGCCGAGCAGATCAGGTAGGGGTATCTTGCGGATCCTGTTCGTGGCCAGGCTCTTTAACGCGATGGTGGTGCCGTCCTGTGCCATGACCTGCCACGAACCACCGTCATACTCGATGAAGTCGAACAGCCGAACTGATCTCATGCCGAGACCTCCGTTTCCATGCGCAGTGAGACGGACAAGTCGGCATGTAGAAGCCTCCTCCACATCAGGTGATAGATGTTCGCCAAGGCCGCTGGTTCAGTTGAGCCGAGCGCTTTCGCCGCTCGGCTCACACCAACCCCAAGCGGAGTGGGCTCCCCGAACACATCGACGATATGTGTGATCACGCTGTCTGGGGGCGAGAAGCGGTCGTGACGGTAGCCGGATAACCAGCGCACGTTCCGGCGGTGCGGCGTATCGATGCCTGTGAAAATCTCGTACTCCCAGCCGATCTCACTGCATGTATCCCGTGTCAACGCGAACTGCTTCGCAGAGTTAGCAACCGCGCCAGGATGCTTGACGTCGACCACTCGGCCGTCCCCGCTGGCCAGCCGGAGAAAGAAGTCAGGGACGTGGTACTTCGAACCCTTAGTCGTTCGCGGCCACAGAAGGGCGAAAGGCTGCGCCGAGATCGCCACCACTTCCGCGTCGAAGTCGGCGATCATCAGCGCATCTCGCTCCAGTAATGACTCGAACTCTATTTGCGTGCGCGTGGTTGAGCTCCACCAGCGACCTTCATAGTTGCGCTTACCCTTCCAGGAGTAGAAGCGGCGGATCGGCAGGGCGGATTCGAGTCGCATTGCGGCGAGATCGTCAGCCACACGATGGTTAACGACGCGCCGTGCGCCCGGCAGCCGTGCCAGGACGAGCGTTTCATCGGTCATGTTCCTGGGCAGCTGTTCGACCACAGGTGCGGGCACTGGCGGCTCCATTCCGATCGGTGTACCGCCAACTTCTCACGAGCGACCGACAAGTCTGATCCGCTGGCGACGCGCGTGCGGTCGCGACCGGTCACCAATGCCAACTTGAATGAGATCCCGCGACGATTCCGTAAGGTGCCAGATCGACTGCGAAAAGTGCCAACTGCACTGAGACCGGACAGCAGGCGAGGACCGGGCTGACTCATCCGATGAAAACGGCGAGTTTTTTACTTAACATAATGTGGCTTATCGGTACAGAACGCATGCGGGTTGCATTGGATGAAAGTGCTCGACCAGGCCTCTGAGGTTCATGCCGATTGAATCACCGATGCCCAATGCGCCAGGCGCCGACCGGTTGCGCATTCCTAATGTCTAGCTGGGCAGCAACCGGGCCTGCAGCTGAGTTGACTGCGCGCCACTGGCGGAACTTCCGGTGAATGAGCCCCGACGACGCGCTTCCACCATGCCACGCCCTTCCCGCCGGGCCAAGTCAATTCGTCACCGTGACGAAATCGACTGGCGCGTTGCGTTATTCATTGGCCAGTTCCTGCAATCAGAATCAGCTGGAGTGAGCTTGGTCAGTTGACGTAATCGAAGTAATCGCCAATTACCGTGAAACGGGCGACAGCAGCTCATAGTTGACGTCGAGCAACCGATACGTCGGCTCAGCCCGTCGGTCGCATGTGATGAGCATCAGCTTGTGCTTGCGAGCAGCCGCACCGACGAGACCGTCGTAAACTGCGCCGCCGGCCAAGGCCACTTCGGCAAACTCCCGTAACAGGCGCTTTGTATCCGTTGCGGACAGGAAGCGAGACTCCGGAAAATTCCTCTCCTCCAAGCGAAGTGCCGCAACCGGAGTAAGTCGGTGCGGCGGCGGCAGTCGCGTCAGCACCGACAGCAGCTCGACCGCGGCATGCCCTGACAACCCCCGGCGGCACACTAGGAGCCTGGCCTTGGCGGCTCGGTGAAATGGGTTCTCACGCTGCACCAGTGCAAGTGCAGCGCTGGTGTCGACCAGCACATGTTCAACGCTGGTCGGCAAGCCGCAACTCCCTCACCGCGTCGGCGCCAAGCTTTGGACCGCCACTGGGTAGCAGCAGAAGCCCATCCTCTTCGACAAGGTCGTCGGCTGCCACGCTTTCGATCCGGATAGCAGCCCCATCGAGGGAGATCTCTACTTCACCAGAGGCGATGCCGGCCTGTTCGCGTAATGACTTCGGAATCACCAAACGCCCGGCTTTATCCATGGTAGTTCGCATACCATTAGACTACCATTATTTTGGTACAAGTATCCGGCTCAGCCACCTCCTCATGCGAAGGTCACGCCGTCCTAGGCCGGACAGTCCCTATCGGCGGGGATTCCCCGGCCTTGTTGCACTCATTTAGACCGTTGGTCTAAAGTCTAGACCGGTGGTCTAAGACGGACGGCCTCCGTCGCCCTTCGAAAAGGAGTGGTATGCATGCGCACACCCGTCACCACGATCGATCGCGCGGAACGCACTCGGGCATTTGCCCGGGTGCTCGGGCCGTTCATCGCCGTGGTTCCTGCGATCGTCGCGATCAGGGCGGGCAGCATCGGCAATCAGCTGTCCAGTTTCTCGACCGACCCGATGTGGCCGTGGGTGCTGGGCGCGCTGTTGTTCTTCAGTGGGCTGTTTGTCGTTGCGTTTCACCAGTATTGGCGAAGTGTTGCCGCGGCGATCATCTCGCTGTTTGGCTGGTTCTTGCTGTTACGGGGTTTCACATTGCTCGCCATGCCGCAGCTGATTGTCAAAGGGGCCGAAACCGCCACCAACACGTCAGGTTCCGCAGTCGCTTTCGTGCGGCTCGGTTTCGGATTACTCGCAGTGTGCGGTTTGTATCTGACATATGTGGGGTGGCTGAAGAAGTCTCCGACTGATTCGAAACCGTCATGCCGCGAATTGTGAAGCCGAAGGATGTCCGGCGGGCCGAAGTGCTCGACGAAGCACTCGCGCTGTTTCTGGAACGCGGTTACGAAAATGTCAGTCTCAATGACCTACTCGCGACAACGGGCACTCCGAAAGGGGCGTTCTACCATTACTTTCCGTCGAAGGAGGCGCTGGTCACTGCGCTTGCTGAACGCAGCGCCGCTGAAGCCTTCGAGGCGCTGCGTCCGGTCTTCGACCAGCCCGGCAAAAGCGCGCTGCAACGCCTCAATGCCGGACTGGCCGCCAGTTACCAGGTCAAGATGGCCATGGGGGCTCCCGAACAGATCGCAGCGATGGCGTCACTGCTGAAGCCGGACAACCAGGCCCTGTTCGTGAGGATTGTGACCATCTGGGAAGACCTGTTCCGACCCATGCTGACAGAAGTCATCACCCAAGGGGTGGATGACGGTGTGTTCGACACGTTCGATCCCGAAGGCGTCGGCGACATGATTCAGGGATTCGCGGCCAGCATGCAAAAACTTGTAGTTCGCGTGCTCGATGCACCCGACGCGAAATCACGACGCAAAGTTATCGATACCTGCGTGAAGCGCCTCAAGCTCCACGGCATCGCGACGGACCGCATCCTCGGTTTACCCGACGGGTCAACCGTAGTGCTCAACCGCAAGCAGGTAGAGGCGATGGTCGCCCGTCTGCATCCCACACACCGTTGAGTCGGTTCGCTCCGAGGACAACTGCGTTTGTGTGCATTCCCGACGTACATAACCAGCGAACGCGGCAGAGTTATTGGGATTGGTAGTCGGCCCCATAGCGTGCACTGACAGCGCTGATGGGTTGACGCCGTCGAGAGGAATCGACGATGAACCGAATTTCGCGGTTCGCAATCACCGTGGTGATGTCGGGCGGTCTGAGCCTGCCCAGCTTGAGCCTCTCGGCTGGGACCGCTCAAGCCACGGGGCCCAGCTATCAGGGCGGCAACTGCCCGGGCGGGATGACATGCACTCACTGGTGCCCGGGCGACCCTCCCATACCGGGTAGCCAAGCGATTACCTGGGACTGGAACGTCTGCCACGACTGGTACTGGACCTCGGAGGGCGTCATCGACATCGACTCCAACACCGTCTACCCGTGGCATGGCAGTCCACATCAGGCTCCCCCGCCGCCCCCGCCTCCCCCTCCCTATACACCTCCGCCGCCGCAGCCACTGCCGCCGGATTGCCCACCCTGGTCCCCCATCTTGGCCCCGTCGCGGTGCGGCGGCCTTTGATTACAGGCCGTGCAGCTGCTTGAGCCGTGCGACGAGGCGCTCGATGTCTGGCTCGGGTCGTGGGCTCGGTTGTGTGCCCGGCGGGTCGACTGGCGGTTCGCCGAGCAGCAGGCGAGCGATATTGCTGGCTCCGTATCGCAGCGCGTCCATGTCGTAGCCGCCCTCGAGCACAAAGACGACCTTGTCCGCGCATAACGATTGCGCCATGCGGACGACTTCCGCGGCCAGGTGCGAATAGCCGGGCAATGTGAGGCGCATCCCCGCCAACGGATCTGCCCAGTACGCGTCGAACCCCACCGATACGAGGATCAACTCAGGGTCGAACCGCTCGGCGGCCGGCCAGACGATCGTGTCGAAAACCGTTGCGTAGGTAGCGTCGCCGCTTCCGGCGGGCAACGGAATATTGACCGTGTAGCCCTCGCCGGAGCCCGTCCCGACGTCACTCGCCGCACCGGTGCCGGGATAAAACGGATACTGGTGAGTCGAAATGTAGAGCACCGATGGATCGTCGTAGAACATGGCTTCGGTGCCATTGCCGTGGTGAACGTCGTAGTCGACGATCAAGATGCGCTCAATCCCGTAACGCGTCTGGGCGTGGCGCGCGGCAATCGCGACGTTTCCGAGCAGGCAGAAACCCATGGCGCGATCGGGCATCGCATGATGCCCCGGCGGGCGAACGGCAGCCAGCCCATTGCCCGCGGTTCCGCTGAGCACCGCGTCGGTCGCAGCAATGACTCCACCGGCCGACAACCGGGCGATGGTGAGGGCGTCCGGTCCCGCGTAAGTGTCAGGGTCCAGATGGATGGTGCGCGGCGTGTCGTTGATGCGTTGCAGCAAGGCGAGATAGTCGTCCGTGTGCACCGCGAGCACGGCCTCGGTGTCGAGAGGTTGGACTTCGAGCGGCTGCATCCGCGCGGCCATGCCGCTCTCGTCCAAACCGCGCCACACCGCGCGGATGCGGTCCGCACACTCCGGATGTCCCGGCAAATCGTGTTCGGTGTACCGGGGATGGGTTGCGTAAACCGTAGTCATTCCTTCAACTCCTGCGCATACAGTGCCTCAGCCGCTTCCATCGTCAGCCATGTTGGACACGGCCGCGTGGAAGACAGCCCACCACATCTCAGCAGCCCAGCTGCTCGGCGAGGTCGAGGAAGTCGGTCGCGTTGATGTCGAACCGTTCGTCGTAGTCGACGTCGACCGCACCGTTCGGCCCCAACTCCAGCGGGCGGATGACGAAGGCCGTCTGGAATCCCAACGCGGCCGCCGCCCGAATGTCGTATTTGTGGCTGGCCACCATCATGATCTCGCCGGGTGGCAGCGCGAGATACTGCGCAGCCATGTGGTAAATAGCCGGCTCCGGTTTGAACACGCCCGCCATTTCGGCGCAGAACACCGCATCCCACGGCAGCCCAGCACGTTTGGAGATGTTCACCACCGCCGACACATCGGCGTTGGACAGGGTGGCCAGCGTGTACTTCTTCTGCAGTCTCGTGAGGCCAGGCACCACATCCGGCCACGGCGCGAGCCGCTGCCACGCGAAGGTCAATTCTTCTTGCTCGGCGCCGGAGAGATCGGTGAGGCCATATTGGTCCAGCAACGATCGCAGAGCCGCCCGGTACATCGAGTGTACGGAAACCCATTTTTCGCGACTCGGTCTCGCCGAATCCACTGCGTTGAAATATGCTGCGCGCCAGGCATTGACAAATGCAGCCCAATCTACGCCCGGATGCCGGCCCGCACTGATGCGCTGGGCCTCGCAGCACAGCGTTGAATGAAAGTCTGTCGCGCTGCCCTGCACATCGAAGAGCAGCGCCTTAAGGGCACGTCGCCCTCCGTGCGTCATAGCAGCTAAAGTACCTTTGCGTGCGAAGACCAGACGGACGCTAGCGAACCACGCTATGGGAAACGTGATCGATTGGTCCGATTTTCAACGGGTGGAATTGCGCGTGGGCACCATCGTCGAGGCAATGCCCCACCCTCGCGCGAAGAAGCCCGCGTATGTGCTCACCATCGACTTGGGACCGTTGGGGACGAAGACTTCCAGCGCTCAAATCACCGACTACTACGATGCGCAGAAACTCCTTGGCCGCCAAGTGCTTTGCGTCTATAACTTCGCTCCAAAGAGCGTGGCCGGAATCACCTCGGAGGTGCTCGTGACCGGTGTGTACGACGAGGACGGCAAGGTAGTACTGGCCGGATTCGACCGTCCAGTGCCCAACGGATCGCGATTGGCCTGACCCGCCGATCAAAGCGAACCCGGCAGGTCGTCCGGTGCTGCTGAAAGTCCCTGTTCTGCAGTGCAATCTACGACGGATACGCGGTGAGGATACCGTCGCCGGTGCCACTAACGCGTGTCCTGAACGGCCGACCGATCCGATCCAGGGTCCGCTGCAGCCACTCGACATCCTCGTGCGGAACACGCTCGAGCCGCATTCTTCGCATCCGCATCGGCAGCATCCGCAAGGTGACGCAGCAGCCGTCGGCCGAGGCAAAGTACAACAGGCGCAAGTTCGGCCGGAATTCCTCGTATCCCGCGATGCCCTCGTAGTCGTCCACCGCGTCGCCGCAGCCGTACAGGATCAGTTTGTCGGCGTAGAGCTCAATCGGTCGTGGATGGTGGGATGAATGCCCATGCACGATGTCGACACCGGCGTTGATCAACCGGTGCGCGAAACGGACTTGGTGGATGTCGACGTCGTAACCCCAGTTCGAACCCCAGTGCACGGAGACAATTGCGATATCGCCGGGTTGCTTCGCCGCCAGCACCCGATCGGCGAGCACGTCAGCGCTGCGATCGGAGTGGTCGGCCACGAAAGCAACCCCCGGCCGGCCCTGGGTTGCCGCCCAGGAAGGCGCGATGCCGCTGGACGCCATACCGCAGGCGCCGATGACGACCCGCTTTCCGTCGCCGCAGGGCACGACGGCGGGACGCTCAGCTTGTTGGGCGGTCAGTCCAGCGCCTACCGCACGGATTTCGGCGTGGCCCAGCACATCCAGCGTGTCGACCAGTCCACCAGGACCGAAATCCAGGATGTGGTTGTTGGCGAGGGCACAGGCGTCGGGCCGGACCGCTGTCAAGCAACCGATGTTGTCGGGGTGCATCCGGTAGTGCACGGCTTTGCCGGGCGCGAACTGGCCGTCGGCGGTAACGCTGGTCTCCAGGTTGACTAACCGGACGTCGGGCGAGAAGTCGTCAATGAGCGACAGCGCCTCTCCCCACGGCCATGTCACGTCGGTCGGTACAGGAATTGGCCCGTTGAGGCGCTCGGCGAGTGTCACGTAGGTGCGGGCATCGGTGACCGACGGCTCGCGAAGTTCGGCGCTTCCCGGATGCGGAAGTATTTGGTCAATCCCGCGACCGGTCATCACGTCGCCGCAGAGAAAGACCGTTACGCCGGTGTCAGGGCTCGCTGTCACTGAGTGAAATTGTGCGCGCCGTTTGTCAGCGGGAATGGCGATTTACCGCGTATCCCGACCCTCTGGCCCGTGCAGGAATCGACGCCGCAGTGTCTCCAGGAGACGGTGAGCTTCGTCGATACGCGCCCGAAGCTGGACGAGCTCCTCGGGAGGCCAATCGTCCGAGGCGCGCCGCTGGCGGTGCTTCAGACCCCGGTCGAGCATGGATCTCGCCGCCTGCTCCAGCTGGGAGAGCTCGGAGCGCAGCATGCCCTCGAAAATCCGGGCCTGAGCCAACTCCGCAGCGTCGTGCGATTGCGCCGCTCCGCCGCCGACCGCACGGGCCGACCCGCGAGCGGGTTCATCGCGGCGGGACACAGCCAGTGGCCCGGTATCCGCGAACTGCGTCATAAGACCACCCCGCCACGACGATGTCTTGCCCTTCGCGCCGGAAGGCGCCGTCCATCATCTTGGTTGCCCACGCGGCGTGGATCAAACCGGGGACGTCTGTATGTGACGCTCGCTACGGTAGCGGGGTTGACGGCTGCTCGTGTCACCAAAGCAGATCAGCGTGGAGCGCGGTCGCGCGAGCTGCTGCTCGACGCCGCAGAGCAGCTGATGGCGGAAAAGGGGTATGCCGCCACTCCGGTATCGGCGATCTGTAAAGCCGCCGGAGTGCCTGTGACGTCGTTGTATTGGCACTTCGGCAGCAAGGACGGACTGCTCGCGACAGTGATGGAACGCGGAGCCGAGCGCTGGTTCGCGTCGCTGCCGCGCGGGGACGACCGGGAGACACCGCAAGCCGACGCCGAGGCCTTGCAGGTGCAGGGCGCCGACGCGGTCGCGGCCAACCCGAACTTCTTGCGGTTGTTAGACATCCTGGCCATCGAGGGCCGAAACGACGAATTAGCCGCGACGCTCGTGCACCGGGTGCGCGGCCATGCACAGGTCTACTTTCGAGCCGCGATCGAGCGTCTGCTGACGTCACTGTGCGACACCGTCACGGCGCGCGTGGCCGCGGACGACCTGGCCCGGTTCGCCGTGGCATTTTCCGACGGATGCTTTTTTGCGCTGCAACTCGAGCTCGAAACCACTGACCTACGGCAGATGTACGCCGACCTGACCACCGCCATCCGAGCGCTGGCTCCGGCTGCCATCGGCCGCGCCAGAAACGGTGCCGAACCGCCCCAGGATTCGCCATGATCGCCGGGCGAGCATCGTGAAGCCTGACCGCTGTGTCGTCATCACCGGCGGCACCGGAAGCCTCGGATACCGCACCGCCAAACTGCTCGCCCAACAGGACTGGTCGGTGGTGATCACGGCCGCAATCCGGCGTCGACCGCGGACGCGGCCCGCAGCCTGGCCCAGCAGACATCAGGTCAGGTAATCGGCCTCCCACTGGATTTGACCTCGTTGGCCGATGTGCGCCGATTCGTCGCTGATTTGGCCGAGCGCGAACTGCCGCCACTGCGGGCGAGTCTGCAACGCCGGCATCCAGATCGTCTCCGGCATGAGCTTCACCCCCCGACGGGATGGAAACCACGTTCGTCGTCAACCACCTCGCTCACTTCCTGCTCGTCCAGCTGTTGCTCCCAGTGATGAGCACACCGGGGCGCATCGTCATCGTTTCCAGCGACAGGTCCCACGCGGATCACGGTCAACGCATTCGACCCCGGGCTCATGCCCGGGACCGGGCTTGCGCGTGACTATTCCGGGATCCAGGCATTCGCGTGGCGCTACCTGCTCCCCGCACTGACGGTGGTGCCCGGTGTCAATGTCCATACTCCGGGCAAGTCCGCTGAAGCCTTGGCTCGGCTGGTCACCGACCCGGAGCTGAAAACCACGTCGGGCCAATACTTTTCGGGGTTCCGCAGTACACATTCGTCGGCCGATTCCTATGACCGCGCTAAAGCGGCTGACCTGTGGCGCACCAGCATCGAGTTGACCGGTTTTAGGTCTGCCGACAGCGGTGCGGCTAAGGCATAGCACCGCAAGCCAGTATCAAAGTCCGGGGCTGTTCGGGAACCGATCTCGCAGCCGCTGCAGAAGATGATGGACGTCCTCGATGCGCGCCCGCAGCTCGCTGAGCGTTTCGGGGGGCCGACGGTCGGAGAAACTGTCCGCGCCGCAACCGGAATTGAGGACTGCCACCAGTTGCTGAAGTTGGGCGATTTCCACTTGCAGGATGGTCTCGAAGAGCCGCGCCTGGGCCGCGTCTGCAGGATTCACCTGAGGGGGCACGCCGTTGTTGGCTGAGAACATGCGACGTGCCGGCGCGGATCTAGCCAGCGACGGATGTTCTCGCATTCGGACGGTCACACGATCGTGCGGTGGTCTGTCCATTACCTGTCGGGATGGTGCCAAAGTGGCCGACTTCAGTGGTTGCGTCATGGGACACCTCCCGACTTGCCGATGCGCTTTGCAAGTATCGAGAGAGTATCCGCGCTCTGAACCAGACGGGACCTGCCGGAAGAGTTGTTAACCTGATGGCCATCCCTGTTAGGTCTTGTTCACCAATGTGACGCTTTTGCCGCCTGGCCTGAACGCACATGCTCTATGTGATCCGGCAGCCGTCTGTATCGAAGAAGTGCAGGTGGCCCGGTTGCGGATGCAGCCGCACTCGGCTGCCCCGCTGAGGCGGGTTGTGCCCGTCGGCGCGGGCGATCACAGATTGTCCCGCCGTGGTGTCGGCTCCGGTGATGCGGCCGTACAGGTACGCGTCGGCGCCAAGTTCCTCGACAACGTCGACCTCCATTTCGACACCGACGCCGCCCAACTCGAAGTGCTCCGGGCGGACGCCGACGACAATCTCACCAGCGGCCTCGCTGACCTGCCGCGGCACCGGAATACGCCAGTCCCCCAAGGAGACTGCATGCTCGACGATCGGCACTTCGAACAGGTTCATCGCCGGTGAGCCGATGAATCCCGCGACGAACACGTTTGCTGGGTTGCGGTAGAGCTCGCGAGGCGCCGCGCACTGCTGCAACACACCGTCGCGCAAGACCGCGACGCGGTCCCCCATCGTCATGGCCTCGACCTGGTCATGGGTGACGTAGATGGTGGTGGTGCCCAGCCGCCGTTGCAACCCGGCGATCTGACTGCGCGTCTGGACCCGCAACTTGGCGTCGAGGTTGGACAGCGGCTCGTCCATCAAGAACACCTGCGGGCGGCGCACGATGGCACGCCCCATAGCCACGCGCTGGCGCTGCCCGCCGGAAAGCTCTTTCGGCTTGCGGTTCAGATAGGGCTCTAAGTCCAGGAGCCGCGCTGCATCCAGCACTCGGTCGCGGATCTCGGTCTTGGGCATGCGTGCCACCTTTAACGCGAAGCCCATGTTTTGTGCGACGGTCATGTGCGGGTACAGCGCATAGTTTTGGAAGACCATCGCGACATCGCGGTCTTTGGGTTCGAGGTCGGTCACGTCGCGCGCGCCGATTTTGATGTTGCCGGAATCCACCGGTTCCAAGCCGGCAACCATCCGCAGTGACGTGGTTTTGCCGCATCCAGAGGGTCCGACCAGGACGACGAATTCACCGTCATCGACGGCGAGGTCCAATCGGTTGACGGCGGGCCGCGTGGTCGCCGGATAGCGCCGTGTCGCTTGTTCGAAAGTCACTGAAGCCATTACAGATAACCGCTTTCCAAACTGTCCGGGTCAGCCACCGAGCCCGCTCACGGCGATACCGCGGATGAAGGACCGTTGCGCGACGGCGTAGACAATCACCAGCGGCAACAGAATCATCATCGATGCCGCCATCAGCACCGGCCATCGAGCCACGTACTCCCCCTGCATGCGCACCAAACCGAGGGTGAGAGTGGCGATGCTGTTGCGCTGGATCATCACCAGCGGCCATAGGAAGTCGTTCCAGACATTAACCCAGGTGAGCACCGCGAGCACCATCAGCGCAGGTTTGGTGTGCGGCAACAGGATTCGCCAGTAGATCTGCCAGGGCGTGCATCCGTCGAGAATCGCGGCTTCCTCGAGTTCCACCGGCAGGGTGCGGAAGAACTGCCGCATGAGGTAGGTGCCGAACGCGCTACCGAACAATCCCGGCACGATCATCGCCCACGGCGTATCGGTCCACCCAAAAATCCGCATGAGGATGAACTGCGGGATCACCGTCACCGTCAGCGGCACCATCAACGTGCCCAAATACAAAACGAACAGGACATCGCGGCCCCGAAACCTCAGCCGAGCAAAGGCATAACCGGCGAGCGAGCAGAAGAACACGTGGCCCGCTGTGACACATCCGGCGTACAGCACCGTGTTGAAGAACATGCGCCAGAGCGGCATCAGGCTGAACACCTCGCTGTAGTTGGACCACCGGGGGTGCGACGGCAACAGCTTCGGCATGGTGACCTCACCCTCGTTCTTCAACGACCCGGACAACGCCCACAGAATCGGGAACAGCGCGCACCACGCGATCCCGATCAGCGCAACATAGAGGGCCACCCCGCGCAGCAGGCTGCGTTTGACCAACCGCTCAGCCGAAACCACGGTCCACCTCCAAAGAGCTTCGCCGCGCAAATCGCAACTGCAGCATGGTCAAAACTAGGAGAATCGCGAAGATCACCCATGCCAGCGCCGATGCGTAGCCGAACTCCAAGAACCCGAACGCGTGCTGGAACAGCATGATGCCGAATACATAGGTTCCGGTCTCCGGACCGCCGTTGCGTCCGGTGAGCACGTAAACCAGGTCGAACGCCTGAAACGCGTGGATGATCGAGATCACGACGACAAACGACACCGCGCCGCGGATCAACGGCACCGTGATCGAGATGAACTGTCGTACCTCGCCAGCACCATCGATTCTGGCCGCCTCGTAAACCGTGTCCGGGACACCCTGCATGGCTGCCAGCAGCACAACCGTGGCGAAAGGCACGCTCTTCCAGACACTGACCAAGCACAGCGAGACCATCGCCCACTTGGGATCAACCAGCCACGGGACGGGGCCTACGCCGATCCAGCCGAGCATGATGTTGAGCAGTCCGTTGTCGGTGTTGAAGACGAACTGCCACACGACGGCGATCACCACCGAAGACACCGCCAGCGGCAGAAAGGCGGCTGTGCGGAAAAGCCCGATTCCCTTAGCTTTTCGGTTCAGCACTGCGGCGACGACCAGGCTGATGAGCACTGTCGGGGCCACCGTGCCGACGGTGAAGACGACCGTGTTGGTCAGCGCGATGAGAAACAGGGGGTCGGAGCTGAACAGATCGCGGAAGTTGGACAGCCCGACGAACCTCGGCGGGGTGAACACATCCCATTTCTGAAAGCTCATGTACAGCGAGAAACCAAGCGGGAAGAGCATGAACACCGCAACTGCAGCCAAATTAGGTGCAACGAACATCCGTCCGGCCCGGGCTCGTCGCCGAGCTGCGGTGCGGCGGCCTGTCGATACAGTCAGCGCCGGGGCGGCGGGTTCCTCGGTCGCTGTCATGGCTGGCGTAGCACCTCCTCAACAGCGCCGCTCAACCCGGCCAACGATGTCGCCGGCCGCACGCCGCGCAGGACCGGTCCGAAGTTGCGGTCGATGAGCGCGTTGACTTTCTCCCACGCAGGGCTGATCGGCAGGCCTTGGGAGTGCGCGGGTCCGCCGGTGAGCACGGCGATATTGCGAATCCTGCTGTGCGCCTGAGCGAAGCCGGTGGAGTTGATCGCCGACCGCAGTACCGGCACGAAAAGCCGCGACTCGCCGATCAATGCCTGCCCGATCGGGCCTGTCGCGAATTTCACGAATTCCCATGCTTGGTCCTTGCGAGGACTGCTTGCCGCGATGGCCAGGCCGGTGGTACCGATATTCGAGTGGGCACCGTGGCCTTTGGGCCCGGTTGGCAAGACGGTGACATCGAAGTCCAGCCCTTCGGCCCGGTCGAACGTCTGGTAGCGCCAATGTCCGCCCAGCGCCATCGCCGCCTTGCCAACCGAGAAGAGGTCCATTGTGGACATTGACTGTTGCTCGGTCGTAGTCGGCGCCACCTTGTGTCTGGTCGCGAGGTCGGCGTAGAACTGGACGCCTTCGATGAACGCTTCGTTGTCGAGGTTGAGGCGGGTGGGGTTCGTCCGCGGGGTGCACCACGGTACGCCGTTGTTCATGGCGAAGAGCCCAGCCGAGTACGCCGGTGCCCACGTGTCGACGAATCCCCACTGGCTGACCCGTCCCGAACCGTGTTGCCTGGTGAGAGCTCTTGCGGTGTCCAAGAATTCGGCGAAGCTCCACGGCTGCTCCCAGCTGCGCGGTGGCGTCTTGACGTTCGCGTCGGCGAAAAGCTGCCTGTTGTAGAACAAGTAGTTCCCGGACCACTGCTCGGGGAAGGCATACTGGCCGCCGTCGAAGGTGAAGGTGTCATACAACGACGCGATGCTGTCGGTCCTCAGCTGCGCGGCAAACGCTTTGTCCTGCGCCAGCAGGGTATTGAGGTCCAGCAGTACGCCGCGGGCCGCGAGAACCGCGTAGCTCATTTCCCAGGCCATCAGCACATCCGGGCACTTGCCGCCGGCGCAAAACGTCGACATCTGCTGCACCGCGCCGGGGCCGGATAGCAGCATTCGGAACTTGATACCGGGATGCCGGCGCGCAAACGCGTCGACGACCCGTAGCCGGGCGTCGGCTTCTTCCGGATTGGCCGCGAAGAAGAATGTCAGTGCTCCGTCGTCGGCGCTACACCCTTGCGGCCACGGGGCCAGTGACGCCGCGCCCAGTGCGGCGGCCCCCCGCAACAGCGTCCGCCGCCCGAACCTGTCAGCGGCCATGGCGCACCGATGTTGGCACGGTGTCGTTGGTAGCCGACGTAACTGTGGTATTGCTGAGTGCGCCAGCGGGAACTGCCAGTGCGGCGCTGCGAAGGCGTTCGGGATCGCCCACGATGTCGATGGCGTGGATGCGGCGATCGTCGCCGATATCGATGCGCAACAAGGCCTGCAGTTGTGCCCGCGGTGCGATCGCAATGCCGGGAACCCCGTCGACGAGCAGCACCACACCGGCTTTGGCGCGCTGGGTGAACCGCCGGGTTTCCTCGGCTACTTGCTGGGCGCCGCGGACTTCGGTGGGAACGTCGTCGGCCACCAGGATGCGGTCGACCCGGCGAACGACGTCCGGAGCCAACAGTTGCAGCAGTGTGGGGATGTCGCCGCCGCGGGAGGCCGCCAAAAACGCTTCGACGATCTCGATGTGCTCGCTTGTCCGCCGGGGTTTGGCGGATGGTCTGGCGTGCAGGCGCTGACGGGCTCGGCTCGCCAGCTTCTTGGCCGCTGTCGGCGACCGGTCCAACATCTCTGCGATCGCCTCGAATGACACGCCGAAGACGTCGTGCAGCACGAAGGCGGCGCGTTGTGCCGGGGACAGCCTGTCCAGGACCACTAGGAGTGCCCGGCTCACGGCGTCGGTCAAGAGCACGTCTTCGTCAGCCGGCGCCGCGGTGGATGCGATGCGCTCCCATTCGCCGCTGTCGGCCAGCGGTAGCTCGGCTCGTCGTTTGCGGGCCCGCAGTTGGTCGAGGGCCTCGCGCGCGGTGATGGTGGTGAACCAGCCGGTGAGGTTGTCGACAGCGTGGTAATCGGCGTTGCTGACCTTCAGCCATGCCGATTGCACCGCGTCGTCGGCGTCGGCGGTCGAGCCGAGCAGGTGGAACGCAACCGACCGCAGGTGTCGTCGATCAGCGTCGAAGCGGTACGCGACATCGTCAATGGCGCTCATGGGTCACCTTTTCTACGCGGCAGCCGTCATGGAGGTGAGCACATCCACCAAACGCGCCGTTGTAGAGGAGACCACCATGAGCCTATACATCGCCGTCACGGTGCTCACCGCGATCGTCACCGCGGTGGTCGCCGTGGCCGACTACATCCCGGCCAAGTTCGTGCTCGCCAACTCGGCCAGGGTCGGGGTGCCGCAGTCGTGGTTGCCCATGTTGGGAACGCTCAAGCTCGCCGGAGCGCTCGGTCTGGTGGCCGGGCTGCTGGGTCTACGCCTCATCGGTGTCGCGGCCGCCGTCGGGCTGATGCTGTTCTTCATCGGCGCCGTCGTCGCGCACGTCCGGGTGCGCGTGCTGTCCAACATCGCCTTCCCCGGTGGCTATCTGCTCTTGTCGGCCGCGTCGCTGGTTTTGGCGACCGCCCATTGAGCAGGGTCATCAGCCGCTGTGGGCTACCGCCACGCCAGCGTCGCGCATCTCGTCGATGGCCGCTGAGGTCGACTCCGGCGCTACGCCCGCCGTAAGGTCTTCCAGCACCCGGGTCGACAAACCGGCGCGGGCGGCGTCTTCGGCGGTCGAGCGCACGCAGTGGTCAGTGGCGAGGCCCACGATGTCGACCTGGTCGACGTGGTGTCGGCGTAACCAGTCGAGCAGCGACGTATCGGACTCGTCGGCGCCTTCGAAGCCGCTGTAGCCGGCGGAGTAGGCGCCTTTGCGGAAAACCGCCTCGACGCGGCTGGTATCGAGATCGGGATGGAAGTCGGCGCCGCGGCTGCCGGCCACGCAGTGCGGGGGCCACGACGAGAAGTAGTCGGGATGGTCGGAGAAGTGGTCACCGGGATCGATGTGGAAGTCCTTGGTGGCGACCACATGGTCGTAGCCCGGCTCGGTGGTCAGGTAGTCGGTGATGGCGCGGGCGACGGCCGCGCCGCCGGGCACCGGGAGCGAGCCGCCCTCGCAGAAGTCGTTTTGTACGTCGACGATGATCAACGCCCGCACAACCTCTACCGTATCCCCGCTTAACGCGAGGTCAGCTCAGGCAGCGGGGCGCCGGCGACGGCCAGGCCGAGTATCGAGCGACCAGAAATGCGCACAGGTCGGGCATTGCAGGTGAAGCACCGCGGCGTGGTTGCCGATCAGGTACTGCCAGTGGCTGGGGCAGTTGCGACTGCTTCGGCACTCGGCGCAGCCGGCGCCGTGGTCGCAGTTCGGGCACGCCAACCAGGCCCGTCGACTTCTGTCGGCCTGCGGGTCAATCGGCAGCACGGTCGACCGCCCGCTCCGGCAGCACCCCGGCCCGGACCAGCTCGTCATAGTGGCGCTGCTGCTCGGCGTCGAGGTTGCAGTAGAGCATCGCGTAGGCCTTTTCCTCATCGACCAGCGCGCGGACCGGATCCCAGTCGTCGCCGATCGCGTCGAGCACCGCGGTGCGCCGCCTGACCTCGTCCAATGTGAGGTCGTAGGCGAACTCGAAATCAGTTGGGTCAGTCGGCATGAGCCTGCTCCCAGCTTGTCGGTACAGCGAGAGGTAAGGCTCTCCTAAAATAGATGGGCTATGCAATGATGCAGCTCACACGTCGGCGTTGATTTGCGTCACATCGGGGCGGCACCGCGGGACCGCACGCCCCAGCGGTCAGCGCCGGAAGCGCCGGTCAGTAGCATCAGGACGGTTTGACGCCTTGCGAGGTGCGTTGCATCGCGTAGGCCGTCAAACTATAGTCCAGACACGTGTCCAGACAGCTCGCTGACGTCTCGATCAGTTGACGGAAGCGGGCAACCGCCACAACAGAACGGGCATGAGCATGCGGATCGCTTTGCTGTCCTACCGCAGCAAGACACACTGTGGCGGACAGGGCGTATACGTCCGCTATCTCAGCCGCGGCCTCGTCGAACTCGGCCACCACGTCGAGGTGTTCTCCGGTCAGCCCTACCCTGAGGTGCTCGATCCGCGGGTGGTGCTTCGGCAGGTGCCCAGCCTGGACATGTACCGCGAACCCGATCCGTTCCGCATTCCGCATCCCCGCGAGATCCGCGACCGAATCGATCTGCTGGAGTTGGCGACCGTTTGGACGGCTGGTTTTCCGGAGCCGCGCACCTTCAGCCTGCGCGCCGCGCGACTGCTCGCCGAGCGGCGACACGACTTCGACGTCGTCCACGACAACCAGAGCTTGGGCTTTGGGCTGCTCGACATTTCGGCCATGGGCTTGCCGGTGGTGGCGACCGTGCACCATCCGATCACCCGTGACCGGCTGCTGGACCTTGCCGCCGCCCGGTGGTGGCGTAAACCGTTGGTGCACCGCTGGTATGGCTTCTTGAAAATGCAGCAGCAGGTGGCGCGCAGCATCCCGGATCTGCTCACCGTGTCGTCGTCGTCGGCCGCCGACATCACCACGGACTTCGGCGTACATCCCGACCAGCTCTGCGTCGTGCCGCTGGGCGTAGACACCGACGTATTCGCCCCCGCTGCCCAGCGTCGCGTTCCCGGCCGCATCATCGCGGTCGCCAGCGCCGACACCCCGCTCAAGGGGGTCGGGCATCTGTTACACGCAGTGGCCAAGCTGCGGGCCGAACACGACCTGGAGGTTCAACTCGTCGCCAAGTTGGAGCCCAACGGGCCCACCGAGAAGCTGATCGCCGAGCTGGGCATCTCCGATATCGTGCACACGTCCAGCGGGCTCTCCGACGCTGAGCTGGCCCGGTTGCTGGCATCGGCCGAAATAGCTTGCATTCCTTCGCTTTACGAAGGCTTCTCGCTTCCCGCCGTGGAAGCGATGGCGAGTGGCACACCGATCGTGGCCAGCCGCGCCGGGGCGTTGCCGGAGGTGCTCGGCGCCGACGGGCATTGCGCCCGGCTCGTACGGCCGGGCGACACCGGCGACCTGATACGGGTGCTGGGCGCTCTGCTGGCCTCGCCCGAGGAGCGGAAGCGACTGGGCGCGGCCGGTCGCCAGCGGGCGCTCGAGGTGTACAGCTGGGAGTCAGTGGCAGCGCAGACCGTTCACGTCTATGAGCGCGCGATCGCCAGAAACTCCCAGCGCCACAGTGCTGTCGACGCGGTGGGCGAACCGTGCTGACGGTGGACTTCAACCGGCTCGGCATCGGTCCCGGAACAAAGGTCATCGACGTCGGTTGCGGCGCAGGCAGGCATAGCTTCGAGGCGTATCGACTGGGCGCCGACGTGATCGCCTTCGACCAGGACGGCGCCGAACTCGACAATGTCAACACGGTTTTGCGCGCCATGACCGAGAATGGCGAGGCCCCGGCGTCCGCCAAGGCGGAGACCGTCGTCGGTGACGCCTTGGCATTGCCCTACCCTGACGGGACTTTCGACTGCGTCATCGCATCGGAGATCCTCGAACACGTGCCGGCCGACGACAACGCGATCAACGAATTGATACGCGTGCTCAAGGTGGGCGGCACTTTGGCGGTGACCGTGCCGCGGTGGTTGCCGGAACGAGTGTGCTGGTTCTTGTCCGACGAATACCACAACAACGAGGGCGGCCACGTACGGATCTATCGGGCTAGCAAGCTGCGCGCCAAGATCACCCGCAGCGGAATGGAATTCGTGGATGCGCACTATGCGCACGGCCTGCATACGCCGTTCTGGTGGATCAAATGCCTTGTGGGGGTGGCTCGACCGGATCACCCTGCGGTGTCCGCGTATCACAAGATGCTGGTGTGGGACATCACGCGGCAGCCCCGTATCACCAGGATAGCCGAATCAGTGCTCAACCCGCTGGTGGGCAAGAGCATTGCGCTGTACTTCGAAAAACCGGTGCACGCCGTTGAACTGGTATGACGTGCCGGGCGTGCCAGGCGTCCTTACTCCAGAACAGTGTCGGCAGACCGCGGAATCCATTGCCGCTGTGCAGGAGCCATCCGGCGCGATCCCGTGGTCGGAAAACGGCCACACCGATCCCTGGGATCATGTCGAATGCGCGATGGCGCTCAGCGCCGCGGGTCTCATCGGGCCCGCACGCCGAGCATTCGACTGGTGCCGTCACCAACAGCGGTCTGACGGCTCGTGGCCGATTCAATTGCGCGCCGGTGTCGTCGAAGACGCCAACAGCGACAGCAACTTCTGCGCCTATATCGCGGTGGGTGTCTGGCATCACGTGTTGATCACCGGTGATCGCGGCTTCGCCGCCGCGATGTGGCCGACGGTGAGCGCGGCGATCGACTTTGTGCTCGAGTTACAGCTCGAGAGCGGCGAAATCTGCTGGGCACGTGGCCCTTCCGGTCCGGTCACCGAGGCGCTGCTGACCGGCTGCGCCAGCGTGTTCCACAGCATCCGCTGTGCACTGGCTTTGGCGAATTACCTCGACCTACCGCAACCCGAATGGGAAGTCGCACTGGGCCGGCTGGGCCATGCCATCACCGCGCATCCCTCGGCGTTCACCGAAAAGCCGCACCATTCCATGGATTGGTATTACCCGATTCTCGGTGGTGCATTACGCGGCCCCGCCGCAGACGCCCGAATCGCCGAGCGGTGGGCCGACTTCGTGGTCGACGGACTCGGTATCCGTTGTGTCGACGACCGGCCGTGGGTTACGGGTGCAGAGACGTGCGAGTTGGTGTTGACGCTCGACGCGGTCGGCAGCCGCCGCGCTGCGCTGCAGCAGTTCGCGGCCATGCAGCACTTGCGCGAAAGCGACGGCTCCTACTGGACCGGGTTGGTGTTCAGCGACGGCAAGCGCTGGCCGGTCGAACGAACCACGTGGACCGGGGCGGCGGTGATCTTGGCTGCCGACGCGTTGTCGTCGACCACACCGGGAAGCGGCATCTTCCGCGGCACCGATCTGCCGCGCGGGCTCGAGGGCGATTTCGACTGCGAGTGCGTCAGCAGCTCGACGGATTGGTGACTGCGGTACCGGCTGCTCCTGCTGTGCGTTCGAGCACCCGCAGTGACCCGGTTGCCGACACTTCCTTGAACTCGCCGCTTTGCACTGCGCGGCAATAGATCTGGTAGGGCGCCTGCCCGCCGTCGCGCGGGTCGGGGAACACGTCGTGGATGAGCAGCGCGCCGCCGACCATCACCCACGGCGCCCAGCCGTCGAAGTCCTGATGCGCAGCGGCCTCGCTGTGCCCGCCGTCGATGAACAGCAGCTGCAGCGGAGTTCGCCACCCGCGGGCCGCCACCGCCGACTTGCCCACCACCGCCACGACGGTGTCGTCCAAGCCGGCCTGGTCGAGTGTGCGCCGAAAGGTGAGCAACGTATCGAAGCGGCCAGTGACGTCGTCGACCAAAGAGGCGTCGTGATATTCCCAGCCCGGCTGGTGCTCTTCAGATCCGTGGTGGTGGTCGATTGTGTAGAGCACGCTGTCCGCGGCAGCCGCCGCCGCGCCCAGTAACAGCGTCGACTTGCCGCAGTAGGTGCCGATCTCGACGCCGATGCCATGGTCGAAGTAGCGCAGGGCGGCGTCGTGCAGCGCCCGGCCTTCGTCAGTCGGCATGAAGCCGGCGACCCGGTCAGCCAGGTCGAACAACCGCGCGGTCTGTTCGTCGGGCTTGGACAAAGAACTCACTCGTCGAACCTACTATCGGCGGCACGGTCTGTATTGCTGCCCATATTACGGTGTAGTAGTGTCCAGACACGTGTCCGACCCGGTAGCTCGGGAGTCGACCAGGCGCCGACTGACCGCCAAGCAAGCCGACACCGTTGAGCGGCTGGGCCGGGCAGCGATCGAGGTGCTAAGCCGGGAAGGCTTCTCCGGCTTGACAATTCGTCGGGTGGCTGCCGTGGCCGGAGTGGGCTCGGCCACCGCTTACACCTATTTCTCGTCCAAGGAGCACCTGGTTGCCGAGGTTTTCTGGCGGCGGTTGGCCGCGACGTCTGCTCCGCGCAGCGAGTCCCCGGAACCCGTTGCACGGGTGATTGCCGTATTGCGACACATCGCGCTGCTGGTCGCCGACGAACCCGAGCTGGCGGGCGCGGTGACCAATGCGTTGCTGGGCAGCGATCCCGAGGTCAAGCAGCTGCGGCTGCGCATCGGTCGCGAAATTCACCAGCGCCTGGTGACCGCGCTGGGACCCGAGTGTCATGCCGACGTCGTCGAAACGCTGGAATTGATGTACGCGGGCGCACTGGTGCGCGCCGGCATGGGATACGCCTCCTACACACAGATCGCCGACCGGTTGGAGAAATCAGCCCGACTGGTATTGGAGTGAAGCCGTCTAACAGCGTGCTAGCTGGCATGATGCACGGGTGGACGTCGACCATCCCGAGCGTGACCAAGGCTGGGATTACGCCGCGCGCAAGGAGACCGAAACCGAACGACTAGACCGCAATTGGAACAGCCTCCTGCAGGAGCTGCGGGTCGTGCAGACCGGCGTCCAGTTGCTCACCGGCTTTCTTCTGACATTGCCGTTCCAGCAGCCGTTCCACGCGCTGAGCTGGGCCGTGCGAGCGGTGTATCTCGCGACGGTGGTCTGCTCGGTAGCCGCGACCGTGCTGCTGGTCGCCCCGGTCGCGATGCACCGATTGCTGTTTCGCCGGCATCGGTTGAAATCACTGGTGTCGACCGCACACCGATTCGCCTACACCGGTTTGCTGCTGTTGGGTTGCGCGCTGACCGGCGTGACGGTGGTGATCTTCGATGCGGTCGCAGGCCATGTCGCTGCCATCGTTGCCGGGGCTTGCGCGCTGATCGCACTGGGCAGTTTGTGGGTGGTGCTTCCGCTGTGGATGCGCACCGGCAGCGACAACGTGCAGGTCTACTGAGGCGATACACCCGGCGGTTTGCATGCGGCCCGGCGAGGGAACACAGCGGCCATGTTGATCCGCAGAATTGCTCGACCGCTGTTGTCAGCGGTCTTCATCGGCCAAGGTGTAGAGACGTTGCGAAACCCGAGCGCAGCCGCGGATGCCGCGCGACCCGCAGCGGCGGGTTTGCGCAAGCTACCGGATCCAGTGGGCACCAGAGTGCCGTCCGACGACGAGACGTTCGCCCGGGTGAATGCGGCCGTCCAGGTCGGCGGCGGCGTGCTGCTGGCGACCGGCAAGCTGCCCCGCGTTGCCTCGGCTGTCCTGGCCTGCACGGTCATTCCGGGCAGCCTTGGGGCACATATGTTTTGGAGCGAGCCAGATCCGCAGCGCAAAGCCGAGAAGCGGCGCGACTTCCTGACCGACCTGAGCCTGCTCGGTGGCCTGATCATCGCATCAGCCGATACGGCCGGAAAGCCGTCCTTGGGATGGCGGGGCCGGCAGGCGGCGGGCCGGATTTCTGAGGCGGTGAGCGGGGCATTGCCGATCGCGAGCTCCAACGGACCGTTGCTGGACACCGATGTTCTGGGCGAAAAAATCGGCCACGGTCTTCAGGTGAGCGCCGAGCGCGGTCGCGAGCTGGCCAGCACGGCGGCAGAGAAGGGGGCACCGCTGCTGGAGGCCGCACGCAAACGCGGCGAGGAACTGGCCGAAAGCGAGCGGATTCGCGAACTCGCCGAGACCGCTCGCCACCGTGGGCGCAGGCTGGCGAAAACCGCTCGCCACCGCGGTAGCGAGTTTGCCGAAGTCGCTCGCGAGCGCGGCAGCGAACTCGCCGAAACCGCCCGTGAGCGGGGAGCCGAACTCGCCGAAACCGTTCGCCAGCGCGCACCCGAACTCGCCGAAACCGTTCGCCAGCGCGCACCTGAACTGGCCGAAACTGCCCGCGAGCGCGGCGGCGAATTCGCCGAAACCGCCCGGGAAAGAGGCGAGGAACTGGCCAGCACCGCACGCAAACGAGCCAAGGCCGCTCGTAAGCGCTAACCAGACGCGCTAGCCGGGCCATCCTCGATCGGTGCACGCTGCATCGGTACCTGCCGACCAGACCACGCGTACAACGCCCACGACACTACGACAAGGGCGAACGCCGCAAGCTGTACCGCGCCGGCCCAACTCGCCGGGTACAACACACCGGTCATGTAGCGGGCGATGAACCCTTTCGATGGCAACGGCGGCATTCCGGCGCTATGCCGGGCCCAGCGTTCCAGCCCGGTCAGCGGACAGCCGACGTGGCCCACCACGCTGGCGGTTCCCCATAACACCGCCGCGATATGCAGCCACAGCGTGCGACGCCAGCGCAGCGCAAGGAACCCACCGACGACCACGTAGCAGATGAACGCACAGTGCATGATCACCGTCAGCACTACCAGGAGCTGGTACATCGTTGCGCTGCCTCCCACGCGGGATACCTCGATGCTAGCCATCGCCCGAGATCGGCGTCATCCGCTGCGCCGCTGCGCAACCCCCGCCAGAAACGTCTCGACGATGGCGTCGACATCCTGATCGACGTCGACGACCACACCACGCTCGTCGGGCTCGAGCGGTTCGAGCGTGTCGAACTGAGACTGCAACAGTGTGGCGGGCATGAAATGCCCTGTGCGACCGGCCTGGCGATGACCGATTAGCTCAAAAGATCCGCTCAGGTGCAAGAATTCGATGTCGGCACAGTGCCGGCGCAGTTGGTCGCGGTACTTGCGCTTGAGCGCCGAACAGCTCATCACGCCGCCGTCGCGGTGAGCGGCCAGCCACTCCCCGACTGCTTCCAGCCAGGGGAAGCGGTCGTCGTCGTTCAGCGGTTCACCGGCCGCCATTTTGGCGATGTTGGCGTGCGGGTGAAAAGCATCGGCATCAGCGAACGGCACCCCGAGCCGTCGAGCCAGTGCGGCGCCCACTGTGGACTTGCCTGAGCCGGTTACGCCCATCACGACGATCGGCCTCGATGCGCCTGCCTTTCCCGGCGTTTTCTGGTCTCGACGCTTCGGTGAGGTCAGGTCGGGCTCGTGTGCCATGCGTTGCGGTTCCATTCGAGCCAGCCAACCCCGCTGCGGCCATCGGCTGTGGTGACGGTGGCCCAGACGCGTGGAAACTGGCTCACTCGGCCATCGGCCGCCACCAGTCGTAAGGGGGCATGGCCGCGCACATCGGCGGACACCACGATATCACCGGGACAGACAGTCACGGTGGCGGCAGCCGGTAACCCGTTGGCGTCGAACGTCTCTCGACTGTCGACCGTCTGCAGCTCGGTAAGGGCACCGTCTTTTGGCTGAAGGTAGCCGACACTGAGTTTGGGAGCGCCCGGAATCCGGATGTCTACGCCGTGCAAATGGGTGCCGTCGTCCAAATGCACTGCGCTCCATTGCCAATCCATGCTCCACCAGTCGCGGACACCCCATGAGTGGTCACGCTGGCCGGGCACCGCGTCAAGGGTGTAGGTGGTTTCGTCTACGGTGACGCGACCGGACACCATGCAGGGAATTTCGTAGCGCGTGGCCAGCCGGTACCGGTACGGCGTGCCGTCCGTTGCCCACGTCAACTCCATCGCCACGTCGACCGGGCGGCCGGGTTCTCCGCGCAGCAGAGCGGCCGGGTCGGTGTAGGACTGACCCTGAGCTTGCACGACGACGCGGTAGGTCTGCAGCGGCTCGACAGCAGCGTGGCTGAATTCGATTGTGCCGGTTCGCAGATTCCACGGATCGTCCGGTAGTGCAACGTGGAAGTCGGAGACGGCGACGGTGGGGATGCCGGGGCCGCACAACAGTGCGTGCGCCCACGCGTTGCGCTGGTTGGGTATCAGCCCGATCCGCAACCAACCGCCGAAACCCTCGGCAGCGTCGGCGAAATCGGCGTACCAGCTTTCACTCCACAGCGGTTCGTCGGTCGCGGTGTGCGCCGACTCGTCGTCGTGCGCCGGCAGCAGCGGCGCCAGCGGCGCCGAGCTCAGGATCGCGAGCGCGTCAGTGTCCAGCACGTGCTCGCAATGCCGTTGCAGCATGGTCAGGAACAGCGTGTCGCCCCGCTCGGTGCGTTCCACCAGCATCGACGACACGATTGCCATCATCACGCCGAAAAAGCTTTGTCGGCGCACACCCTCGTATACCTCAGCCAATGTGAGCGGGGCGTTGCCGCCGAGCGCCTTGTGGTAGGCGCGCAGCAGCGCGTCATAGTGCTCGCGACGATCCGCGACCGGCAGCGCACAGCCGAGGAAGTACGCCAGGTCGGTCAGTGCCGGCCCCCAGGTGACCGTCTGCCAATCCACCACCGTCAAGGCCCGATCGGAACCGGCCTCACCGAACAGCAAGTTGTCCAGTCGGTAGTCGCCGTGGACCAGGCCGTGGATGCGCTCGTCACCTGATTCGTCGGCAAGGTACGCGTCGAATCCGTCGACGAGGCGGTCGCACACCAGGCGGTGCTGCGCCGCTATCTGCTCACCGTAGCGGTCGAGGAAGCCGGCATAGAGCTGGCTGATCAGCGCCTGGTTGATGGGCGCCTCGCGGTTGAGCCACGACATGTCGGCAAGGCCGGTGTCGCCGAGCAGTTGGCCCTGCAGGTGGGCAAGTTCGGTGACGGCGAGCCGGGCTTGCTCCACTGTGGCGCCGCGGATTTCGTCGCCGACGACCGCGGGGCTGGCATCGCCGAGCAAAACATCGAAAGTTTTGGTCGAGGCGTCGAAGGCAGCGTGATAGCACGGCGCGACCGGCCCGCGCAGGCGCGGCGCAATGTCGCGGTAGAAGCGCGCTTCCCGCTCGTAGAGTCCCAGGCTCAGGCCGGTCTGGCGGCTCACCGGATCGGTCGCGGCGACCTTCAGCACTACCGCCTTCGGCCCGTGCGCGGCGTCGCCGGCATAGGTCAGCGCAATGCGGTAGCACTCGCTCATCTGACCCGTGCCGATGCGCTCGACGGTGAAATCGGTGACGGGTGCTTGCAGCACGCCCGTCAGCCAGTCGGCGGTGAGGTCGCTTGGTCTTTCGACCGGCTGGGCGGTTCGGGCGGCCGGGTTTTCACTGGGCAAGCGAGAAGCCCTCCCACGCCATGCGGCGCTCGGGATGCGGGTCGAATTCGACGCGTGACTTGCGGTCGAACACCATCACCGCCCGGTCCGGCTCGGTGTAGGCGGGCCAGCCATCGCCCGGTATCCCGGTGCGGCTGAAGGCAAGCCAGCGGCGCTGTACCTCGCTGGTGACACGGAGTGCGGCCCACCGGTCGACACCGGCAGTCAGCACCGCGCCCAATTTGCCGCGGTAGACACCGAAGACCGCGAGCAGCTCGGTGGCATGGGTGGCTCCCAGCCCCGACCAGTGCAGTGGTCGGGGCGCGAAGTCGTATCGGTACAGATAGGCAGGCGCATGCTTGCCGTGCGCCTCGGCGATCTGCCAGGCGGCCGAGCTAAAGGCGAAGTCGCCGCCAAGGCGCACACACGCGGAGCGAGCGGGATAGCCCGGATACGCGGACGTAATGCGTTCCCGCGCAGCCGGATCGGTGTCGGCCAGCAGCGCCTCGACCATCGGTTCGGTGGTCGGCAGCAGCGGCAGGAAGCGGGTGAAAAGCCGGCCCTCGTCGGCATTGGTGCCCACGATCAGCGGCACTCGGTGCGCCTTGCCGCGGCGCATGGCCTCGATCGGCTCCAGCGGCAGACAGTCGTCGCCGAACACCGGACCGATGGGAAACGCGCCCAGCCGCTGTTCCATGCCCTGGTCGATCAAGCGGTTCTGAGCCACCACCAGCTCGGCCGGCGACGCCTGCATCAGCGCGTGCGCGGCGTCTTGACTGCGCGCACCCAGCAGTGCCGCGAACCGGGTGGCAAACTGGGCCGCCACCTCACGCGAGCGCACCATCCCACTGGCCGGGCTTTCTGAAATGGCATGCTGGAAAAGGCCTTTGGCTTCCGGTACCGCCAACAGTGTGGCGACGGCATGTGCACCGGCGCTTTCCCCGAAGATCGTCACGTTGCCGGGGTCGCCGCCGAATGCCGCGATGTTGTCGCGGACCCAGCGCAACGCCAGCACCAGATCGCGCAGAAAGAGGTTGCTGTCGATGGTGATCTCCGGTGTGGACAGCGACGACAGGTCCAGACACCCGAGCGCACCGAGCCGATAGTTGACCGACACGTACACACAACCTCGCCGGGCCAGCCCGACACCGTCGTACAGCGGCGTGGCCGAGCTGCCCAGGATGTAGCCGCCGCCGTGAATGAAAACCATGACAGGCAGCGGCGTGTCGCCGGGTGCTTGTGGCGTCACCACGTTCAGAGTCAGGCAGTCCTCGCCCATCGGCTGGTACTTGCCTAACCCCATGATCGTGTAACGGCGTTGCTGCGGTGCGCAGTTGGTGAATCCATGGCAGTGGCGCACGCCCGACCATGGCTCGACGGGCTGCGGGGCCCGGAAACGCAGCGGCCCGACCGGCGGGCGAGCATAGGGAATGGAGCGCCATCGATTGACGCCGTCGCGGGTGAAGCCTTCGACGATGCCGGCGGCTGTGGCTGCGCGGACGGTGTGTTCGTGCATGATCCGACGGTAGCGAAATAGATCTGCCCACGCGTGGCTAGTCGGGCAACAACGCTTAGGCGGCTAACCTGTCGAAATGCGCATCGCCGTGCTGCTTGCAGCGTTGTTGCTGGTCGTCGGGTGTTCAACGGTCGGCAATCGTGCGGGTCAAACAACGACTTCGGCGCCGAGCACGCCCGGGAGTGTCACCGCCCCTGCGCCGTCGACCACCAAGTCGCCGGCGCCGTCTGCTGCACCGCAAGCCGGGGCGCCGATCTCTGCTGCGATCGCCTGGATCGAGGCCGCTCGTCCTGCCGACGCGGCTCACTACCACAGCGCGACGCGCGACGGCGTCACCACCGACCTCGGTCGAGACATCGCGTTCACCGCCTCCGGCGCCAACGTGCGCTGCATGACGGACGCCAAGCACACCGGCGGCACGTTGTCCTGCTTGGTCCACCTGACCAATCCCCCGCCGCGTCCGGCGGCCGTGTACGGCGGATGGCGCGGCGGCTGGGTCGATTTCGACGGCACCAGCCTGCAAGTCGGGTCTGGCCGGGCTGATCCCGGGCCGTTTACCGCCGGTGACGGAGCCGAGCTCGCGTCGGGGCAGTCACTGGAGTTCGGCGATTTCCGTTGTCGCAGCGACGAAATTGACGTGTTCTGCGTGAACTACGCGCACCGGTCAGCGGTACGGTTGGCCGCCGCTGGGATCCAGCCGTTCGGGTGTTTGCAGCCGGTGCCTCCGTTGGAAGGCATCGGGCAGAAATTCAGCTGCTCAGGATAATCGAGCACGGGAAGATCGGGATTAGTGCGTGCGTTACTCGAACTTCCCTGCGCTGGCGTCGATTTCGGCGGTGTCGTCCGCGAGTTCGAGCACCCGGATCTCCCCCGTTTTGCCGTCGACGTCGACCAGCGCTCCGGGAGGCAGCCGGCGGGTAGCGCCTGCTGCATCGACCACGCACGGGAAACCGAACTCGCGGGCCACCACGGCGGCATGCGACATCGGCCCACCGAGTTCGGTCACCACCGCAGCCGCATAGGAGAACGCGGTGGTGTAGCCGACGTCGGTGACCTCGGCGACGAGAATCTCACGGGGTTGCAGTTCGTCGATGGTCTCCGGCCGCACGATGCGCACGCGGCCGCGGACACGTCCCCCGCACACCCCAAGACCGTGCAGGCTTTCCCCGGGCGCGAGAACCGTCGCCAATGCGGTGCCGGCATGCCAGGTGCCACTGAAGAACGCGGGCGGCACGACGTCTGCCAGCCTGCGTTGTTCGGCTCGCCGCCGCGCCACTAATCCGGCGACGTCTGGCGGAAGCGCATCGAGTTCGTCGACCAGCAGGTAGAACACGTCGTCGACGGTGTCGATGACACCGGAATCGGCCAGCCGGCGCCCATATTCGCGCAGCAGGGCGCGCAGCACCCAAATGGCGCGCACCATTTTGTCGCGACGCGCTTCGCGCTCGCGCAGTTGCCGGCCCGCCACGGCCGCCACAGGACGACCCCATACCGGGATGTTCGTTGGCCGGGCCGGCGGGGCGGCCGACGCGCCCAACGATTTGGCCACCATGCCCAGCAGTAACTCAGGGTTGTCGGCGTAGCTGGTCGAGCGCATCTCGACTTCGGCTGGGCCGCGGTGCCCGATGAGCGCGAGTTCGGCGAGCACCGCGGCGTGAAAGTCCGGAGCGCGTTTGGCCAGCGCGTCGAGGTGGTCGCCGGGCTCGGCTAGCAGGCGGCCCACTTCCGGGTTGCGACGGGCCGCGGCGGCCAACCGCTGAATCGCGGCCAACGGTCGCGCGCTGACCAACTCGGGTCCTCCCGGCGGCATGGTGTTGGGGCCGCACAGACCGCGCAGGATCGAATTGAACGCGGCGCACAGCATGAACGATCCCGACGCCAGCACCCACCCGTGCACGGCATGGTCGCGCGCCAGCAAAATCAAACTGAGCAGACGGTGGTCGTCGAGTCGGCTGAGATCCTGGCCCACAAGCTGTTCCAGGCGATCGATGTCGGCGTTGTAGTCGGCGGTGTCGCGGGCGGTGCCGGCGCTGAGGCCCACCAGGTTGACACCGAATACGCCAATATTGCGGATTGTGCGCAGGTGTCGGGCCAAGCCGCTGGTCGACGGTGGGCGCTGTTCGCCGAAGATCGGCAACGCGGCCGCGCTGGGTCCGAAGAACCCGCTGTTGGCGACGATGGTTGCCGGTTTGACGAACGGCACGGTTTCGGCCATGAAGTGTGCGGAGGTGATGGCTCCGTAGAGGCGGTGGGCGAACACTGCGACGGTGCGCATTGCGATTTCACGCTGGATCAATCCGCCGGGGCGAAGCCGTTCGGCGATGCCGACACCGCCGGCGCGCAGGCCGCGCACGGTCACCGACGCCGAGGACGGGGTGAACGGTCCGGGAAGCGCCTCGGAGAGGTTGGTGGCGACAAAGGTGGGGAATCGCGGATCGATCGGCGTGTCGAATTCGCCGTTGCCGCCTTCGGGGCCCGCTAGTACCGGCAGGGCGCCGTCGGCGGCAGGGGCGTCGACCGACGGGATTTCCTGGATGCGGGCGAGCTGCCAGGGCAGCGACACCACCCGCGTGCCGAGGGTCACGCGGCCGCGCACCGCCAGCACGAAGTCCTCGACGCATTCGTCGGCGTTCCATGCCGGCGTGAACTCCCACTGGTCGTGCAGCAGCGAGGTATTCATCAGCGGAGCGTTCTGGATCAGGCTCAGCTTGTCGAGAAAGGTTGGCGTGCATCGGCTTAGCACGCCCACGTTGACGGGTACGATTGGGCGTCCGAGCGCAGCAGCAACTTCCCGGAAGGTCACCTCTCCTGCTGCGGCGAGGTTGATCGGTCCGCTTTCGATGCCGCTGTCGAGCACCGCGCGAACGAACGCGCGAAGGGCGTCGTCGGTGTGCACCACTTGCAAGCGGTCGTCGGCGGATCCGTCGACGCCGGGAAATGCTGGGACCGCCAGCAGCCGCTGCACCCAGTTGTCGACGTCGCGGCCGAGGACGGGCGCTGAGCGGATTGCCACCCATTGGGCGCCGGACTCGGCCACCATCTCCTCGACTCGGGTCTTCTGGCGCCCTTCTGTGCATGTGGGGTCAGGGCGGGCGTGCTCGCTGGCGGGTGACGTGAGGTTTGAGCCGTACACGTGCGCCGATGACGCGAAGACGATGCGCCGGCTGTCGGTTTTGGCCATGGCTGCAAGCACATTAGCGGTGCCGCCGATGTTGATTTCCTGGCTGCCGGGGTCGTCTGCGCGGCGGTTGGTCGCCCATGCGCAGTGTGCGACGATGTCCGCGCCTGCCACGGCACGCTGGACGGCGGATGAGTCGCGGATGTCACTGGGAACGAATTCCGCTGCGCTGGGCCAACTATCAGGGCGATGGCGTGCCAGGCCCACGACGTCGTGGCCGTGGCTCAGCAATCGGGCGACGAGTCCGCGGCCGAGTACGCCGCTGGCTCCGGTGACCGCGATTCTCATGGGGTGACCTTCGGTCGCATTGCCTACTCGTCGTCGTTGAGCAACGCCGCGTTGACCAGATCGTCGAGGTCCATCTCGGCGATGTCTTTCGTGCTGGTCTCTTCCGGCGCGTCCGAGGTTGCGGCGCCGTTGGTTTCGTTGGCCAGCGACAGCAACAGGTCCAGCACTCCGGCCTGCCGTAGACGTTTGACCGGAATGGAGGCCACCACGCGCTGGATTTCGGCTTCCCCGGGAGCGGGCGCCTGCGCCTCTGGCTGGGCCTCGCCAAGCAGCTCCTGGCGAAAGTAGCCGGCCAGCGCGGCCGAGTTGGGGTAGTCGAAGATCAGCGTTGGCGACAGCGCCAGCCCGGTAGCGGCTTTGAGCCGGTTGCGCATTTCGACCGCGGTCAGCGAATCGAAGCCGAGCTCTTGGAAGGCGCGGTTGGGGTCGATGGCCTCCGGGGTGGTGTTGCCCAGCACGGTGGCGATGTTGGACCGCACCAGATCCAGCAAGATGGTGTGCTGCTCGTCTTCGGGCAAGCCCTCGAGCCGTTGGAGCAGAGCAGATTTCGATTTGGCGGCGGCCAGCGAGTCGTCGACCTGGCGGCGGGCGGGCGCGTTGATGAGGTCGACGAACATCGGGGGAAGCGTGCCTCCGTCGAATTTCGCCTTCAGCGCGGTCAGGTCGATGCGGGCCGGCAACAGGAACGGCTTGTCGACGATGAGCGCGGTGTCGAGCAGTTGCAGAGCTTCCTCGGAGGACATCGCCACGATCCCGTCGCGGGCGAACCGGGCGAAGTCGACGTCGCCGAGTTCGCCGGTCATCGCGCTGGCCTGATTCCACAGGCCCCAGCCCAGCGAGATCGCCGGCAAGCCGTTGGCCCGCCGATGCACCGCCAAGGCATCCAAGAACGAGTTCGCCGCCGCATAGTTGGCCTGACCAGACGAACCCACCAACCCGGCCATCGACGAAAACATCACAAACGCCGACACATTCAAGTCACGAGTCAGCTCATGCAGATTCCACGCCGCATCCACCTTGGCCCGCAACACCACATCGACCCGATCCGTCGTCAACGAGGTGACCACCGCGTCATCGAGCACACCGGCGGCATGAATCACCCCGGTCAACGGATGCTGCACCGGGACATCGGAAATCACCTTGGCCAGCGCCTCCCGATCGGCCGCATCACAGGCCACCACCGACACCTGGGCACCAGCGTCGCGGAGTTCACTGACCAGCTCATCGGCCCCCGGAGCGTCGGCGCCGCGACGGCTGAGCAACACCAGATGTCGCACCCCATGGCGGGTCACCACATGCCGGGCCAGCGCCGAACCCGCCATCCCGGTACCACCGGTGATCAACACCGTGCCGGCCGCCCACCCATCAGGCATGGTCAGCACCACCTTGCCGATGTGCCGCGCCTGACTCAAATGCCGCAACGCCGCAGGCGCCCGACGAATGTCGAACGTCGTCACCGGCAACGGATTCAGCACCAAGGCGTCGAACATCCCGGTCAACTCGGTGAGGATCCGCTGAATGCCGTCGGCGCCGGCCTCGAACAGGTCGAAGGCGCGGTAGCGCACGCCCGGGTAGTGTTGGGCCACCACGCCGGGGTCGCGGATGTCGGTCTTGCCCATCTCCAGAAAGACTCCGCCAGGTGCGACCAGTCGCAGTGAGGCGTCGACGAACTCGCCGGCCAGCGAATCGAGCACGACATCCATGCCACGCCCACCGGTGACCGCCCGGAACTTCTCCTCGAACTCCAGACTGCGCGAGTCGGCGATATGGTCGTCGTCGAAGCCTAAGGCGCGCAACGTGTCCCACTTGCCGCGGCTGGCGGTGGCGAAGATCTCCAGCCCCCAATGCCGCGCCAACTGCACCGCGGCCATCCCCACCCCACCGGTGGCGGCATGGATCAACACCCGCTGCCCGGGCTGGACGTCAGCCAGCCGCGACAACGCGTAGTACGCGGTGGCGAACACGACGGAGACGGTGGCGGCGTCGGCGTACGACCATCCCGCAGGGACTTTCGTCAGCAGCCGCTCGTCGGTGACCGCCAGCGTGCCGGTGCCTTCCGGGAAGAGACCCATCACTCGGTCGCCAACCGCGAAACGCCCTTCGCGGGAGGCGCTTTCCACAACCACGCCGGCGGCTTCGATGCCCATGACCGCGTCGTCGTCGGGGTAGAGCCCCAGGGTGATCATCACGTCCCGGAAGTTGGCGGCGATGGCCTGCGTCGCGACCCGCACCTGGCCCGGCTGCAGCGGAGTGTCGGCGTCCGGAATCGGTTCGAGTGTCACGTTGTCGAAAGTGCCGGCGCTGGTAAGTCCCAGCCGCCACGGCCGATCGGTCGGCGGCACCAACAAACCGTCGACGGCCCGGCTGCCGTGCACCCGCGGAATTTGAACCACACCATCGCGCAGGCAGAGCTGCGGCTCACCGGCGGCCAGGATCGCTGCCACCGCGGCGTCGTCGATCGACCCGTCAACGTCGGCCAGCACCAACCGGCCCGGATGTTCGGTCTGAGCCGACCGCACCAAACCCCACACGGCAGCCCCGGCCAAATCCGTGATCGCCTCCCCCGGCAATGCGATCGCGCCGCGGGTGACCACCACCAGCATGCTGGCACCGTCGCGGGCCAGCCAGGACTGCACCACCGCCAGGGCCGCATGCGTTGCCGCATAGACCCCGGCCAACCCCTTCACTGGCTCCGACTCGAAAACATATGCAGCAGGTGCAGATTCAAGTGGTTCTGCGGTTTCGGCGGCGCCCCAGTGCGCCCAGGAGACGGGTGCCGGCGACACCGAAGGATGCGGTGACCAGTCCACCTCGAACAGGCGGTCCGGACCCGAGCCCGACAGCGCCGCTCGCAACTGTTCACCGGTGACCGGCCGGGCGACCATCGCGCCCACCGATAACACCGGCAAACCCAGCCCGTCGCTGAGCTCGATCGACACCGACGACGGCCCCATCGGCACGATCCGCGCCCGAACCGCTGACGCGCCGGCCGCATGCAAGCACACGCGCTGCCAGGAGAACGGCACCAAGACCCCGCCGTCGACGCCGTCGGCTTCACCTGCCACAAGCAGTGCATGCAACGCCGCATCCAAGATCGCCGGGTGAACCCCGAACCCTGCCGGTGACACTCCCGCGTCCGCCGGCAAAGTCACTTCGGCGAATACCTCGTCGCCGCGGCGCCACACCGCAGTCAGTCCCTGAAATGCCGGCCCGTAGCCATACCCGCGTGCCGACAAGCGCTCATAGCAATCAGCCAGATCCACCGGAGCAGCACCGGGCGGCGGCCACGCCGACAACTCGCTGCCGGGCTCCGCTGTTCCTGCGTGCAGGGTGCCTTCGGCATGCAGTACCCAGCCCGAACCGGTATCGGCACGTGAAAACACCGATACCCCACGGGAACCCGACTGGTCGGCACCGCCGACGACCACCTGGACGGCAACCGAGCCTGTCGCCGGCACCACCAACGGCGCCGCCAGCATCAGTTCCTCGACGACGCCGCAGCCGACTTGGTCGCCGGCGCGGATCACCAGCTCCACGAAACCGGCTCCGGGGAAGATCACCACACCTTCGACGGCGTGATCGGCCAACCACCCTTGCGAGGACGCCGAGAGCCGACCCGTTAAGACCACCCCGCCCGAGGTGGGCAATTCCACGACCGCACCCAACAGCGGGTGGTCGCTGGCCGAAAGCCCCAGGCCCGCAGCGTCGGCCGCTGCCCCGTCACTGGACAGCCAAAAGCGCCGCCGCTCAAAGGCATACGTCGGCAACTCGACAAACCTCCCGCCGGGCAGCATGGCGCGCCAGTCCACGCTCAGACCGGATACGAACGCCTGGGCCACCGCGTTGGTCAGGCTCGCCGGTTCCGGGCGGTCTTTGCGCAGCATCGGCAGACAGACGAGCTCGGCATCTGGGAGTGACTCCTCGATGGAGGCCGTCAAGCCACCCCCGGGTCCTACCTCGAGGAAACGGTTGGCCCCCGCCGAGTGTGCGAAGCGAACGCTGTCCGCGTAGCGGACCGCTTCCCGGATGTGCCGTGCCCAGTAGTGCGGCGACCCGAAATCCTCACCCGCCAACTCGCCGGTGAGATTCGAAATGATCGGGATGGTGGGCTGTCCGACGGCGAGTCCGGCAGCGACGGTGCGGAACTCGTCGATCATCGGTTCCATCAACGGCGAATGGAAGGCGTGCGAGACCGCGAGCCGGTGGACCCGGCGGCCCTGCTCGCGCAGGTGTTCCGCGACGGCGGTAACAGCCTCTTCGGCGCCCGAGACCACCACCGAACGTGGACCGTTGACAGCGGCGATACCCAGGCCGGCGCTCAACAGCGGCAGCACTTCGTCTTCGGTGGCCTGCACTGCCACCATCGCGCCGCCAGCGGGCAGGGCTTGCATGAACCGGCCGCGGGCGACGACCAATACCGCTGCGTTCTCCAGCGAGAGTACTCCGGCAACATGGGCGGCGGTCAGCTCCCCCACCGAGTGGCCCATCACGTAATCAGGCTTTATGCCCCAGGATTCCAACAGCCGGAACAGCGCGACTTCTACCGCGAACAACGCTGGCTGGGCGAATTCTGTTGATTTGACGAGGTTTTCGTCGTGCCCCCACATGACTTCGCGCAGCGGCCGCAACAGGTGCCGGTCCAGCTCGGCCACCACGGTGTTGAACACTTCAGCGAACACGGGGTAGGCCGCGTGCAGTCCCATGCCCATGCCGAGCCATTGGGAGCCTTGTCCGGGGAACACGAACACGGTCTTGCCCGCCGGTCGCACGCTGCCCTGCACCAGGGCGCCGGCCTGGTTGCCCTCGGCCAGCTCCCCCAGGCCGGCGACCAACTGCTCACCGTCGGTACCCAGCACCACCGCCCGATGTTCAAACATCGAACGACCCGCCAACGACCATCCGACGTCGGCCGGATCCACCTCGGGATGTGCGGCGAGGTGCTGGCTCAGCCGGGCCGCCTGCTTCGATAGCCCCGACGCGGTTTTGGCCGACACCACCCATGGCACGAGTGCTGGCTTAGGCCGGTCCTCGACCGGCACCTCAACCGGCGGAGCGGCCTCGATGATCACATGCGCATTGGTGCCGCTGATCCCGAAGGACGACACCCCTGCCCGGCGCGGCTTGCCCTCGGCCGGCCAGGGCCGCGGCTCAGTCAACAACGCCACCGACCCCGCCGACCAATCCACATGTGGGGTGGGCACATCGACATGCAGTGTGGCCGGTAGGAGTTGATGGCGCATCGCCTGCACCATCTTGATCACACCCGCCACCCCCGCGGCGGCCTGAGTGTGACCCATATTCGACTTGATCGAGCCCAACCACAAAGGTTTTCCGGGCTCCGCCCTATCTTGCCCGTAGGTCGCCAAAAGGGCTTGCGCTTCAATGGGATCGCCCAACGTGGTGCCGGTGCCGTGGCCTTCGACCACATCGACGTCGGCCGGACTCAACCCGGCATTCGCCAATGCCGCACGCACCACCCGCTGCTGCGACGGACCATTGGGCGCGGTCAACCCGTTCGAGGCGCCGTCCTGGTTCACCGCGCTGCCGCGCACCACCGCCAACACCCGATGACCCAAGCGCTGCGCATCCGAGAGCCGCTCGACCACCAACATGCCGCCACCCTCGGAGAATCCGGTGCCGTCGGCGGCCCCGGCGAAGGCCTTGCAGCGGCCGTCGGGCGAGAGTCCGCGCCAGCGGCTGAACTCAACGAAGATGTCAGGTGTGGCGTTGATGGTTACCCCGCCGGCCAGCGCCAGGTCGCATTCGCCCGAACGCAGCGACTGCACCGCCATATGCAGCGTCACTAGCGACGATGAGCACGCGGTGTCCACCGACATTGCAGGGCCTTCTAATCCCAGCACGTAGGCCACCCGGCCTGAGGCAACGCTGGAAAGTTGGCCGGTCAATCGGAACCCTTCGACCGGCTCCGCGGCGAACATGCCGTAGCCCTGAGTCATTACGCCGGCGAAAACACCGGTGGCGCTGCCTCGCAATGAGGTGGGGTCAATTCCGGCCCGCTCCAATGCTTCCCACGACAGTTCGAGGAACATGCGTTGTTGTGGGTCCATGGCCAGCGCTTCGGACGGCGCCACCCCGAAGAATGCCGGGTCGAAATCGGCGACGCCGTCGACGAAGCCGCCGGTTCGGGTGTAGCACGCGCCGGGCACATCGGGGTCGGGGTTGAACAGGCCAGCCAGGTCCCAGCCGCGGTCGGCGGGAAATTCGGTGAGCACGTCGCGGCCCTCGGCCACCATCTGCCACAAGTCGTCCGGGGAATCGACTCCCCCGGGGAAACGGCACGCCATGCCGATGATGGCAATGGGATCGTCGCCGGTGGCACGCGCCGCTGGCACGTGTTTGATTTCCTGTGGCACGCCTGCGAGTTCGGTGCGGATGTAGGTGGCCAGTCCGCTGGGTGTCGGGTAGTCGAAGATCAGAGTCGGCGACAGCGCCAGCCCGGTAGCGGCTTTGAGCCGGTTGCGCAGTTCCACGGCGGTCAGCGAGTCGAAGCCGAGGTCTTGGAACGCCTTGTCGGGGTCAACCGCTTCCGGAGTGGTGTTGCCCAGCACGGTGGCGATGTGAGAGCGCAGCAGATCGAGCAGGATGGTGTGCTGCTGGTCTTCCGGCAGGCCGTGGAGCCGGTGCGCCAGAGCCGATTTCGACTTTGCAGCCACGAGCGAGTCGTCGACTTGGCGGCGACCCGGCGCGCTGACCAGTTCGGTGAACATCGGTGGTACGGCATCACCGCTGGCGCGTAGTGCGGTCAGGTCGATGCGGGCCGGCAACAGGAACGGCTCGTCGACAATGAGCGCGCTATCGAACAGCCGCAACGCCTCGTCGGACAAGAGGGCCAAGACACCGCTTCGGCCCAGCCGCGCCCGATCGGCATCATCGAGTGTGCCGGTCATTTCGCTGGCCTGTTCCCACAGGCCCCAGCCCAGCGAGATCGCCGGCAAGCCGTTGGCCCGCCGATGCACCGCCAAGGCATCCAAGAACGAGTTCGCCGCCGCATAGTTGGCCTGACCAGACGAACCCACCAACCCGGCCATCGACGAAAACATCACAAACGCCGACACATTCAAGTCACGAGTCAGCTCATGCAGATTCCACGCCGCATCCACCTTGGCCCGCAACACCACATCGACCCGATCCGTCGTCAACGAGGTGACCACCGCGTCATCGAGCACACCGGCGGCATGAATCACCCCGGTCAACGGATGCTGCACCGGGACATCGGAAATCACCTTGGCCAGCGCCTCCCGATCGGCCGCATCACAGGCCACCACCGACACCTGGGCACCAGCGTCGCGGAGTTCACTGACCAGCTCATCGGCCCCCGGAGCGTCGGCGCCGCGACGGCTGAGCAACACCAGATGTCGCACCCCATGGCGGGTCACCACATGCCGGGCCAGCGCCGAACCCGCCATCCCGGTACCACCGGTGATCAACACCGTGCCGGCCGCCCACCCATCAGGCATGGTCAGCACCACCTTGCCGATGTGCCGCGCCTGACTCAAATGCCGCAACGCCGCAGGCGCCCGACGAATGTCGAAGGTGGTGACGGGCAGCGGCCGTAATATGCCGTCGTCGAACAGCTTTGCCAGTTCCAGCATGTACTGGTGCATGCGGTTACGGCCAGGCTCGAACAGGTCGAAGGCGCGGTAGCGCACGCCCGGGTAGTGTTCGGCGACCACGCCGGGGTCGCGGATGTCGGTCTTGCCCATCTCCAAAAAGACTCCGCCAGGTGCGACCAGTCGCAGTGAGGCGTCGACGAACTCGCCGGCCAGCGAATCGAGCACGACATCCATGCCACGCCCACCGGTGACCGCCCGGAACTTCTCCTCGAACTCCAGACTGCGCGAGTCGCTGATGTGGTCGTCGTCGAAGCCCATAGCGCGCAAGGTCTTCCACTTGCCGCGGCTGGCGGTGGCGAAGATCTCCAATCCGAGATAGCGCGCCAACTGCACCGCGGCCATCCCCACGCCACCGGTGGCCGCATGGATCAACACCCGCTGCCCGGGCTGCACATTGGCGAGGTGAAGGAACGCGTAGTAGGCGGTGGTGAAAACGGCTGATATGCCGGCGGCTTCGGCGTAGGACCAGTCGGCCGGCATGGGTAGCAGCAGCCGAGTGTCGCCGCCGACCACCGTGCCGCTGCCGTCAGGGAAGAACCCCATCACTCGATCGCCCACTGCGAATTCGGTTACCCCAGGGCCGACTTCGACGACCACACCGGCGGCTTCACCGCCCAGCAGCGCGTCATGGGTGAACATGCCCAGGGTGATCATCACGTCGCGGAAGTTGGTGCCGATCGCCCGGATAGCGACCCGCACCTGGCCGGGCTCTAGCGGAGCGTCGGCGTTGGGAACCGGCTCCAGAGTGAGGTTTTCGAACGTGCCGGCGCTGGTGAGACCCAGCCGCCACGGCCGATCCGCCGGCGGCACCAAGACGCCGTCGACGGCTGCACTGGCGTGCACCCGCGGAATGTAGGCGTGTTCCGCACGCAGGCAGACTTGCGGTTCGCCGGCCCCAAGGATCGCTGCCATCGCGGCGTCGTCGAGAGGAGCGTCGACGTCGGCGAGCACCAACCGGCCCGGGTGCTCGGTTTGCGCCGAGCGCACCAATCCCCACACCGCGGCCCCGGCCAAATCGCTGACGTCTTCGCCCGCCACCGACACCGCGCCGCGGGTGACAACGACCAGCGTCCCGGAGTCGCGCTCGCTCAGCCACGCCTGCACCGCGGCCAGCGCCTGGTGGGTGCGCTCGTAGACGCCTGCCGGCGCATCGGCGGGCAGCGACTCGAATACCTCGTGCGGCGGCGTCGCTTCGGCGCCAGCCGCAGAGGCCGGTGACCACACCACGTCGAAGAGTCGGTCCGCGCCTGACCCGGAAGCGGCCGCCATCAACTGCTCACCGGTGACCGGGCGGGCCACCATCGTCGCGACCGACAACACCGGCAAACCCAGACCGTCGGCCAGTTCGATCGACACTGCTGACGGACCGGCGGGCGCGAGTCGGGCCCGCACCGCCGCGGCTCCGGCCGCATGCAGTGTCACGCCTTGCCACGAAAACGGCAGGGCTACTTCGTCGCCATGGTCTGCAACCACGAGCGCATGCAGCGCCGCATCCAGCAACGCCGGGTGAACACCGAATCCGCTGACACCGCCGGCGGCTTCCGGAAGTGTCACTTCGGCGAACACCTCGTCGCCCCGGCGCCACATTGCGGTCAGGCCGCGAAACGCGGGACCGTATCCGTAACCGCGTGCCGCCACCCGCTCGTACCCGTCGGTGATGTCGACCGCGGTGGCCCCTGGCGGGGGCCAGGCCGCCAGATCGGCTGCTGGCTCAACGGAACCCGACCGCAACGCCCCCTCGGCGTGGCAGACCCACGCGGCGTCGGCGTCGGGCCGGGAATACACCGACACAGTCCGCTGGCCCGATTCATCGACCGCGCCGACCACGACTTGAACGCTCACCGATCCCGAAGCCGGCACCATCAGCGGCGTCCGCAGCGTCAACTCGTCGACAACCGAACAGCCCACTTCATCGCCGGCGCGGATCGCCAACTCCACAAACCCGGTGCCGGGGAACAACACGACGCCCGACAGGGCATGGTCGAGCAGCCACGACTGGGACGACGGCGAGAGCCGACCGGTCAACACCACACCGCCAGAGTCCGGCAACTCCACCACCGCGCCCAACAACGGGTGCTCGCTGGCGGCCAGTCCCAGTCCGGCGGCATCGGCACCGACACCGGAAAGCCAGAACCGCCGCCGCTCAAAGGCATACGTCGGCAACTCGACGAAACCGGCCCCGGGCAGCAGCGTCCGCCAGTCCACTGCGACACCGGACACGAACGCCTGGGCGGCCGACGTGAGGAACCGCTGCAGGCCGCCGTCTTCGCGACCCAAGGTGGGCACGACGATCGGCTCGCCATTGCCGCCGACGCAGTGGTTGAAGGTGTCTTCGATGCCGGCGATCAACGCGGGATGGGGGCTCGATTCGATGAACGTCCGGTAGCCGCGCTCGCAGGCGCTGCGGATCGCCTGATCGAATTCGACCGTCTGGCGGATGTTGCGATACCAGTAGTCGGCGTCGAGGCCGGCGGTGTCGATGAGGCCGCCGGTGACCGTAGAAAAGAACGCGGCGCGCGAGGAACGGGGCTCGATGCCGGAGAGCGCAGCGGCGAGCTGGTCGCGAATCGCCTCCACGTCAACGGAATGCGACGCGTAGTCCACGTCGATGCGACGTGCTCGGATGTCGTTATCGGTGCACTGCTGCATCAGCTGCTCGAGTGCCGCGACTTCGCCGGACACCACGACCGCCGAGCGCCCGTTGACAGCGGCGATGCTGATCCGATCGGCGAACGCAGACAACAGCTCTCGCGCCCGCTCCACATCGCATGCCAGCGACACCATCCCGCCATGGCCAGCCAGTTCCCTGAGCAGCTTGCTGCGCAGCGTGACCACACGAGCCGCGTCACGCAGCGACAGCGCGCCGGCGACGTAGGCGGCCGCGATCTCTCCTTGGGAGTGGCCGATCACCGCGTCGGGGCGCACGCCGATCGAGCGCCACAGTTCGGCCAGCGACACCATCACCGCGAACAGTGCCGGCTGCACGACGTCCACGCGGTCCAGGCCCGGGGCCCGGGGAGCACCGCGCAGCACGTCGATCAGCGACCAGTCGACGAATTCCGAGAAGGCCTGCGCGCATTCGTTGATCGTCTGTGCGAAAACCGGTGCGGTGTCGAGCAATTCGACGCCCATGCCGAGCCATTGGGAGCCTTGGCCCGGGAAGACGAACACCGCCTTGCCCGCTGGCCGCACGCCGCCCTGCACCACTGCAGTACCCGGGTTGTCTTCGGCCAGTTCCGCCAGCCCGGCACGCAACTGCTCACCGTCGGCACCGAGCACCACCGCCCGATGCTCGAAGGCCGAACGGCCCGCCAACGACCACCCGACATCGGCCGGGTCCAATTCCGGATGTGCGGCGAGGTGCTGCGATAGCCGGGCCGCCTGCTTGGCCAGCCCCGAGGCGGTCTTCGCCGACACCACCCACGGCACCACCGCCGGCTTCGGTGCGTTCTGGCGCGGCTCAGCAGCAGGAGCGGCCTCGATGATCACGTGCGCATTGGTGCCGCTGATCCCGAACGACGACACCCCTGCCCGGCGCATCCTGTCCTCAGCGGGCCAGGGCCGCGGTTCAGTCAGCAACGCCACCGACCCCGCCGACCAATCTACATGTGGGCTGGGCACATCGACATGCAACGTCGCCGGCAACAGCTCGTGGCGCATCGCCTGCACCATCTTGATCACACCCGCCACGCCCGCGGCGGCCTGAGTGTGACCCATGTTCGACTTGATCGAGCCCAACCAGAGTGGCTCCGAACGGTTTTGCCCGTACGTCGCCAAAAGGGCTTGCGCCTCAATCGGATCGCCCAACGTGGTGCCGGTACCGTGGCCCTCCACCACATCAACGTCAGCCGGACTCAACCCGGCATTGGCCAACGCGGCACGCACCACCCGCTGCTGCGACGGACCATTGGGGGCAGTCAAACCGTTCGACGCACCATCTTGATTGACTGCGCTGCCGCGCACCACCGCCAACACCGGATGACCCAACCGGCGGGCATCAGAAAGCCGCTCCACCACCAACATCGCGCCACCCTCGGACCAGCCGACACCGTCGGCTGCGCCCGCATAGGGCTTACAGCGGCCATCCGGTGCCAGCCCGCGGTGCCGGCTGAACTCCACGAAGACCGTCGGAGTGGCATTCACCGTCGCGCCACCGGCCAGCGCCAGATCGCATTCGCCGGATCGCAGTGACTGCACCGCCATATGCAGCGCGACCAACGACGACGAGCACGCGGTGTCGACCGAAACCGCGGGGCCTTCCAGCCCGAGCACGTAGGCCACCCGGCCGGTGGCCACGCTCGAGGTCATGCCGGTCAGCCGGTAGCCCTCGATCTCTTCGGCGAGCATGCCGTAGCCCTGCACGATGATGCCGGCGAACACACCGGTGGCGCTGCCCCGCAACGAGGTCGGGTCAATTCCCGCCCGCTCCAACGCTTCCCACGACAGCTCCAGCAGCATCCGATGCTGTGGGTCCGTGGCCAACGCCTCGGCCGGCGAAACCCCGAAGAACCCCGCATCGAAACCCGCGACGTCGTCGACGAAACCGCCATAGCGGGTGTAGGACTTGTGCGGCGCATCGGGATCGGGATCGAACAAGCTGTCCAGGTCCCAGCCGCGGTCAGTGGGAAACTCCGACATGACGTCGCGGCCTTCGGCCACCATGTCCCACAGGGCCTCGGGTGCATCGACGCCGCCGGGAAAGCGGCACGACATGCCGACGATCGCGATCGGTTCGCTCGACCGTTCCAGCAACGCGCGGTTCTTGCTCTTCAGGCGCTCGACCTGCACCAGCGCTTTGCGCAGCGCCTCGGTCGCATGCTGGAGCTGATCAGCCATGTCGCTATTCCTCGCTTGGTTGTCCGGTGAAAGCGGGCTCACCGCGCAACGGGAGTCTGTGCCCGCAACGGTGTCGGCCTGGGCCGCGACCGCACACCGTCATTGGTGAGCAGCAAGGCCAACCTCGGCACGGTTTGTCAACACTCCCGATATCCCCCGGCTTTATACACGTCGCGGTGCCGCCGCACCGCGTCGCCCGCCCGATTCGCCGGCCAGGCACACGGCCAACCGCACCGCCCAGCCGTCATGGCGCGACTGTACCTGCAATCGGCCCTCAGCGGACACCGTGGTCAACCTCGCGCGGCAGCGGTGGCAAACCGCGATCAGCGCCAGCCGTCGGCCGCCTCGATCGCCTGCAGCAGTGCGTCGCACAACTCGCGCAATTCGGCCTTTTCGGCGCCTTCGTCAAGCGCCGTGGCGACGTCTTCTGCGGCGCACCGCACCTGATAAACACGGTCGGACAGCTCGGCGGCCTCTCGGGCCGACAGCACCACCGCATCGGCTGGCAGCGCGTTGACTCCGCTGATCGAGGCCCGCTGTTCGTAGGCCCGTTGACGACAAGATTGCCGACAGTACTGTCGCCGCCGGCCCATCCCGCTATCGGCGACGTCACGACCACACCAGCGGCACGGCTGGGATCTGCTGCGACGCGTCACGCCTGAAGACTGTAACGGTGCGCGCACCGCGATCCCGGTATCATGGGTGGTCGCGTCGCGTTGCCCGGCGGCAATGGCGCACGGGAACGCGTGAGCCTGTCAGAGCGTTGTCAAGCCGAAGAGAAATTAGCTCAGAGGAGTTCGGAGGAGTAAGCCCATGGCTGATCGCGTCCTAAGGGGTAGTCGCCTCGGCGCCGTGAGCTACGAGACTGACCGCAACCATGACCTGGCGCCACGCCAGATTGCGCGGTACCGCACCGAGAACGGCGAGGAATTCGAGGTTCCATTCGCCGACGACGCCGAGATCCCCGGTACCTGGCTGTGCCGCAACGGTATGGAAGGCGTACTGATCGAGGGCGACCTGCCGGAGCCGAAGAAGGTCAAGCCGCCGCGCACGCACTGGGACATGCTGCTGGAGCGGCGCACGATCGAGGAGCTCGACGAGCTGCTCAAGGAGCGGCTGGAAATCATCAGGCAGCGCCGTCGCGGTAGCTGACGGCCTGACAGCACAATCTGCTAGCGCTTGGAGCTGCTGGGCGCGGTAGTGGCTGCGCGGCGTGATCGGCCGTCCAGCCGCCCGTTGATCCCCCACTGGGCGACCTTCACAATCGCTTCGCGGATATTGGATCCGCTCATTTTGGACACGCCGAGTTCGCGCTCGGTGAACGTGATGGGCACCTCGACAACGGTGAAGCCGTTGCTGATCGTGCGCCAGGTCAGGTCGATCTGGAAGCAGTAGCCCTTGGAGTCCACCGCCGACAGGTCGATGGTCTCCAGCACCTCGCGCTGGTAGGCGCGGTAACCGGCAGTGATGTCGTTCACGCCGATGCCCAGCATCAGCCGCGAGTAGGTGTTGGCCACCTTGGACAGCGCGACTCGCCGCCACGGCCAGTTGCGCACCATTCCGCCGTCGATGTAGCGCGACCCGATAGCCAGATCGGCGCCGGCATCGACGGCGTCGAGCAACCGGTGCAGTTCCTCAGGTGCGTGGCTGCCGTCGGCATCCATCTCCACCAGAACCGAGTACTGCTGCGCCAGTCCCCAGCCGAAACCGGCCAGGTAGGCCGCGCCGAGCCCGTCCTTGGTGGTGCGGTGCATGACATGCAGCCAGTCGGGGTTCGCCGAGGCCATTTCGTCGGCGAGTTGCCCGGTTCCGTCCGGGCTGTCGTCGTCGACGACAAGTACGTGCACGTCCGGACGGGCCTGGTGCAGCCGCTGCAGGATGAGGGGCAGGTTCTCCCGCTCGTTGAAGGTGGGGATGATCACCAGAGTGCGCTGGCTGGGACGCTCACCCGTAGCGCCGGATGTCGACTGGCCGGTGGTCATGTCGCTCCTTTGTCTGGCCCGGACCGGGCTGCATGTCGCCCGCCTGCGGCGGGGGTTTCGTCATCATCCGCATCGGACGCGGCGTCTTCACCGTCGTCTGGCGGGGCGTCGGATCGGTCGCCAGGCGCAATCGAGTCGTCGGTGGACCGGCTGCGCTTGGGACGCGGGAACCACCCATTGTGCCTTATGGCGGCGAGCACTACCGCCACGGCGGCTCCCACCAGAACCCATTGCACGATCGGTCCCAAGCCTGCGGCCGGCGTCGTCGTGGTCTTGAGCCGCACCTGGTTGTCCAGGTAGGCGGGCACGAAGAAGTCGGTGCGTACCAGCTCGCGGCCGTCCGGCGCGACGACTGCGCTGATCCCGGTGTTGCTGGCGACGACGACGTAGCGGTCGAGTTCCACAGCGCGAAGCTTGGCGAAGGCCAGCTGCTGCTCGCTCATCCGCTGGTTGAAGTTGGCGTTGTTGGCGGGCACGGCCAGCACCTGCGCGCCGTTGTGGACGGATTCGCGCAGGGCGCGGTCGAAGATCACTTCCCAGCAGGTGGCCACGCCGACGGGAACGCCAGCAGCGTGCACCACTCCGGCGCTTTCGCCGGGCACAATATTGCTCGCCCAGTCGGCCAGCGCGGTGAGATGGCGGAAGAATCCCCGCCAGGGGAGGTACTCGCCGAACGGCTGCACGATCTGCTTGTCGTGGCGCTCGCCCGGCCCGGTTCTCGGGTTCCACACGATCACCGTGTTTCGGGCGGCCGGTTTGGCGCCGGCCGCGCCAGGAACGTCGGTCAGCGTGCCGACCAGGATCGGCGCTCCGATCGCGTCGACGGCAGCGGTGATCTGCTGGGCGGCGTCCGCGTTGAGCAGCGGGTCGATTTCCGAGGCGTCCTCGGGCCAGACGACGAACTGCGGTTGCGGTGCGCGACCGGCATGGACGTCTTCGGCGAGCCGGATGGTTTCCCGGACGTGGTTGTGCAGCACCGCCAGCCGTTGCGCGTTGAAGTCCAACCCGAGTCGGGGGACGTTGCCCTGCACTGCGGCGACGGTGACGGTTGGGTCATTGTCGGCCCCCGCCCCGGAACGCCGGACCGGCGGCCACACGATGATGCTGGCCAACAGCACCAGGCAGATGCAGATCCCGGGCAATACGACCGCGGGAGGCGCTTCCGCGGTGTCGGTGGCTCCGGCGGCGGTGGCTCCGGTGGTGCGGCTGTGTCCCCACCACGCCACGATTTCCAGCGTGATCGCGGTCAGGCTGCAACCGGTCAGCACGATCGCAGTCGACAACACCGACACGCCGCCGAGGCGGACCAGCGGCAGAAACGGTCCCTCGGTTTGGCCGGCAGCCACCACGCCCCACGGAAACCCGCCGAAGGGCACCGTGCATTTCGCCCACTCCTGGGCCGCCCACAGCAGCGCGAACCAGATAGGCCAACCGGGCAGTCGCCGTACCACCACGGCCAGCAGGCCGAAGAGGGCGGGAAACACTGCGCACACGATGACCAGCGCTGTCAATGGCATCGCGCCGACGAGGTCGGCGATCCAGGGCAGCAAGGACAGATAGAACACCAGCCCGAACAGATAGCCGTATCCCAGGCCGCCGAGCAGTGTGGTGGCCGGGCGGGTGAGGACCCAGGCCAGCAGCGCGAACGCGACGATGGCGGCCCACCACCAGTTGAAGCTCGGGAAGCTGGCGCACAGCAGTAAACCGGCCGCGACCGTCATCGCGAGCCGCGGCAGCCGAGGCAGCAGGGCCTTGACCAAGCGTGGCAGCAGCACGGTGCGCAGCCAGCCAAGGATCGCGGCGCCGAGGTCAGCCAGTCGCTGTCGCGGTGCTACCCGCTGGCCGTGGTCTGCTTCTTCTGACGAGGCGGCGTCGTCGTCGACCGCAGTCTCGTGCCGACCGTCGGGGGTGTCGTCGGTTCCGGCATCGTCGTCAGCGACGTCGGTGCCGGTGTCGTCGTCACCGATCGCCGGGATGATCTCGGTGACGTCGTTGAACCGCCCGCCGCGAGGCAGCCACTTGGGTGTCCTAGCCATAGATGACCGCACCCCGGTGAACCGTTTGCCGACAACGCGGCAACGTATCGGTCGGGCCCAGCCGTGGCAATGCGGGTGTCCGCGACCGCGGGTCGGTTGACCACCGCTGCACCGCATCGTCGGGAGCGCTCACGTCGAGTTCATCGACCTCCCAAACCGCGTAAGAGGCGGGCGCTCCGGGAACCAAGGTGCCCGTCAGGCCGTCACGCACTCCGGCGGCACGCCAGCCGCCGCGGGTGGCGGCAGCAAACGCGGCCCGCGTGGATACCGCGCTGCCCGGAGTGCGGTGAGCGCTGGCCGCGCGCACGGTAGCCCAGGGGTCCAAGGCCGTGACCGGAGCGTCGGAACCGAACGCGAGAGGCACGCCTTGCGATGCTAACAGCGCAAACGGGTTGAGCCGGGTGCCTCGGACGATCCCGAGGCGGCGGGCATACAGCCCGTCGTCACCGCCCCACAGCGCATCGAAGTTGGGCTGCATGCTTGCGATCACTCCCCATGCGCCCAGCTTGGCGGCCTGGGCAGCGCTCACCATCTCGAGGTGCTCCAAGCGGTGCCCGCAGCGGGCGACGGCCGTGACGCCGAGATCGTCGACGACCCGTTCCAGTGCGCCCACCGCCGCCGAGACAGCGGCGTCGCCGATGACGTGAAAACCGGCCGTCACACCCGCCTCGGTGCACGCCCGCACATGAGCGGTGATCGCATCGGAGTCGAGATAGCAGACCCCCGTGCAGTCGGGGGCGTCGTGGTAGGGCGCGTGCAGCCACGCGGTGTGCGAGCCGAGAGCGCCGTCGACGAACAGATCGCCGGCGAGCCCATGGGCGCCGGTGGCCTCCACGACGGCCCGGGCTTGGGCTGGGCTGGTGACAGCTTGGCCCCAGTAGCCGATCACCTCGACGGCGTGGTTGGTGTTGCGCAGCTGATGCCAGTCGTCGAGACCGCCGATGTCCGGGCCGGCACATTCGTGCACGGCGACGATGCCGGCCGCGGCGGCGGCGTTCAGAGCCGCGGCTCGGGCCTCACCCAGCTGCGTCGTCGTCAACAGGTCGCGCGCCGTAGCGCGGGCCAGGTGATGGGCGTCGCCGGACAGCGGCTGCTGTGCGGCTGCAGAGCGCCCGGCCGGCAATCCGGGGATCAGCCGCCGCAGTCCGGTCGAGGCCAGCGCGGAGTGCGCGTCGATACGGGTCAGGTAGGCGGGCCGGTCGCCGAGCGCGGCGTCGAGGTCGGCGGTTGTCGGTGGTTGGTTTTCCGGCCATGCGGATTCGTCCCACCCGTGACCCCACAGCGGCTGGCCCGGGTACGCGGCCGCGTAGTCGGTGATCAGCTTTAGACAGTGCCGACGCGAGGTCGCGCACCGCAGATCCAGCCCGGTGAGCGTGAGGCCCGTGGCGGTGAGATGCACGTGGCTGTCGACGAATGCGGGTGCGACGAAGCCGCCGTCGAGGTCAGCGACGTCCGCGTCCGGGAACTGGTCGCGACCGACGTCGTCGCTACCCAACCAGGCCACGACGCCGTCACGCACCGCCATCGCGGTGGCCTCCGGGTGCGACGGGCTGTGGACGCGGCCGTTGACCAGCAGCCGTACCGGGGTCGGCATCACACGGGCGAAACTACGGGTTGGGGCGCGGCTGGGCGGGCGGCCCGACATCGGTGACGTCGAGGACCTCGCCGTCGATGACGTCGCGCTGCGCGGACCGGGACCGCTGCTCGGCGAGCGTGGTGAGGATGACCAGCGGACGGCCGACACCGCGGGCCGCCAGCGCGGCCACCAGCGGACGTGCCACCGCCCGGGTCGCAGGCAGCAGAAGCAGCAGTCCGGCTACGGTGCTGACCAGTCCCGGGACCACAACCAACACAGCGCCCAACGCAACGAGCACGCCATCGGTGAGCGCATCCGGCGACCGCAACCGGGCCAGGTAACGCTTGACTTGGGAACCGGCCACCGCGATGCCGCCAACAAAGGTGACCAGCAGTATCAACAGCGTCCATCCGATGCCGATCGTCCAGGCCAGAGCCACCACCGCCGCGAGCTCGATGACCACGTAGGCGAGAAAAAGCCGCGAGACCATGTGAGGCCAACGTCTGTGGGCGGCGTCGAAGTTCCACAACCGGCAGGCCGCTGCAGTTAGATAAGCGTCATGACGACCATCGAGATTGACACCCCGGCCGGTCCCATCGATGCGCTGTTGAGTGTTCCCGACGGGCAGGGTCCGTTTCCGGGCGTCGTGGTGATTCACGACGCGATTGGCTACGAACCCGACAAGCGGCAGATCTCCGATCACATCGCGGCGGCGGGATATGTGGCGATCACGCCCAATCTGTTCGCGCGCGGCGGCAGGGCTCGCTGCTTGATGAAGGTGTTTCGGGACCTGTTCAGCAAGCAGGGTGCCGCGTTTGACGACATCCTGGCCGCCCGCGACTACCTGCAGTCACGACCGGAATGTTCGGGCCGGATCGGCATCGCCGGCTTTTGCATGGGCGGACAGTTCGCATTGGTCATGGCCCCCAAGGGGTTTGGCGCCTCGGCACCGTTCTACGGCACACCGCTCCCCCGTCACCTCGACGAAGCCCTCGACGGCGCGTGCCCGATCGTGGCCAGCTTCGGGAGCCGCGACCCGCTCGGGATCGGCGCACCCAATAAGCTGCACCGGCTTCTCAACCACAAGGGCATCCCCAACGATGTGAAGGTCTATCCCCGCGCCGGGCACAGCTTTGCCAACAAACTGCCCGCCCAGCCGCTGTTGCGCATCACCGGTTTCGGCTACAACGAGGCGGCCAGCCAGGATGCCTGGGCGCGGGTATTCGCATTCTTCGGCGAACATCTGGGGAAGGCCGCGCCGGCGTAGCGCGGCTGCAGCTAACGGGCGGGCCGCAATTCCAGCCCGACGTTATTTTCCATGCCGCCGCGCAATTTACTGAACCAGTTGAATACTCGCCCGAGAATGCCGTAGCGCTTGCCGATGGCGTCGTAGACGGCAGCCGTGTGCGACTTGTCCAGGATGGCTGCGGTCGCTTCGACGGGGTCGGACTTCGGCCGCCCACGCACATCGCACGCCGCCAGCATGATCTGCGGATTGTTGCGAATTCGCTTGACTTTCCACGACTTTTCTTCGGTGATAACCAGCAGGCGATCGCGGTCCGGGGCGGCCCAGATCGGCGTCGGCTTGGGCCGGCCGTCCTTGGTGAAGGTAGTCAGCAAGACGTAACGCGATTTCGCGATGTCGGCAAAGGTGGGTGGCATACCGCTAGCCTTCCAAGTCGCCTTCGGTTTCCAGCAGTACCTGGCGCAATCCGTCGAGGGTGGCCGGTTGCGGGTCGCTCCACATGCCGCGGCTGACGGCTTCCAGCAGCCGTTCGGCCATCCCGTGTAGCGCCCAGGGGTTGGATTCGGCCATGAATTTGCGGTTTTCGGCGTCCAGCACATAGCGCTCGGTGAGCTGCTCGTACATCCAGTCGGCCATCACATCCGTCGTCGCGTCGTATCCGAACAGGTAGTCCACCGTTGCGGCCATTTCGAACGCGCCCTTGTAGCCGTGGCGGCGCATCGCCGTCATCCAGCGCGGGTTGACCACCCGGGCACGGAATACCCGGATGGTCTCTTCCGAGAGTGTGCGTGTGCGGATCGTGTCGGGACGGGTGTTGTCGCCGATGTAGGCAGCCGGGGACTGCCCGGTCAGCGCGCGCACGGTGGCCACCATGCCGCCGTGGTATTGGAAGTAGTCGTCGGAGTCGGCGATGTCGTGCTCGCGGGTGTCGGTGTTCTTGGCGGCGACGGCGATGCGCCGGTATTGGCGGTTCATGTCGTCGGCCGCCGGCCGGCCGTCGAGGTCTCGGCCGTAGGCGTATCCGCCCCATGCGGTGTACACCTGCGCGAGGTCGGCGTCGTCACGCCAGTTGCGGCTGTCGATAAGCTGCAACAGGCCGGCCCCGTACGTGCCCGGCTTGGATCCGAAAACCCTTGTGGTGGCGCGTCTCTGGTCGCCGTGCTGCTGGAGGTCGGTTTGGGCGTGCGCGCGTACGTAGTTGTCCTCGTCGGGTTCCTCGAGTTCGGCGACCAGCCGCACGGCGTCGTCGAGCATGGTCACCACGTGCGGGAACGCGTCGCGGAAGAACCCAGAGATTCGCACCGTCACGTCGATGCGGGGTCGGCTCAGTTCCGTCAACGGGATGGACTGTAAGTTCACGACCCGTCGTGACGCGTCGTCCCAGACGGGTCGGACACCAAGCAGCGCAAGGACTTCGGCGATGTCGTCGCCAGCAGTGCGCATCGCCGACGTGCCCCACACGGAAAGGCCAACCGACCGCGGCCAGCACCCGTAGTCGTCGCGGTAGCGGGCAAGCAACGAATCTGCCAGTGCCACACCGGTTTCCCACGCCAGCCGAGACGGCACCGCCTTGGGGTCGACGGAGTAGAAGTTGCGCCCGGTGGGCAGCACGTTGACCAGGCCGCGCAGCGGCGACCCTGACGGCCCGGCCGCGATGAACCGGCCGTCCAATGCCCTGAGCACTTGGTCGATTTCGTTCGCCGAACCGGCCAGCCGGGGCACCACTTCGCTCGCGGCGAAGCGCAGCACGGCCGCCACCTCGGCATTGTCGGTCAGCCGCTCGACCGCGTCGGGATCCCAGCCGGTGTCCTGCAACGCTTGTAGCAGTTCGCGGGCTTGGCCTTCGGCCTCGTCGACGGAGATGCGCTCGTCGCTGCCGTCCTCGGCAAGCCCCAGCGCCTGGCGCAGCCCGGGTACCGACGCGTGGCCGCCGAAGAGCTGCCGGGCCCGCAGGATCGCCAGCACCAGGTCCAGTTCTTGCTGGGCTTCTGGAACCTGCCCCAGGATGTGCAGGCCGTCGCGGATCTGGACGTCTTTGATCTCACACAGCCACCCGTCGACGTGCAGCAG